>JAZKFD010000103.1:0-45255 GCA_040386635.1 Pseudomonadota bacterium
CAGGATCGTGCGGTCGAGCAGGCCCTCTTCGCGCAGCAGGATGGCCAGCGAATAGACCTCCTCGCCGGTGCTGCAGCCCGCAACCCAGACCTTGATGGACGGATAGGTGCGCAACACGGGCACCACGATGCGGCGCAGCGCGAGAAAGTACGCGGGGTCGCGAAACATGTCGCTGACCGGCACGGTGAGGTACTGCATCAGCTGGCCGAACGCGTCCGCGTCACGCAGGATTCGCTCCTGCATGCTGGAGACGGATGGGTAATCCAGCTGCGTCTGCGCCTGCAGCACCCGGCGCTTGAGTGAGGCGACCGAGTAGTCGCGAAAGTCGTGGCTATAGCGCAGAAAGATCGCCTCGATCAGCAACCTGATTTCGATGTCAACCGCTTGTGATGTGGTCATGGCCTAGATGCGTTCGAGCTTGGGCATCCACACGCGAATCAGCGAGAACAGGCGTTCCAGTTCGATCGGCTTGGCAAGGTAATCGTTGGCCCCTGCGGCAAGACATCGCTCCTGGTCGTCGCGCATGGCCTTGGCGGTGACCGCGATGATCGGAAGATTGCGCCATTTCGGGTTCTTGCGGATCTCGCGCATGGCGGTGTAGCCGTCCATGCCGGGCATCATGATGTCCATCAGGACCAGGTCGATGCTGTCATTGGCAGCCAGCTTGTCCAGCGACTCCTGGCCGTGGCGCGCAATCTCCACCGATGCACCCTTGTGCTCCAGCGCGCTGGTGAGCGCGAAGATGTTGCGCACGTCGTCATCGACCAGCAGGATACGCCGACCTTCGAAGACCTTGTCGCGGTTACGCACCAGGCGCAGCATCTTCTGGCGCTCGGACGACAGGTCTGATTCGACCTTGTGCAGAAAGAGCGTCACTTCGTCGAGCAGGCGCTCGGGCGACCGTGCACCCTTGATGATGATCGAGCGCGAATAGCGCTGCAGTTCGCCCTCTTCCTCGCGGGTGAGGTTGCGTCCCGTATAGACGATCACCGGCGGGAACGAGCGGATCTCTTCGCTCGCCATGCGCTTGAGCACTTCGTTGCCAGGCATGTCGGGCAGTTTCAGGTCGATGATCATGCAGTCGAAGATATCGGTGTGCAGTTTTTCCAGGGCCTGCGCACCGGTTTCAACCGTGACGATCTCGATGTCGTCGTCGCCGATCAGCAGCGCGATGCTTTCGCGCTGCAGCTTGTCGTCTTCCACCACCAGGACGCGCTGGACTTTCTGCGAAAGCTTGGCCTCAAGCCGGCCGAACACCTGGCGCAGCTCTTCGCGCGAGGTGGGCTTGCGCGCATAGCCGATCGCGCCCATCTGCAAGGCGGTTTCCGACACGTCTTCGCCCGACACCACATGCACCGGAATGTGGCGCGTGGCCGGGTTCTCCTTGATGCGCTGCAATACCGACAGCCCCGATGTGTCGGGCAGTCGCATGTCCAGCAGCATGGCGTCGGGCTTGAAGGTGTGCGCAAGTTCCAGTGCCTCTTCAGCCTGCTGCGCAACGACGCAGTTGTAGCCCAGCTCGCGCGCGAGATCGCGCAGGATCAGTGCGAACTGCGGCTCGTCCTCGACCACCAGTACGCGGCGCTGCTCGGGCAGGAGCTGAACGTCGCGGTCGTCGTCGATGGGCTCGGCGCGCGGCACCCTGGCCACCGCGGCGGCGGCGGCGGCGGACTGGGGCGCGCGATCGATCGGTGCCTCGGACGGTGCAGGCGTTGACGCGGGCTGCTCCTGTGCGCCTTCGTACTGGAGCGGCAGGGTGAGCGTGAATGCGCTGCCTTCGCCGGGACGGCTTTCCACCGAAATCGCGCCACCGAGCAGGCGTGCGAGATCGCGCGAGATCGACAGGCCCAGACCGGTGCCGCCAAAGCGCCGGCTGGTGGTGCCATCGGCCTGGCGAAACGCTTCGAAAATCAGCGCCTGCTGGCTGGCGTCGATGCCGATGCCCGAGTCGCTGACGCGGAACGCAACTGCGTCCGTGCCGTGCCGCTGCACGCTGACCGACACCTTGCCCTTGTCGGTGAACTTGATCGCGTTGGACAGCAGGTTCTTCAGGATCTGCTCCACGCGTTGCCGGTCGGTGTAGAGGGTAGCCGGCAGTCCTTCCCCCAGATTGAGTTCAAAGGCCAGGCGCTTGTCGGCAGCCAGCGGCTCGAAGGTGCGCTTGAGCGATTCGGTCAGGCCTGCGATACCGGTGACTTCCGGGCGCACTTCAAGTTTGCCGGCCTCCACCTTCGCGATATCCAGGATGTCGTTGATCAGGTTGAGCAGGTCGTTTCCTGCCGAATAGATCGACTCGGCAAACTTGACCTGTTCTTCGTCAAGGTTGCCCTTGCTGTTGTCGCCAAGAAGGCGCGCCAGTATCAGCGAGCTGTTGAGCGGCGTGCGCAACTCGTGCGACATGTTCGCCAGGAACTCGGATTTGTACCGGCTCGCGCGTTCGAGCTCGAGCGCGCGCTTTTCGACCTCGACCTGTGCTTCGAGCAGCGCGTCATTTTTCTGGTCGAGCGCGTCGCGCTGTTCGGAGAGCTGGACGTTGATCTGCTCGAGTTCGGCCTGCTGGGTTTCCAGGTGTGCCTGGGACTCCTTGAGCGCGCGTGACTGCTCTTCGAGCTCTTCGTTGGTGGTGCGCAGTTCTTCCTGCTGCACCTGCAGTTCTTCATTGAGCTGCTGGGTTTCTTCCAGCGTATCCTGCAAACGCTGGCGGTAACGCGCGGCTTCCACCGCCGCGCCCAGGCTGGAGCGCGCCAGCTGCAAAAGCTCGATATCGCGATCCTGCAGCGGACGCAGGAAGCCCAGCTCGACAACACCATTGACTTCGCCATCGTTTTCGACCGGCGACACGATGATGCTGCGCGGGCTGCCCTGGCCCAGCCCGGAGGTGACGCGCAGGAAACTGTCGGTCACGTTGTCCAGGCGGATCTGCCGATTGCTCGCGGCTGCCTCTGCGACGACGCTGTCGGTTTCGTCGAAGCTGCTGCCCGCCTGCGTGCTGGAGCTGTCAAATCCCCAACCGGCCACGCGGTCGAGCTTGCCCTGGCCGTTACGAACATAAAGCGCACCGACCACGCTGCCCATGTAGCGCGAGAGAAAGTCCAGAGCGTTGTGCCCCAGCACGCCCAACTGCTGCTTGCCTGCAAGGCTTTCCACCAGCTGTCGCTGGCCTTCGCGCAGCCAGGCCTGGGAACGGAGTCCATCGGACTGCGCGGCCTGGGCGTCGAGTGCGGTGTTGAACGTGGCCGAAAGACCCAGCAGTTCGCGCCGCCCGAAGAATGCGAGCAGGGCACTGAGGGACAAGGTGAAAACCAGGTACAGCGCGACGACGATGGTCGCGTTTCTCGTCGCGGCCTCGTTTCGCTCGGCGCGCGATTGCTGCTCCGATCGTTCGAACAGTTCGAACTCGTTGCGCATGTCGTCGGAGATGCGTTTGCCTCGCCGCGACTTGATGGCTTCGGTCGGATCCTGGTTGGACCGGCGCATCGCGATCATTTCTTTGGCGAAGGTGTCCCACTGGAGCTGGAGCGCATCGATTCTTTTCAGGCGGTCCAGTTGCACGGAATTGTCAGCCACCAGCAACTTCAGGCTGTCGCTCTCGGTCCTGAACCGGGGACCGGCTTGTGCGTACGGGTCCAGGAACTGCTCGTCGCCGGTGAGCACGAAGCCGCGCATCCCGGTTTCCTGGTCAATCGACAGGCGCAGCAGGACGTTCACCTTGCGCAGCACCGCATCGGTGTGTTCCACCCGTGAAAGGGTGGAGAGCAGGTAAACGATCAGCGCGACAAAAAGAATGGCGCCGAATATGCCGACACCCAGCGGCAGTGCGACATTGCGCGACAGGATACGTTTGAATTCGCTGGAATCGTGGGCGGGTGGCGCAAGAGAGTTTGGCATGAAGGACAGCTCGACAGGCAATCGGCCGAGTGTGCCCGAACCGGCGCACTTTTTGGGGCGTTGCCGTGCCCGAGCGCCGTGAGCGCCGCTGAACCCCTGAATGAACCCAGAGCCGTCTGGGCGCGGATCTATTGCTGGAACGCGCCGAGCCGCGCCTGCGCGCCCCGGTTGCCCATGGTGGCGGCACGCTCCAGCCATTTCACTGCCTGCGTGGCATCGCGTGAAACGGTATTGCCTTCGAGGTACGCAATACCCAGAAAGTAGCTCATTTCACCCCGGCCATAGCGGATGCCGTCAGCCGTGGCCTTGCCCGACCGCTTGACCACGGCCGGGATGTCTCCCTGACCGTTGGCATAGGCATGCATCTGCTGCACCGTCGCATTGAAGAAGCGGTCTCGGGCCTGCGCTGCCGCGGTCTTGTTGGACGAGGCAGCGACGAGCTGGTCCGCCAGCACCGGCAGCGCTTCGAATGGTGTCATGCCGCCCACCATGCGCGGCGAATACCAGGCGCGCAGCATCACCTTGTCCAGGGGCAGCAGACCGTCCACCTTCCACGGGAAATAGCTCAGCACGGTCTGGCCGGCGGGATGACCACGCACGCCCATCATGTGCATCGCTTCGTGATACGCGCAGCGCCACGCGTCCTTGTTGCGCATCTGGATGGTGGCGCCGTCGATGCGGGTTTCGGTCTTGAAGTCGAGCACCGTCACGCACGGCTGCATGTCTTCGAGCTGGTTGTCGGGAATGATTTCGACGTTGAGGTTGGCCTGCTGCTCGGCGGCGGGCAGCGCGCTCACGTCGATGAGCTTGATTCCAGCCTCGGCGGTGACTGTGCGCAGCGCCTGCAGGGTGTGTTCGCGATGCTGGGCCAGATTGACACCCGACAGGCGCACCCGGATGTCGCCTTCCCAGCGCACGATACGGGTCGGGGTGCCGCTTTGATGCCAGAGCACTTCCCACAGCGTCGCCAGACCCTGGTCGAACTCATCGGCGATAGCGCCGAATGGCAAGAGGCAAGCTGCCAGCAGACCGAAGAACTTTGCGCGCATCCGATTGACTCCGAGCACCGTTTAGGTGACTGGAGTGTGCGGTAGGACGCGTCCTACCTCAAGCGGTTTTACGTTTGGGTCCCCGGCTGAGCTTGCTGACCGGTAATTTTTCGCGTTGTCAGACGCCGCCTACACGGGCTGGTCTGCGATGAACTCTTCAATAAGGCCCGCGACAGCTTCGGGCTGGTCGTGGTGCAGCATGTGCCCGGCATCCTGCACCACGGCGACTCGCACATCGGGTACCGACTGAAGACGTTCGTGGTATTCGGCCAGGGTGTATTTGCCCTGCCACCACTGCGAAAGGCTGTCGTGGCTGGTTTCCACGGCAAGGGTAGGGGCTGTAATCGCCTTGAAGGTTTCCAGCACTTCGGCTACCTGGTAGAGGTTGGCATTGGTGATCTTGTGGGCCGCGTCGCCCAGGATGCGCCACTGGCCGCCATCTGCCTGCGCTGCCCAATGCTGGGCCAGCCAGTCGGCCTTGTCCTGCGAAAGGCGCGCGTTTGTTTTCATCAGGCGTGCTGCAACACCTGCTGCTGATGTGTAAGGCTTGAGCGCCATCTCCCCGCGATGGAAGGCCTTGAGCTCATCCATCCATTTCGCCAGGCGCCGGGGTGCCATGGACGGGCGGGTCGCTGCCATGCCGAACCCTTCGAGGTTCACCAGCCGCCGGACCCGGTCGGGGCGTGTGCCGGCATAGAGCATCGCAACGTTGCCGCCCAGGCTATGACCGACCAGGTTGACGGGCGCGCCGGGCGAGTAGTGATCCAGCAGGAAATCCAGGTCGGCCAGGTAATCGGGGATCCAGTAGTTATCAACGGGGTGGCCGGTGGTCAGCCCGTAGCCGCGCCAGTCGGGCGCGATCACGTGATGGTCGGCCTTGAACGCATCCACCACGAATTGCCACGATGCGGCCACATCCATCCATCCATGCACCAGGACCAGGGGAACCTTTCCGGGGGCGGGGTCGCCCCATGTGAGCACGTGGTAGTTGAGGTTGCGGATGGGCGTGAACTCGCTGCGGGCGGGCTTCTTGACTTGATACATGCGTGTGATGATAAATAGCTGTCGTGGAACGCTGCAGGCGGCACGACATTCAGGTGGCGCGGGGCATCGCCCCGAGGCGTTGGTACATTTCGTCGATCACCGGAGCATCGACATGGCCGCCAGCAATTTCCCCGACATCGACCACGGCACTGACAACTACGCCAGCATGCACGCCCGCTTTGGCTGGGATGTTCCAGCCCAGTTCAATATTGCCGAGGTCTGCTGCGTGCGCTGGGCAGCACGGCCCGATGCCATCGAGCGCACCGCGATCCGCGCGCACGGCGTGGAGGCCGGCGCCGAATTCCTGTCGTACAAGGAACTGCACATTCGTGCGAACACGCTGAGCAATCTGCTGGTGTCGCTCGGCGTGAAGCGTGGGGACCGCGTGGCGGTGGTGATGCCGCAGCGCTTTGAAACCGCGATCGCCTACATGGCGATCTTCCAGATGGGGGCGGTGGCAATGCCGCTGTCCATCCTGTTCGGCCCCGAGGCGCTGGAATACCGTCTGAAGGATAGCGAAGCCGTGGTAGCGATCTGCGATGAAAGCTCGATCGCCAACATGAACGAAGTGCGCGGCAAGTGTCCTGCGCTTCGCACGGTCGTTGGGGTTGGCAGTGCAGGCGCACAGGCCGATCTTGTCTATGAAACGTCGATCTATCAGCAGGACAGGGCGTTCACCTGTGTCGCGACGAAGGCCGATGAAGGTGCCGTACTCATCTACACCAGCGGCACGACCGGTCCGCCCAAGGGCGCGTTGATTCCGCACCGCGCCATGATCGGAAACCTTCCCGGGTTCGTGTGCAGCCAGAACTGGTTTGGCTTTGCGGGCCGGACCGAGAGCACGGCCATCTTCTGGTCGCCCGCCGACTGGGCGTGGACCGGAGGCCTCATGGATGCGCTGCTGCCCACGCTCTACTTCGGCAGGCCCATCGTCGCCTACAACGGCCGTTTCTCGCCCGAACTCGCGTTCACGCTGATGCAGGAGCACGGCGTCACGCACACCTTTCTCTTCCCGACGGCGCTCAAGGCCATGATGAAGGCCTACCCCGAGCCCGAGCTTGCGTTTTCACTCAAGCTGG
The DNA here is from genome assembly GCA_040386635.1 of Pseudomonadota bacterium. Taxonomy (GTDB): domain Bacteria; phylum Pseudomonadota; class Gammaproteobacteria; order Burkholderiales; family Burkholderiaceae_C; genus Ramlibacter. The sequence goes on from JAZKFD010000103.1 coordinate 7,061, forward strand.
AAGCCATGATGAGCGCGGGTGAAGCGGTCGGCGATGCCGTGTTCGCGTATTGCAAGGATCACCTGGGCATCATCGTCAATGAAATGTTCGGCCAGACCGAGGTGAACTACATCGTGGGCAATTGCGCGATGAATGGGCGCACCGCCGCCGGTATCGGATGGCCGGCGCGGCCCGGCAGCATGGGCAAGCCGTATCCAGGCCACCGTGTGGCGGTGATTGGTGATGACGGCAATGAATGCGCTGCGGGCGTGCCTGGCGACGTTGCGCTCAATCGCTTCGACGTGCATGGCGTTCCGGACCCGATCTTCTTTCTCGGCTACTGGAAAAACGACAGCGCCACGGCCAACAAATTCACGGGCGACTGGTGCCGCACCGGTGACCTCGCAACGCGCGACAAGGACGGCTACCTCTGGTATCAGGGCCGGGCGGACGATGTGTTCAAGGCTGCGGGGTACCGCATCGGACCTAGCGAGATCGAGAATTGCCTGGTCAAACATCCCGCAGTCGTCAACGCCGCCGTCGTGCCCAAACCCGACCCGGATCGCGGCGCGGTGGTCAAGGCCTTTGTCGTGCTTTCGCCCGACTTCGCCGCCGAGCGGGGACGGCAGCAGGGCGATGCAGGCCGCCAGTACGACATGCAACTCATCGCGCAACTGCAATCCCACGTGAAGGGCAAGCTCGCGCCCTACGAGTACCCCAAAGAGATCGAATTCATCGACGCCTTGCCGATGACGACCACCGGCAAGGTACAGCGGCGCGTACTGCGCTTGCAGGAAGAAGCGAAAGCGCGCAGTAGCTAGCAGGGCGCGGGCGTTCACCCATATTTCACCTGGCAGCCTTCGCAGAAGAAGCTGCGTCGCTGCGTCTTGCCCAGATGCGCCTTGACCAGTGGAATCTGGCACCGTGGACACGTGCGCTTCGTGTGTGCGAGCCAGTGTTTCTTGAGCACGAACTGTTTTTTCCACTCGTAGAAATCGAAGCAGTACTGCCTTGCTTCGCGCACCAGTTCCTGTAGCTTGCGCGGCGGCAGGGCGCCGATCGTGGACAGTGGATGCAGGCGAATCCGAAACAGCACTTCATTCTTGATGATGTTGCCCACGCCGGCAAAAATGCCCTGATCCTGCAGCGCATCGCACACCAGCATGTCGGGATGGCTGCGCAGCTGCTGTCGCGCATAGGCCGGGTCCCAGTCATCGGACATCGCATCGACCCGCCAGTCGTAGATGTCATCGAGGGGCAAGTCGATGAACTGGACCGAGCAGGTGTAGAAATTGAGCTCTTCGCCCCTGGTAAATCCCAGGCTCAGGCGCTCGGTCGCCCAATCCTTGCGTTCGTTGATGCGGTAACTGCCAAACATCAGCAGGTGTACGCGTACCGAGAATGTGGGTGTTTCGATGAGGAAGTGCTTGCCCCAGCTGTGCAGTTGCACGATACGCTTGTTGAGCAGGCGTTCCTTGTCGATGGTCGTGTTGCCCTCCACTCGCATGATCCGCTTGCCGGCAAAGCGGGCGGCTTCTTGCCTTAGGATGACGATGGAGGGACCTTCTGGCATGGACTGCAGCTGGATGTGAATTCGATTATTCTGCGCATCCGTTACCTCAACCTGTAGTCCAACTCCTCATGAATAAAGTCCAGCTCGGCTCCAGCAGCCTCCAGGTCACGCCGATCTGTCTCGGCACCATGACATTCGGCGAGCAGGTCGGGCAGGCGCAGGCCCACGCCATCCTGGACCGGGCGGTCGGGCATGGCATCAACTTCATCGACACCGCCGAGATGTACGCCGTGCCCGCGCGCGCAGAGACCTTTGGCGCGACGGAAACCATCATCGGCAACTGGTTCCAGCAAAACCCCGGCATGAGGCAAAAGGTCGTCCTGGCCACCAAGGTCGCCGGCCCCTCGCGAGGGATGCCCTGGGTACGTGAAGGCGAAGGCATGACGGCAGCGGACATCGTGGCCTCGTGCGACAAGTCGCTGCAGCGCCTGAAGACCGAGGTGATCGACCTGTACCAGATTCACTGGCCCGAGCGGAATGTGCCGGTGTTCGGCGCGAACTATTACGACCCGACCAAAGAGCGCTCGGACACGTCGATCCATGAGCAGCTCGAAGCGTTTGGAAAGCTGGTGAAGGCGGGCAAGGTGCGCTACATGGGCCTGTCGAACGAAACCCCCTACGGCGTGCATGAATTCGTGCGGCTGGCCGAACTGCACAGCCTTCCGCGGCCGGCCACGGTGCAAAACGTCTATTGCCTCATCAGCCGGGCCCTTGAAAACGCGCTCGATGAGTCCATGCACCGCCTCAATGTGTCTCTGCTGGCCTATTCGCCGCTCGGCTTCGGCCTGCTCACGGGCAAGTACGATGAATCGGGCACCACGGGCGACGCGGCTCCCGCCGATGCACGGATCGCGAAATTCGAGAGCGTCCGCAAGGGACGTTGGGGCCGCGAGGGCGCACTGGCTGCTGCACGCGAATACAACGCGCTGGCCCGTGCAAACGGCATGACGCCAACGCAAATGGCGCTTGCGTTCTGCTACACCAAATGGCAGGTCGCCAGCACGATCATCGGCGTGACAAGCGTCGATCAACTCGATGAGAATGTCGCCGCGCTGGGGACGGTGCTGTCGCCCGAGGTGCTGGCCGAAATCGACAGGATCCGGTGGTTGCACCGCGACCCGGCCAACTGAGGCTGCCGTACAGCCTGAAACTCGCACGGTATGAGCAAGAAAGAAGGCAAGAAAGAGCACGTCAGCGAAACACCGGCAACTGCGTTCCTGAGGGCGAACGGAGTCGAGTTCAGCGAACATCCCTATGAGTACCTCGAACATGGCGGCGCGCAGCACAGCGCACAGGTCCTGGGGCTGGATCCGTTCACGGTGGTCAAGACGCTCATCATGGAAGACGAGAAGGCCCGGCCGCTCGTGGTGCTGATGCACGGCAACCGGAAGGTATCGACCAAGAACCTTGCCCGGCAGATCGGGGCCAAGTCGGTGGAGCCCTGCAAGCCCGAGGTTGCCAATCGGCACAGCGGCTACCTGGTGGGCGGCACGTCGCCCTTCGGCACGCGCAAGGCCATGCCGGTGTACGTCGAAGAGACCATCCTGGGCCTGCCGCGCATCGTCCTGAACGGCGGGCGCCGCGGATATCTCGTGGGCATCGCTCCGCAGGTGTGCGTGCGCCTGCTCGATGCGAAGGCCGTTCATTGCGCGCTGGCAGAATAGCTCAACAACAGCCCCACCGTGGCCGCACCTGAGCGGCCCATGCCGGAGATACCTGCCTTGCCCTATCTTTATTCCGTCCTCGCGGTGCTTGCCGCCTATCTTGTCGGCTCGCTGTCTTTTGCCGTGATCGTCAGCCGTGCGATGGGGCTGAAGGACCCGCGCACGTTCGGCAGCAAGAATCCGGGTGCCACCAATGTGCTGCGGTCGGGCAGCAAGGCTGCTGCCATCGTCACCCTGCTGCTCGATGCATTAAAAGGGCTCATTCCGGTGTTGCTCGTGCGGCGGTACGGCGGGCCCTTCGGGCTCGAAGAAGGAACGATGGCGATGGTGGGACTGGCGGCGTTCCTGGGGCATTTGTGGCCCGTGTTCTTTCGCTTCAAAGGTGGAAAGGGCGTGGCCACCTTCATCGGCGTGGTGTTCGGCCTCAATGTCTGGCTGGGGCTTGCAACCGCGCTCACCTGGCTGATCATCGCGTTTTTCTTCCGGTATTCGTCGCTCGCCTCGCTGGTCAGCGCGATGTTTGCTCCCCTGTATTACCTGTTGGGTCACCGGGTTGCCTGGAACGCCGACACCGCCGTTGCCATCGCGCTGGCCCTGATGGCGGTGCTGCTGGGCTGGCGGCACCAGGAGAACATCGCGAAGCTGCTCAAGGGCACCGAGTCGCGGCTGGGCGCGAAGAAAACCTAAAAGACAGTCGTCCTACAAACCATCCACTTGGATGGTGCTAGGATGGTCGCATGCCACCCCGTAGCGCCTCACTCGCAGCAAACTCTGCCGTCCCCAAGCCCGCAGACGAGAAGATCACGATCAATCTCGGCTGTGTCGATCTCGGCCAGATCGACCTGCTCGTCCAGGAAGGCTTCTATGCCAACCGGACCGATCTCATCCGTACCGCGATCCGCAACCAGCTGGGCATCCACCAGGAGGTCGTGAAGCAGGTCATCACCCGCAAGACGCTGGTGCTGGGCATCCAGAACTACAGCGCCCAGGACCTGAAAGCCGTGAAGGCGGCCGGACAGGTTTTGCAGATCCGCGTTCTCGGGCTGGCGTCCATCGCAGCTGACGTCACTCCGGCGCTGGCACTTGCCACCATCGAATCCATCACGGTACTTGGCGTGCTTCATGCAAGCCCCGCCGTGAGGGAAGCCCTGAAAAGCCGCATGAGCGGCGCATGAAAGCAGTACCCATGAATCCCACGCTCCAGAAAATCATGCAGGAAGCCACGAGCCTGACGCGAAGCGGCAAGCTCAGCGAGGCCACGGCCCGCATACAGGCGGCACTCAGCAGCGCCGGCCTCCTGCCCACCGCCGTCCGGAATAGTGCCGGCCCGAGTGGCACCAGCCCAGTTGGCGCCGCGTCCCTGGACGTGATCGACGTGCCAGCGCGTGAAGTCGCCGACGACGACACGCTCCTGGCAAACGCTTGCGAAAAGCACGACCGCACTGCATCGCCGGATTCGTCGCAGTTCATCGGGGGCACGCACGCAACTGGCGCCATGAAGCGGGACTACAAGCTTTTCATTCCGCCGGCTGCGGCCACTGGCGCCCAGCCAACGCCGATGCCGCTGGTGGTCATGCTTCATGGCTGCACCCAGAACCCTGACGATTTCGCAGCCGGAACGGCCATGAATGAACTCGCGGCGCAGCAGGGTTTTTTTGTGCTGTATCCCGCGCAGTCCAGGCAGGCCAATCCACAGGGCTGCTGGAACTGGTTCAAGCACACCCACCAGCAGCGAGGCCGCGGCGAACCCGAGTTGATCGCCGGCATGACGCGCGCCGTGATGGCCGGTTACCCGATCGACGCAAACCGCGTTTATGTCGCCGGGCTTTCGGCAGGCGGGGCGATGGCCGCGATCCTGGGTGCCACCTATCCGGATCTGTATGCAGCGGTTGGCGTTCACTCCGGCCTGGCGGCAAGCTCGGCGACGGACTTGCCTGCCGCCCTGTCGGCCATGCGAAGCGGGGCGCCTGCCGGATCCGGGGCCATGCAGGGAGTGCCCACCATCGTTTTTCACGGCGATGCCGACTCGACCGTGCATCCGTCCAATGGCGAAAGCGTGATTGCATCTGCTACCGGAAGCCGCTCGTCGGTCGAAACCCACAAGGTGGGAGCCACTGGCCAGCGCGGGGCCACGCGCCACGTCCACTCCGAGCAATTCACCGGTCGCGTGCTCGCCGAGCATTGGGTGGTGCACGGCTCGCCTCATGCGTGGTCCGGCGGCACTGCGCATGGCTCCTACACCGACACCCGCGGACCCGATGCCAGTGCCGAAATGATCCGGTTTTTCCTGGAGCATCCGCGCCCGCCTGCGCAGTGATCTGCCTTGCAGGTCGCGGCGCATTCCTACGAACCCGGCGAGCGCCGGTTCGTAGCATGGCAACATGAAAATCAAACGCTACGAAGAACCCACCGCCGTTGAATCCGCAGTGGAGACGCTCAAGGAAATCAAGGCCGCCGACGATGCCCGCCCCGGCATCCCGGGCGAGCACTGGATGGTGCTGGGCGCTGGCCTGGGCGTGTGGCTTCTTTCGCGCAGAAGCCCTTCGCTGCTGCTGCGCACACTCGGTCTGATGGCGGGCACGGCACTGGTGGGCCGAGCGGCGAGCGGCCGGGATGGTGCGGTGAAATTGCTGCGGTACCTGCCCATCGGCAGTGCCATCCGGCGCAAGGTCGATCCCCCGTATCGCTCGCCAGAACCCCCGATTCGCTCGCGTTAGACGACACGCAAAAAGGCCGCCCGGGTTGGGCCGCCTGCGGTTTGGTGTTGGGAGGGGCTTAGCGGCCGTCGCGGTCAGCGTCACCGGGCATGGCACGTTCGACGCGATCCCATGCGGCGCGCGATGCGCTCTTGGCTTCTTCCCAGTTCAGGCGCGATTTGCCCCTGGATTTTTCCCAGTCGCTGCGCAGCGACGGCTCGTAGGAATCGAAGGACTTTCCGCCCGACGCGCGGGCCCGTTCCCAACCGGTGTATCCCGAGCGGAAAGCCGGCGCATAGTCGTCGTCATAGGTGTATTCGGACTTGTAGCCCGGATGCTTGTTGTAATTCTCGCGCCAGTAGCTGTCTTCGGTGGTCGGGTTCACGCCTTCGGCTGCTGCCTTGCCGGCCATTCCACCCGCAACGGCGCCGACCACGGCTCCCGCGATCGTGCCGAGCGGACCGGCGACCGACCCCACGGTCGCACCGGCGACCGCACCGCCGGTCGCGCCGACGCCGGTACCCACTGGATGGGCGCCTGGCTCGCCGGTGATCGGATCTTGGTTGGCTGGATTCTTATCTGACATGCTGATCTCCTGGATGTGGTTGCATCTGTCCGCACGGCAGTTTTGTCGGCGGTGGTTCAGCTTGACGAAACGCCAATGCCCAGCTTGTCGGCACCCGGCACTTGCATTTGTCGGACAGGATTGATGAGCCCTTTGAGGCACCATCTTGTTCAGGTCGGCGGGTCAACCCAGGACGATCACGCGCGCCTTGGGAACCGAGGTATAGGGGTCATAGCCGATCATCCCGGCGCGAAATGCAGCCTCCTGGCTGGAGGCAATCCGCTTGCGTTGTTCGGCGGTCGCTGTGTTCAGGCTGTCCAGCAAATCGGGCTCGAGCCGCACCGTGATGGGCGTGGCCATTTCATAGCGCGCTTCACGGTGCTGCTCGCTGGAAATGGGCCACGAGATGGCCAGGGTTCCGGTGGGGAGCTGGATGGCCTGTGCGTGCGGTGGAAAGAGGTGTCGCACGGCCGCCCAGATGGCACAGCGCGCCGGATCGAGCGATGAGGTTCTGTGCTGCGCCGCAGCTGATTCCTCTTCGGTATTGCCTTCGCGCAGCCACGCGATGGCGGTATCCCGGTCGCCGAAGACCCGCATCGCGACGCCATGCGTGCGCGCGACGTTTTCGCTGGCGTGCGTGATGCGTTCGGGCGAAACAGCAGAGGCCACGCGTTGCACATGCGTCAGGCACTTGCCGATCTGGTCACCTACCAGCATCTGTCCGGCGACCTGGGGCTGGCCGTCCAGATGACGCAGGTCGAAGAGAACGCGCTGCTCGCCGCTTTGCCGGGTGAGGGTGCCCAGCGTGGCGATCACTTCGAGAAACGTTGGCAGATCGAGCGGGCCGGCCGCTTCGATCCCCATGAAATCCTTCTGCCGCACGATGCGGATCTGCATCGTGCCGCCCGGGGAGACGCGAGACGCAGCGCCGTCGGTGACTTCGGCAGGTGGTGGACGCATGGCCCGACTGTAGCGCGCCGGAGCCGGATCCGCCAATCTTCCGTGTGCAGCCAGTCAGACCAGGTCGTACTGCAATCCTGTCTGCGCCAGCCCTGCCAGGTCGATGTGCAGCACGTTGTATTCGAGTTCGGCTGCGAGCGTGCCGATCAGTGCCTGGGAGTATCCGGATTCGAGCAACAGCACGATGGCGGCGATGTCCTGGGGGCTTCCATTGACCTCTGCGATGTTGAAATAGATCCGCTCGGCGAACTGCTGGTTGCTGTGACCGCCAGCTTCAGCCCCGAACCGGTCAGAGGCTGCCGCCACGCCAGCCACGCCCTCCTGGCTCAGTCCCGAGTCAAGCATGGCGATGTACTGGCCCACCAGGGCTTCGTCCTGCAGACCGGCCAGGCCAAACAGGGCGCCGATGACTTTGGCGGCTGTGCCGGCGTTGCCCGTTTCGATGTCATAGGCAACGTTGGTGTCGGAAAACGAAATCCGCTCCACGTCGATAAGTTTGTCGAACTCGGTGGCGGCGAGGTCTTCGACAACGAGACCGACCTCGTTGTGCATGACCGTGTACTCGGCTCGCGAACTCGTATAGACCGCGCGGTCGATGCCGCTTCCGCCGTCAAGCGTGTCGCTGCCGGCCAGGCCTGTCATCGTGTCGTTGCCACCTCGCCCGGCCATGTGCTGATCGCCAGCGGCGCCCATGAGTGAGTCGGCGGTTTCCAGCCCCAGGTTCACAAGCACGTTGGCGGCCGCGTACTTGAGATCGATGGATCGCATGCCAAAAATGCCCGCCGCTATCGAGGTGATGTATCCCTGGCTGTACCCGGCATCGAGGTAGCCAAGCAGTTCGGCCTGTGCCTCGGGCGACGGCGGCGCGCCTGCCACATGGGTGTACACCGCATTGACGAAAGCGAGGTTGCCGTGTGACCCTGCCACCGCAGCGAAGCCGTCGGACGCGACCGCGATATTGGAAACCTCTTCAAGCGTCAGGCCGCTCTGGAGCAATGCGAAGTAGTAGCCCACCAGTGCCGGGCTGGCCTGGCCCGCAGGGCCAAACAGCGTGCCGACCACTTGTGCGGCCAGCAGACCGTTGCCGGTTGTCGTGACCAAAAAGTCACCATCCTGGAAGCTCAATGCCTCCACGCCCGACAGGGTGTCGCGGCCTTCGCCCGTACGTTCAACCGTCAGGCCGGTACCGTATACCTGCACGGTGTAGGCACTGCGCGGCTGGGTGAGTGCATACCCGGCCGTATCAACGCCTTCCCCGCCCTCCAGGAAGTCGTTGCCATTGCCGCCCGCCATGACATCGTTGCCGTTGCCGCCGGCCAGCAGGTCCGCCCCGTCGTCTCCCTGCAGGTAATCATTGCCGTCCAGGCCGGACAGCGTGTCCAGGCCCTGGCTGCCATAGAGGTCGTTGTTGCTGGCGTCGCCAGTGAGCGAGTCGCTGAAAACGGAGCCGATCAGGCCCTCGATGCCGCTTAGCGTGTCGTTGCCGTCGCCGCCGCTGGACAGGCCCGTGGTGAGACTTACCGTGACTGCCGCGGGCGCTGCGTCGTAGAACGCGAGATCGAAGCCGGCCGCGCCATTGATGACGTCGTCACCTTGATCCCCGGCAAGGCCGTCATCGCCAGGAGCGCCCTGCAGCGTGTCGTTGCCTGGGCCGCCATAGACGATGTCGTCGCCGTCTCCCCCGTCGAGAGAGTCGGCGCCTTCGCGACCGTCGATGTAGTCGCTGCCCGAGCCACCGAAAATGTTGTCGGCGTCGATGGTTCCAGCAAGTGTGTCGTTGTTGGAAGTGCCGTTGAAAGTTGCCAAATCGCGCTCCTGTGCCGCATCGCGGCCATCAGCTGATTTTGCATGAGCGGACGAGCCCGATTGCGGGATTTAGCAGGCAAAAGTTGCACTCGCCTTTACCGATTGACGCTTGCGTGCGGGTACCTATACGCTTGTCTGAGCACATTTCGCGTGCGTTCGCCAGGCATTCACTCCACAGGAGATTTCATGCGCTTGCTTCAAAAAATCGTTTCGGCGCTCGTGCTGCTTTGCAGCGTTCCGGCTGCGTGGGCCGCCGATCCCGAGTACCCCACCAGACCCGTCAAATTCATCGTGTCCTATCCGCCGGGCGGCACGACCGACATTCTGGCCCGGCTCATGGCGCAGTGGCTGTCCACCCGGCTCAACCAGCAGGTGGTGGTCGAAAACCGCGCCGGCGGCGGCAACAACATCGGCACCGAAATGGCGATTCGCTCGCCGGCCGACGGCTACACCATCTTTCTGGCCAACCCGGCCAATGCAATCAACGCGAGCCTTTACCAGAAGCTTCCGTTCAACTTTCTGGAAGACATGGTGCCGCTTGGAGGCCTGATCCGGGTTCCCAATGTGATGACGGTGACGAAGAACTTTCCCGCGAAAAACGTCGCGGAATTCATCGACTATGCAAAGAAGAATCCGGACAAGGTGAACATGGCCTCGTCGGGTTCTGGCACGTCCGTGCACCTGTCGGGCGAGATGTTCAAGTCGATGGCTGGTGTGAGCATGAAGCACATTCCGTACAAGGGCGCAGGCCCCGCAACGATCGACCTGATCGGCGGACAGGTCGATGTGATTTTCGACAACATGCCATCCATCATCAGCCATATCCGTGGCGGCACGGTGCGTGCACTCGGGGTGACCAGCGCGCAGCGCTCACCGGCACTGCCCGACGTTCAGGCTATTGCCGAAACGGTACCGGGCTATGAAGCCAGCGCGTGGTTCGGGATCACCGCGCCCAAGGGCACACCGCCGTACATCGTCGCCCGGCTCAATCGCGAGATCAACGCGGCGCTGGCAGATCCGGCGATGAAGGCAAAGCTCGCCGACCTCGGCGGCATGCCAATTGGCGGGACGCCCGAGCAGTTTTGGGCGATCCACAGGATGGAAACCGAGAAATGGGCGAAGATCGTGCAATTCTCAGGTGCGAAAGCCGAATGACTATTTCCAGAATCGTTTCCATGCTGGCGCTGGCCGCGGGTGTTCTTGCCGCGGCGCCGGCTGCCATCGCCCAGGGCGCTGCTTCCTATCCCAACCGGCCCATCCGCCTGGTCGTGCCGTTTCCGGCAGGCGGCGCGACCGATATTTTTGCGCGCGCGGTTTCCCAGAAACTGGGTGAGCGGCTGGGCACCACGGTCGTCGTGGACAACAAGCCCGGGGCGGGCGGCACGATCGGCTCGGACCTTGCAGCCAAATCACCTGCGGATGGCTATACCTTGCTGCTGGCGACTTCCAGCACGCACAGCATCGGGCCGAGCTTTGGCAAGGTGCCCTATGACGCGGTCGCCGACTTCACGCCGATCACCCATGTCGGAAATGCGCCCAGCATCATGCTGGTGCCCAACAGCTCGCCTGCGAAGACGGTCAAGGAATGGGTCGACCTGGCGCGCAAGAACCCCGGCAAGCTGAACTATGCGAGCAGCGGCAATGGCACCGTGGTGCATCTGGGCACCGAGTATTTCAAGGCCATGGCGGGGCTGTACCTGGTGCACATTCCCTATCGCGGAACGGCGCTGGCCATTCCGGACCTGGTGAGCGGCAAGGTCGATCTGCTGCTGGATTCCCTGCCCAGCGGACTGCCCCACGTGAAGGAAGGGCGCTTGCGGGCGCTCGGCATCACCACGGCGAAGCGTTCGCCGCTCTTGCCCGATCTCCCGGCGATTGCCGAGACGATTCCCGGCTTCGAGGCGGTGACCTGGTTCGGACTGTACGGTCCCAAGGGCCTGCCCAACGATGTCGTCATGCGGTTGAGCACGGCCGTGAATCAGGCGCTGCAAGACGCCGATGTGAAGGATCGCCTGGCCCGACTAGGCATCGAGGCGGTCGGTGGCACCCCGCAGCAATTCATTGCGATGACCAATGCAGACCGCGCGAGGTGGAAGAAGATCATCACGGATCGCAAGCTGACGGCGGATTAATGTCGGCCAAGGAGGAATGGCGAACTTACCAAGCGCCGCGCGTCGTCGAGACAGCGCGGCTGGTACTGCGACCCTTCTCAGCGGCTGATCACCCGGCTTACGCCCTGATCACCTCTGACGCTGACGTGATGCGTTACGTGGGCACGGGGGTTGCCAACACGTCAGACGTGGCGTGGCGCAGTATGTCGATGATGTTGGGACATTGGGAAATGCGCGGATACGGGCTTTGGGCCCTGACCCTGCGTGACGGCCCCTTGATGGGCCATGTGGGTTTCATCGATGTGGCGGGATGGCCTGGCTTCGAACTCGGGTGGTTGCTCGGCAAGGACTATTGGGACAAAGGATATGCATTTGAAGCTGCCGAGGCAGCCAGGCGCATTGCATTCGAAGACCTGAAGAAAGATCGCGTGATCAGTCTGATTCGCGATGGCAATGCCCCATCGATTCGATTAGCCCAGAAGATGGGTGCTCAGAGAGAGGGCGAAGTCGAGCTCATGGGAAGCGCCGCCGGGCTTTGGGTCCACCGGAGTTGATCGGTTGTCGCGCCGGGATGGCTTCACGTCACCCGCTCGAAGTCGATGAAGCTGTGCAGGGGGTCCACCGCGACCAGCCGCACGCGCAGCACATCGCCCACGTCCAGTCCTCCAAATCCGCGCACGACGCGTCCTTCGAGCATCGGACTGTGAATACGCGCGAACGTGCCCTTGGGCGCCGCGCCGGTCACGATGGCATCGAATGATTCGCCGATGCGGTCATGCAGCAACCATGCGCCGGCCGCCTTCAGCACCTGCCGCTCGACCTTGTTCGCATTGTTTTCCTGCGTGGTGCTGTGGCTGGCAATGGCAGCGAGTGTCTGCGTGTCGTAGGGTAGCGCATCCCCTGCGATCGCGGCCTTGAGCAGCCGCTGTGTGATGAGGTCCGGATAGCGCCGGTTGGGCGCCGTGGAGTGCGCGTAATCGGCGACGGCCAGCCCGAAGTGGCCCTGCGATTTCACCCCTGCCGCACCCGCCGAGTACTCACCTGCACCCAGCATCTTCACCACCGACAGCGACAGGTCGGCGAATCCGTCAGGGTCTGCCTTGCGGCGAAGCTGCAGGAACCGATCGAGTGCCAGCGCATCGGCTTCGCTGGGCAGGGCCACGCCGTGTGAGGCGGCAAGCGCCACGATGCGGTCCCATCGGCGGGGCGCCTGCAGCAGGCGCCGCAGCGAAGGAAACCCTTTTTCAACCAGGTAGCGGGCCGTTGCGCCATTGGCTGCAATCATCAGATCGGCAATCAGATCCTTGGCGCGATTTTTCTCGTCCGGCTGGAGATCGACCAGCTCGCCATCGCGGAACACCGGGCGAGCCGCGCTCGACTTCAGGTTCAGGGCGCCGCGATCACTGCGCAATTGACGAAGCCGGGATGCAAGCGCATCGTGCAGCAGCAACTGTTCTTGCAGTCCAGCCACTTGCGCAAGCCTGGGCAGGGCTTCGGATGCGCCGTCGAGCCACGCCGATACTGCGTCATAGGCCAGCTTGGCGTGATTGAACACAGACGCGCGGTACACATCAGCCTGCGCCACTGCACCATCAGGCTGCACGACCATATCGACGACGACGGCAAGCCGCTCCTGCGACTCGTGCAGCGAAGTCAGGTCGTTGGACAGCAGCTCCGGCAGCATCGGAAACACCCCGGCTGCTGTGTAGACCGAGGTGGTATTGGCGCCTGCATGCTGATCAATGGGGAGATCGGGCTTGACCATGGCATCGACATCGGCGATGGCCACCAGCAAGCGGGTTGCACCGCCGGGTTGTTCTTGCGCAAAGCTCAGCTGGTCGAGATCGCGCGTGTCGTCGTTGTCGATCGAAAACCACAGCAGGTGGCGCAGGTCGCGGATATCGCCGCTGCGCTCAGGGCCGTGGGTGCGCGCGGCCTCGGCTTCCATCAGCGCCTCCGGCGCAAACGACGGCCGCAGATCGCGCGACTTCATGGCTTCAATGGCGATCTGGCGCAGGTCGATGGGGTTCATGGTCGGGCAGTTGGTGGAGCCCGACTACTCTACCGCTGATTTTCAGGCGTCAGTTCATACATCGCATCACCCATATAACGGTTCGGACCGAACGCGGCGGTGATTGCTGCCAGCTCGGCAGCTTGCCATTGATCCAGGACCATGCGTTCGGCTTCGGTCAGGTTGTCGATGTCGGGCGATTCGCCATAGGCGCCAATCAAGCGCTGATAAGCCTGGTACACCGGCATGACCATCTCCGCGCAGCCGAGCACTTCTTCCAGCGCATCACGAAAGCGCTGCTCAGCCGCACGTAACTGCTCGGGTGAAACATCTGCCTCGTAAAGGGTGATCTGGTAGGTCATGGCATGACGGATGGGGTCAGGGCATGATCGCACACCCTCCATGGATCAAAGCCGAAGGATCGACATGACCCGCATTTCAGATTTTCCTGTCACCCGCAAATGGCCCCCGCAGCACCCCGATCGCCTGCAGCTTTATTCACTGCCCACACCCAACGGCGTCAAGGTTTCGATCATGCTGGAAGAAACGGGCCTGCCTTATGAGGTGCATCTAGTGGCATTCGCGAATAACGACCAGAAGTCGAGCGAATTCGAATCGCTCAATCCCAACGGAAAGATTCCCGCCATCCTCGATCCGCAGGGTCCGGGCGGCCGGCCGCTGGCCTTGTTTGAATCGGGTGCCATTCTTTTTTATCTTGCCGAGAAGACGGGAATGTTGATGGCGCATGACGCCGCAGGGCGCTATGAGACGCTCCAGTGGCTGATGTTCCAGATGGGCGGCATCGGCCCCATGTTCGGTCAGCTCGGCTTCTTCCATAAGTTCGCTGGCAAGGATTTTGAAGACAAGCGTCCGCGCGATCGCTACGTCGATGAATGCAGGCGCTTGCTGGGCGTATTGAACACCCGATTGAAGGGTCGCGCCTGGATCATGGGCGACGACTACAGCATTGCCGATATCGCGACATTTCCGTGGGTCAGGAACCTGATCGGTTTCTACGCAGCTGGCGACCTTGTTCGGATCGGCGAGTTTCCGGAAGTCACGCGTGTCCTTGAGGGGTTTGCTGCGCGCCCCGCAGTCAAACGGGGCCTTGAAATCCCCGCGCGGGTATAGATGAGTGGTGTACTCAGGTGGGGGCACAATAAGGTCCATGCCAAACATTGCATCTCTTCTTAAAAGTGAAATCTCCCGTGTGGCGCGCAAGGAAGTTCGCGCGCAAACGCTGGGCATGAAAAAAGCGCTTGGACAGTACCGAACTGACATTGCTGCACTCAAGCGCCATATCAAGACGCTCGAGCAGCATCTGCGTCAGGTAAAGAAGGGCTCCAGCAGAACTGCTTCCACCGAAGCGGAAGATTCCGGCGAACGCAAGCTGCGTTTCAGTGCGAAAGGTTTTGCGGAACAGCGCAAACGCCTGGGTCTTTCTGCGGCGGCTTGCGGCGCTCTCGTAGGAGCATCGGGCCAGTCGGTCTACAAGTGGGAGCAGGGCAAGGCCCGGCCACGGGCCAAGCACCTGCAGGCGATCGCGGCGCTGCGCACCATGGGAAAGCGCGAAGCAGCAGCGCGGCTCGAGTCGCTCCCCGGCTGATCAATATCGACGCAGGCGTCCTACAAGTGCCAAGGTGTGAACCTTGCACCATGAATCCATGTCGATTCCAGTTGAACCTAAGGCTCCAGACGAACTGCTCGACCCGCGACTGACGGAGCAGCAGAACCCGCGCAGCGTGGGTATTGACCAGCTCTCCACGCTCGAGATCGTGGACCTGATCAATGCGGAAGACGCAGGCGTTGCTGCCGCCGTTGCACAGGAGCGTGAGCCGATTGCGCGTGCAATCGATATGGTGGTGGAGTGCTTTCGTGCGGGCGGACGCCTGATCTATGTAGGGGCGGGCACATCGGGGCGCCTGGGCGTCCTCGATGCGTCCGAAATGCCGCCGACCTATGGTGTCGATTCTGACCTGATTCAGGGTGTGATGGCTGGCGGGTTCGAGGCCTTGCTCAAGGCGCGCGAAGGCGCGGAAGACCGCCCCAACGATGGCGCTGCCGCCATGGATGAGAAGCAGGTCGGTACCAACGACTTTGTGCTGGGAATCGCCGCTTCAGGAACCACGCCCTTTGTGCATGGCGCCTTGCACCGCGCGAGCGAGCTGGGGGCGAAAACCGGGTTCCTGCTGTGCTCGTATCCTAGACGCGCGCTGACTAGATCGTACGACGTGATCATCGCGCCGCTGGTGGGCCCGGAGGTTATTACCGGATCGACCCGCATGAAGGCGGGCACCGCGACCAAGCTCGTGCTCAACACCATCAGCACCAGCGCCATGGTCAAGACGGGCAAGGTGTTTGGCAACCTGATGGTTGACCTGCAGGTGACATGCGACAAGCTCCAGGATCGCGGCGAACGCATCCTCATGACCACCCTGCAACTGTCGCGCGCCGATGCGCAGGCATTGCTGGCTGCTGCGGGTGGGCATGTGAAGACCGCGATCGTGATGTCCCGGCTGGGGGTGGATGCCCCTCAGGCGCGGCAGCGACTGGAAGAGGTGGGCGGCGCCATCGCTGAGCTGGTGGGTGATTCATAGCGCTCAGCCATGACCGCTTGCAGGAAAACTGGCGGTGTTGTCCTACAAACGGGAAATGGCCGGCTGCGTTGTTCAAGAAGCCGACTTTCCGGCTGCGCCTTTCAAAGGACCCTCACACCATGAAGAACACGCTCCTCGCAATTTCCGCAGCACTTGCTTTTGGCGTTTCGGGCACGGCCTTCGCGGCCGCCCACGCCGGCGCCCCCATGACCGGCGCTTCTGCGCCCATGGCAGCATCCATGACCAAGGCTGAAGCCAAGGCTGCCGACAAGAAGGCCGACGCTGACTACAAAGCCGCCAAGGAGGCCTGCAAGCCGATGAAGGGCGCAGAAGAAAAGGCCTGCAAGGCACAGGCCAAGGCTGCTCATAAAAAGGCCGAAGCCGACATCAAGGCTGCCAGCAAGAAGGGTTGATTTCGCACCTGGCGAGATGACCAACGGCCCGCGTCGCGGGCCGTTTTTGTTGGTGTTGCCGCTGTCAGGCCTGCCCGGCCAAACCCCGCTGTTCCAGCAAGGGTTCGATTCGGGGTGGGCGACCGCGGAAGGCCTCGAATGCCTGGCCAGGCTCCACACTATTGCCCGACGAGTAGATGCAGCGCTTCAGTCGCTCGGCAACGACCGGATCGAACACATTGCCTGCTTCCCGGAACGCACCGAAGGCATCGGCGTCCAGTACCTCGGCCCACAGGTAAACGTAATACCCGGCTGCGTATCCGTCGCTGTTGAACAGGTGCTGGAAATGCACGAGGCGGTGCATCGGGTGCACGGCTTCAGGCATGCCGAGGGTTCGCAGGACGTCTGCCTCGAATGTCACCCAGTCCCTGACGCTTGCGGGGTCCGGATGACTGTGCGCCGCCATGTCGAGCAGCGCACTGGATGTGTAGCGCACGGTCTCGTAACCCTGGCCGAACTTGCGGGCAGCCTGCAGCTTGTCGATGAGCGATTCGGGGATTGGCTCTCCGGTCTCGACATGGCGGGCGTGCTTGCGTAGCACCTGCGGCTCGGTGGTCCAGTGTTCGAACAGTTGTGAAGGCAGCTCGACGAAATCGCGCAGCACAGAGGTGCCCGTGAGCTGTTCGTACGTCACGTTCGACAACAGCCCGTGCAGGCCATGGCCGAATTCGTGAAAGAGCGTGCGTACGTCGTCGAACGACAGCAGCGTCGGCGAGCCCTTCGCAAAATTGTTGTTGTTCAGGATGATGGGCCGTGTCACGCCGCCATTGCGGTTTTGCCAGGCCAGCCCGCTCATCCAGGCGCCACTGCGCTTGCCGGGACGTGCAAAGTTGTCCTGCTGAAACAGGCCGACTTGTTCGCCCTGCGCATCGTGCACCTCATACGCAAGCACATCGGGATGATAGGTTTGCAGATCCGGACGCGCAGTGAATGTCACGCCAAAAAGTTGCTGCGCGCAGTCGAACGCGGCCTGCACCATGGATTCGAGCGCGAAGTAGGGTTTGACCTGCGCATCGTCGATGGCGTAGTCGCGCTGGCGGACTTTTTCAGCCCAGTAGCGCCAGTCCCAGGCTTCGATCGGACCCTGGCCGCCGCTGTCGCGTTGTACGGACAGCAGCATGTCGCGTTCGCGTTCTACCACCGGTTTAGCGCGCGCCCACACGTTATCGAGCAGCTTGCTCACCGCTGCAGGTTCACGCGCCATGCGATCGACCAGCGCGTAGTCTGCAAATGTTGCGTAGCCGTGCAGCCTGGCCTGCTCCTGGCGCAGTTGCAGGATTTGTGCAATGTGCGCGCGATTGTCGTGTTCGCCCGGGTGCTCGCCGCGCGTGGTCCACGCCTTGAACGCCTGTTCGCGCAGGTCGCGGCGTTCAGAGAAGGTGAGAAACGGCAGGATGGACGAGCGCGACAGCGTGATCGCGCCTTCGCAATCCAGGTTGCGCTCACGGGCCGCTGCACGCGCGGCATCCTTCACGAAATCCGGCAGACCCGCCATGTCGGCGCGGCCGTTGAGCGCCAGCTGCCAGCTTGTTTCGTCATGCAGTACGTTCTGCGCAAATGCAGTGTTGACGCTGGCGAGTTCCTGCATGACTTGCGCATAGCGCGCCTGTGCGTCGGGTGCGAGCATGGCGCCCGCACGGACGAAGTCGAGTTGAACGCGCTCGAGCAGCCGCATCTGCTCGGGCGTGAGCCCCAGCCGCTGGCGCACTTCGTACACGGCCTGCACACGCGTAAAAAGCCGGGTGTGCATGAACACTGCGCTCTCATGCGCCGCCAGCGGCCCTGCCATCTCGCGTTGCACGGCCTGCAGCTCGGGCGAGCTAAGGGAAGAGCACAGGTTGCGAAACAGGCCCTGTACGCGATTGAGCAGGCGTCCGCTGCGATCGAACGCGGCCAGCGTGTTGTCGAAATCAGCAGGTGCGCCGTTTGCTGCGATGCCATCGAGCTCAGCCATGTGTTCGCGCATGGCATGCGTGAGCGCAGGCTCAAAGTGTTCAGGCCTGACCGCTTCGAACGGCGGCAGTCCGTAGGGCGCGGTCCAGGGCTGCAGGAGGGGGTTGGTGGCTTGGGTCGTGGTCATGTGATCGGTATTATTGCGGCGTGGCACCGACGCGCTTGATGCTGCCGGAGCCTGCAATTTTGCTGCTCATCTTCGGGTCGCCGTAGTACTCGACGTCGCCCGAGCCGGCGATCGATGCGCTAAGGGCCGACATAGGCCAGAGCCTCGCATTGCCCGAACCCGCGATGCTGACTTCTGCCTCGTCGGATTTCAGTTGCTGCGCTTGCACATCGCCCGAGCCCGCGATTTCTACCGTGAACTTTCGAGCTGCACCGGCGACCTTGATCGTGCCGCTCCCGCCGATGGACGCTTCAAGCGCGTCCGTCTGCACCTGCTTGAGATCGATGATGCCGGCGCCTGCGATTTCCAGCTGGAGCCTGGGCGATTTCAATGCGGCCGAAGTCAAGGTGCCCGTGCCCGACACACCCAGCTGCCGGATCTCTCTGGCGGTGACGATGATCTTGAGCGTGCGACCGGCAAGCCGGAGGTTCTTGCGCACCGGTCTGAGCACCAGCGTGCCCTCGGTGACGCTGGATTCCACCAGGGCCAGCAGGTTCTCGTCCGTCTCGATGCTCACGCTGTCGCCAGTGCCCTGGCGCACCTCCACGTCAGCCGCCATCTGGAGTTCGACGCCCTTGAACGCACCGACCGTGCGCTCCTGTTTCATGACGATTCCGTTTCCCCTGACGGTTTCGCTGCCGAACCACGAACCGGCAAAGACCGAAGCGGAGCCCAGGCTCATGGCGATTGCCACGGCGAATGCGAAGAAGTGGTGTGTACGGGATTGTGTGTAGCGGTGCATGGTGGTGTCCTGGCCGGTGAAGTCGTTGTGATGCAGCGGACTTTAGGGACCACGCTAACGGTGCGCACGCGGCATGCGATGAAACATGCGATATCTGCGACAGGGCGCAGTTTGGCGGGCTGAGTGATTCGCGAGACGTCCGTTGGTGGTGTCGGCTCACCCAGGACAACTACATTAATCAGAAAGAACTCATCTGTTCGCGCCTTGTTGCATGACGCCTCGCAAAGTATTCGGAGAAATCACCCATGGCAATTGCCGTCCCCAGCAAATCGCGCGGCGCTGCACTGTTGCTGGCGATGCTGACAGTCGCGCTGGTTGCCACCGTTTCAGCGGCCGCACTGTGGCAACAGTGGCGCGCCATTGAAGTAGAAGAAGCCGAGCGTTCGCGCGTGCAGGCGAACTGGTTACTCACGGGCGCTCTGGATTGGGCCCGGCTGGTTCTGCGAGAGGACGCCCGATCCGGCGGCGTCGATCACCTGGGAGAGCCCTGGGCGGTGCCGCTGCAGGAAGCGAGTTTGTCGGGCTTCCTGGCCACAGGCAGTCCACAGGCGCTGGACACGGCCTCCGTCACCGACAGGGCATTTTTGTTAGGCCAGATCACCGATCTGCAATCCAGGCTGAATGTGCACAACCTCATTGACAACGGGACTGTATCGGCTGGCGACTTGCGCAGCTTCGAGCGCTTGTTCGAGCGGCTGGGGCTTGAGCAATCGCAGCTGCAGGCAATCGTGCTGAAGATGCAACTCGCGTCGCGGCCCGATGTAACTGCCGACGACAGAGTCGCACCGCTGATGCCGCAAAGGCTCGATCAGCTGACATGGGTCGGTGCTTCTGCCCACACGGTTTTGACCATCGAGCCTTATGTCACGCTGCTTCCTTCTCGGACCTCGGTGAACCTGAACACCGCAAGCGTCGAGGTATTGCACGCGGTGTTGGACGGGTTGGACATGGCCGATGCGCAACGGCTGGTCACTGCGCGCGAGCAAGCGCCATTCCGCACAGCAGGAGATGCAGCCAGGATTGTTTCCGCCTTGCAACTTGACTCACCGGAGGCGCACGCTCGTGTGGGTGTTGCGTCGCGCTTTTTCGAGATCCAGGCGCGCGTGCGGCTCGACCGACTTGTGGTTCGGCAACGCGCAATCGTCTATCGGGAAGGCCTTGGGGTACGCATTATTGGTCAGAACCAATACTAGAAAAAAGTATGATTTAAATCTTCTAAACAAAACAAAGGTACTGATATAGTCCGCGCCTGAACTGAGGGGTGGACGTGAGCAATGTCTTTTTGCGAGTTGCCGCAGTGCGGCTGCGTGTGTGTGCCGCGATGGCGATTTCATGTCTGCTGGCAGCGTGGGCGCTTCCCGCGCAGGCCGTGGCATTTGGTGGGCCTGCGCCCGCCCCCATGTGCTACGTACAGCCAGACCAGGTCTGGGGTGGGCCGTTATGTTCGCCGGGCGCCACTGTTCAGGGGGCGGATTCCGCAGTTTCGCAAGCGTGCGACATCTATGCACGCAGGGTTAACAGCACCGGCACCGGTGGGCCTCATACCTATTCGTGCGCGGCCGCTTCGACACTCGACACGTGTGCGCTTTCGAGCCCCGCCGTGCCATCCAACTGGGTCGGCGGCCGGGGTGCTAACGTCACCTACCGCATCAGTGCCACCGATACCCAAGCGACCGGCAACCCTCTGCGCCTGCAGTCATGGGCGACCGAAAATGTCGGACCTTTTTGCGAATGCCCTGCGAATGCCATCATCAGGGACGATGCAAGCTGCGCGTGTCCCGCCGGCATGTTCTGGAACGATGCCCGGCAGCGGTGCGAGCCTGCCCCTTACCTGATCCAGATCACAGGCCCTAGTACCACCAAGACCCTGATCGCTGGGCCCTCCCTCCCTCAGCAGGCAATCGTCACCCAAAACGGAGGAGCAGTCCCCAACATCGGAGTCTCCATCAGTGTTTCGGGCCGGCCTGCGATGCGCGGCGTCACCGATGGGGCAGGCGTCTTCAGGTTTGATTACGTCCCCCCGTATTTCCCGACCATCGACACGATTTCCGGCACCTGCGATGGTTGCAGCAACACGGCGAGCAAGAACGTGACCGTCACAGCCAGCGACATGTGCGGGGGTGTAGGCAATCCGATCCAGCCGGCCACCGGCGAAAAACTGCAGGACGAAACAGACTGGATCGACAGCGCAGTGCATCCGCTTTCGTTTGTGCGCCACTACCGCAGCCTGGGCAATGCGGCCGGGGGCCTGGGACAAAGCTGGAGTCACGAATACGCAGCCTTTGCCGTCGTTACCGAGGCCGATGCCGTCGTGCGGTTCGGTGACGGTGCCAGGGTCATGCTCAGAAAGAGCGGCTCCAGCTGGGTCGCGGACAACAGCAAGGATCGGCTGGTCGTGACGCCCACGAGCCTGAGCTTCATTCGCGCTTCGGATGAGTCGGGCTGGAACTTCGATGGCGGCGGCAAGCTGCAGACCATCAGCCAGCGCAACGGCTGGACGATGCGACTCGCGTACGTGAACGGGCAGCTGGATTCGGTCACGAACGCGTTCGGCCGCCGGTTGCAGTTCGTGCACGACTCAGCGGGCCGCATCACCAGCATCGTGGCGCCTGACGGCCAGCGAATCAGCTATGGCTATAACGGTTCGGGACGGCTTTCAACGGTTACCTATCCGGGCAACCAGACGCGCAGCTACCAGTACCACGACACCCGCTGGCCCATGGCGCTCACGGGAATCGTCGATGAGACAGGCGCGCAGTCCGCGAGCTTTGCTTACGACGAGTTTGGCCGCGCGGTCAGCACGCAGCACGCAGGCGCGGCCGGGCAGTTCACGGTCACCTATGGGAGCGGCACCAGTACCCAGGGTAGCGTCGCCTCTGCCACGCCGCAGGCGCAGTCAAGCAATTTCGCGATGTCAGCGCAGGTGCGGGATCCGCTCGGGACGGTCCGCAACTACACCTGGCTGGGCGGCGACGGACAGATTCGCCTTGCAGGTGTTGACGGCGCGTATGACGGCAATAGCATCGCCCGTACCGACTTCATCGCGCTGCAGTTACCGCAATCAGAAACTGATTTTCTAGGCGTTCGCACCGTGTATGAGTGGGATATGCAGCGAATGCTCAAGCTCACCAGCACACGGGCCGCGGGCTTGCCAGAGGAGCAGACACGATCCATCCAATGGCATCCTGTTTTCAGGTTGCCTGAACTCGTGACGGAAGCGGGCCGCACCACACGTTACGAATACGACGTGCGTGGCAATACCCTGAGCCAAACGCAGACCAACACTGCAACGGGAGCCACCCGCCGCACCTCGTGGTCCTATACCAGCGAAGGTCTGGTTGAGAGCATGACCGATGCTTCAGGCGGCATCTGGCGCTACGACTACGACGCCGTGGGCAACCTGCGCTCCGTCAAGAATCCCAAGGGCCACGAAGCCGTTTACACGCACGACGGTGCGGGCCGTTTGCTCCGGGAGGTCGAGCCTGGCGGCCTCGTGACGACATATGAGTACGACGGGAGAGGGCGCCTGTGGTCCATGCGGCGAGGCGATGAGACGACCAGCTACCGCTATAACGCACTGGGCTTGATATCGACCGTGATCATGCCCAGCGGGTACACCATGAGCTATCAGTACGACGAGGCGCAGCGGCTTCGGATGGTCTTGGACAACCGCGGCGCGACGATCGAATACGGTCTGGACGGCGCCGGCAATCGCGTGAGCGAAACGGTGCGCGACACCAACGGAAACCTGGTGCTGCAAGCCGGCCGTGTCATCGACGCCTTGAACCGGGTCAGGGTCATCACTGGCGCCCAGGGCCAAGCGACTTCCATCGGTTACGACGCCAATGGGGCGCCAACGAGCGTCACCGATCCCCTGCACAAAACTACTGCACTCTCGCTGGACGGATTGGGGCGAACCACGCGCACGACGTTTGCGGACAACGCAGTGGTCAGGACAGACTGGGACAAGCTGGATCAACTGCGCGCGGTCACCGATCCAAAGGGGGTGCAGACGAGCTACGGAGTCACCGCGCTGGGCGACGTGAAAAGCGAAACCAGCCCCGACATCGCGAGCCTGACCTACGAGCACGACAGCGCCGGCCGCGTCACTTCAGTCACCGATGGCAAGGGCAGCAAGACAGTCATCACCCGTGATGCACTGGGTCGCCCGACCGACATCCGCCACGGAAGCGAACCGGTGCAGGCTTTCGATTGGGACACGCAAGTCAAGGGCTACCTCTACAGCGTGAGCGACAAGACCGGATCGGTGGTGTATCTGCGCGACAACCAGGGCCGGATCACCAGGAAAACCACGACGGTGCTGGACGATCCATCCAGCCCCAGCAAGTACACAGTCAGCTATATGTATTCGGGCGGTGACCTGTCGAGCGTCATCTACAAGAGCGGATTGACGGTGGACTACCTTCGCACGGCAGGCCGCATTACCGGCATTACTGTCAGGGAGCCGAGTAGCACCAGGCGCCAGACCACGGCCCCGAAGCCGTTCATCACCAGCCTGAGGCACAACGCATTGGGACAAGCGCAGTCCTGGACCTGGTGGAACGGCGATGCGGCCCAGCGAAGTTTTGACACCGACGGACGCATGACGGCGACAGATTTCGCCAGCTATCAATACGACGCAGCGGGCCGGATCATCGGCATCACACAGCGGTTGTGGGCAATGGGTGGGCCCAGGAGTGAGCTCTATCCGATGCAGCTCTCATGGACAGCCGGCTATGACAGCCGCGACCGATTGACGTCGTTCAACCGCGATGGTGCGCAGACCAGCTACAGCTATGACGCGAACTCCAACCGCCTAACCGCCCTGGACAAAGTCACCGGCGATGCCGATCTCGACGGCCTGTTCGAATCGTCGGACCAGACCCGCACCACCAGCCAGGCGCTTCGAATCGACGAGGCGAGCAATCGTTTGCTGGGCTTCACCCCGACCCTCACGACAACCAGAAACGGGACGGTCACCAGCGTGGCAAAGCTGCCGGTGAACTACACCCTGGATGCGAACGGCGCGATGACCAGCGACGGACTGCGCGAATTTACCTTCGACGCCGCGCGCCGCATGAGCAAGGTCACCCTGGTCAAGAACGGCGAGGCCGCATCGGTCACCTATCTGACCAACGCAATGGGTCAGCGCGTGTTCAAGACCGTGGTGCAGGCCGGGCACAGCAAGCCCGACGAACAAAAGCTGGGCAGGGACTTCACCTCGTGGCTGCGCCAGACCTTCGGCTGGCTGTTCAGCTCAAGGGATGCGCGCGGCGCTGGTCTGGGGACGGCCTATGTCTATGGCGACGGCCAGATCCCCGAGTGGGCAATGCTGGGCGAATACGACAACGGCACGGCCGAAGGCAAAGGAAACACGGAGTACATCTGGCTGCCCACGGAAGACGGCAGTGCGATCCCGGTGGGTTTGTACCGCAACGGCCAGTTCTACGCGATGCACACCGACCACCTGGGCACGCCCCGACTGGTGACGGACGGACTCAAAAAACCGGTGTGGCAATGGCTGTACTCAGCCTTCGGCAATAACGAGCCCATCGGGGTGCTGATGGACGCGCGAAACGTCGACAGGGCGCCGACGAAAAAACCCGTGTTGCCCAGGGCGAGCGAGCCGCTTGAAATGAACCTGCGGTTTCCGGGGCAGTACGCCGATGCGGAGGCGGGGGTGTTTCAGAATTGGCATCGGGAGTACAGCGCGCGGACCGGGCGGTATGTGCAGAGTGATCCGATTGGGTTGGCCGGAGGAATTAACACCTTCGGTTATGTGCGGGGGAATCCGCTCGGTTTGACAGACCCACTAGGCCTCGCGGTGAAGTGCAAGACCGTTGTGAAGATACCTCTGATTGGGGATCTGCAGGAATGCACTGAAGATGGGAAGACGCCGACAGAGCAAGAAGCCCGCGATGCGAAGAGAATGTCCGAGCGTGAGCTCAACAAGGCATGTAGGGCAAATGGGTATGAAGACGCGCATTCCCTCAAACGCGATCTCGGTCTTGACTCGAAATCTGACATATTCGTCGATAAGAACGGCAACCTGTACTCAGGGCCGCGAAAGGGTTCAGGAGTGCCTCAGTATCTACATATGAACACGAGGGGAATCGTGCCTAGACTATGAAGCTCGACTTTCAACTGCTCGGAACTTCAGTGGTTCCTAAAGAAATTTCAAGACTAACGGGTATCACTCCTGACACTGAGCTGGCACGCGGTGAGCGAAATGCGGCATTAGATCTACCCCGTCAAAACATCTGGTCCGTTGAGTCTCACGTGGAGTCGGAAGAAGTAAGTGAACACTGGGCAAATATCGAACGGCTTCAAGAATCAAAAGAGGCGATTCGAGAGATCGCCAAAACTGGTACCGCGAGGTTGACGCTAGTCATCGCAAGGTCCCATCGCCTTCCCTCCCTGCAAATCCCTCCGGCCATGTCGGCATTTGCGGGGTTTGTGAATGCGGTCATCGATATTGATCAGCTTCAATAGTTTCGCTTCAACGATCCCGGCCGGGTGCCTAGCGTGAGCAACGCCAGGCCTCGCGAATACGGCGCGATCGTCCCGTGTCCGGCAAGCCTTGCCGCCATCCCGTCGAATCAAAGCAGAGATCCTTATAAAGTCTCGATGGAAATAGAAATCGAATTGAACGTCACGCTGGCTGTTTCTCACGCGCAAAAGTTGAGAGAGAGTTTGAGTGGAAAATTTGAACTCATTGCCTTCAAGGGATCGAACAAGTTCAGCCTGCGACCTATAGGCGCAGCTGATTCCGGCTTGACTATTGACCGAACGATACAAAACTACCTTGGCGCGATGGAGCCATTCGGGCGTTTGTTGGAGCAAGCGAACGGTGTGATGCGTGTGGGCGCATTCTTCCCTGAAGGTGAACCTGCGGCTTTCAGTGTCTTGCTGTCGAATACAACAGTTCAAATGTTGGCCCGGCGTCAGTTCACGATTGATGTGACCTGCTACCCCTGCTCATAAGAAGCCTTGCGCAAATTGCTCCCGCCCACGTCCCTCTTTCGAAGGTAGATATGACCAGTTCACTCGTATTGCTGGAGGGCGCATTACTTCTGGACTGCCAAGTCGATGAACGTTCCCTCGTTCTCAGATTCGACGCTATGCGGCGACTCGTTGTTCACAATAGCTGGCTGTTACGCGACTCTGAGAAAAAAGAGGTTGCATTGACGGCAATCGTCGGCACCACCGTGACTGATCGACGAACGTCTGCGTTCGCGCTGCGGGTGAAGTTCGGCCAGTTTGTGTTGGACGTCGATTTATCGGCTACAGCCTGGAATGGTCCCGAGGCTGCAGTTCTTTATGAGGATAGCCGTCCTGTAGCGGTTTGGACTTGATGTTAATTGGATTGAATTGGCGCAGTTTCCTGCCCCATTCCCGGAGCAATTGAAGGGCGCGGGGGGCGTTAAACCCCTCGCAAATGCGCACTCGCCTCCCCCCACTGCCGATCCAACTCCCCCTTCACCTTCTCCGCCTCGGCCCGATTGCCCTGCGCGCGTAGCGCCTGCAGCAACCCCCGCAGCGCCCATCCGCTTCCCGGACGTTCTGCCAATGCCTGCCGATACGTCGCTTCCGCCTCGGGCCAGCGCTGCGCGCGCGCCTGCAATTGGCCGAGTGTCAGTCGCGTGCCATCGGCCAGCATCGGCGGCTCTCTTGCATCGATCTTCGCCGTCGCCTCGATCATCTCGGCCTGGAATTTCATCGCCTCATCGGCTTGGCCGCGCACGAACGCCAGCTCGGCTTTCAATCCGGCTTCCGGCGCATTAACCAAGGCGCGCGCCGTGCGTTGCGGGTCGGTGTTCGCGGTGAATCGGGCACGCGTGGATGCAGCCACTGTCTGCAGTCGTGCGAGCGAAGCTTCGGCTTCGACGACCCGTCCCTGCCGCGCCTGAGCCATGCCGCGACCGTATTCATACCAGGCCTGAGCAACGCCCCGATCGCCCGTGGGCAAGGGCTCCTTGAGCAGTTGGTCCCAACGCTCCGTGCGAACCAGCGTGATGATGCGCATGCTGCGCACGAATTCAAAAAAAGCGCCCTCGTTAGCCGCGTACCGGCTGCGCATGTCGTCTGCGGTCGCCAGGGCGAGGGTCTCCCGGCCGGCCATGATCGCCGCATACCAGAGGAAATGCTGGTTATGACCGCGCCAGTCCTTGCTGATACTGAACCCCTGCTGGGTGAGCGTCTGCGCCAGGGCCACATCATTGGCAACGGCCCTCTCGTTGACCGCGGCTGCCTGCCCGAACCGTCCCAGGTGCACGTAGATATGCGAGGGCATATGCACCAGGTGTGGAGACATAGGCGCGAGCTTGCCGAGCTGGTCCGCTGCTGCTGCGCCGCGAGCAGCGACGGATGGCGCATCGACGGCATGCACCAGGTAGTGCGTCAGACCGACGTGCTTCGCCATCATCGGGCTGGCCGCGATGAGCGTTTCCAGGCGCCGGGTGACTTCCCCCATACGACCTGCGGGCTTGCCTTCCTTGCTCCAGATGATCGACTCTTCGGTCGCGATCATCTCTGCTTCGGCATAGAGCGACAGGATGTCCGGGTCCGTCGGATAGCGGTCTGCGAGTGTGCGCATGCGTTCGGCGTAGGCCACATCCAGCGGGTGTACTGAATCGCTGTCTTCGTTTTTCGTGCCGCAGCCAGCGAGCAGTGGAGCGGTTTCACGCGCGGTGCTGGTGTGTGCGTAACGCAAGGCGAGCGAATCGATCAGCGCCTGTTCGCGCGGCGTTGCGCGGTCCCGATTGCGCAACGCATGATCGACGTAGTTGAGGGCTTCGGCTGCGTTGGTACGGCGGGGATCGTTGATGTTGGGGCCGAGCTGCCAGGCCACACCCCATGCGCACATCGCGCATGCCGGGTCCTTGGCCAATGCGGCCTTGAAGTTCCGGATGGCTTCTACTTCGTTAAAGGCATAGGCCTGCAAGACTCCGTCGTTGAAGAGTTCGCGGGCTTGCGGTGATGTGGTGGTGATGGGGATGTCGGAATCGCCATAGCCCCGGATTGTTGGGGCCTTGGCGGCAACGTCCAGCTCGAGCGGAGGCATTACGGCTGCGCACGAGACGAGAAGCACCACGGCTGCTGGGACCGAGGCATTGCGCAGAAATGACGGCGGTGGGCGCATGCGAGGCATTGTGACGTCGGGGTGGCCCTTCGACAAGCTCAGGGCGAAGAGGTCGAAGGCTCGGCCGGCAGCTCGTCTTCGGTCTCCAGTTGCTGCAACAGGTACAGCCGCTGGTACAACCCGTTGTCTATCGACATCAACTCGCCATGGGTGCCGCTCTCTGCAATGCGGCCGTGGTTCAGGACGATGATGCGGTCCGCATCGCGAACCGTGGACAGGCGGTGCGCGATCGCAACGATGGTGACCTTGCCTCGCAGCGCGGACAGGGCACGCTGCACCACTTGCTCGGTCTCTGAATCGATGTGCGAGGTGGCTTCGTCCAGGAACAGGATGCGCGGATCGCCAGCGAGTGCGCGTGCGATCGCCAGCAGCTGCTTTTGCCCGACCGAAAGACGCGCGCCGCCTTCACCCAGCGGCGTGTCGTAGCCGCCTTCCAGCGATAGGATGAAATCGTGGGCGTGCGCAGCGCGAGCGGCTTTTTCGACCTGCTCGTCGGTGAGCGTGCGGCCCATCGTGATGTTCTCGCGCGCAGTTGCGGCCAGCAGGAACGGCTCTTGCGGCACCAGCCCCACGCGGTCGCGAAAGTGATCTTCGGCAATCGAATCGACCGCCGTGCCGTCGATGCGAATGCTGCCGGGTGGCGCGGGATAAAATCGCAGCAGGAGCGACAGCAGCGTGCTCTTGCCACTGCCCGTGTGCCCCACGATTCCATAGAAGCTGCCCGGCGCGATGTGCAGGTTGATGTCGTGCAGCACGGGCCGGCCGGCGAGGTATTCGAAGTCGAGCTGGTCGATCTGGATCCCGCCTTTGGTGACCCGTCCGTGATCGGCGGCAACCGGGGCCTCGGCTTCCTTCAGCAACACGTTCACGCGCGCCGCACCCACCATAGCCTGCGTCAGCTGCGCAAACTGCATCGTGATCTGGATCAGCGGCTCCACCACGCGGCCGATGTAGTTGATGAAGGCATAGAGCACGCCGACTTCCAGCGCCGTCAACGCAGCGCCCTGCGTTCGCGACCCGAACACGTACACCACCACGCACACCAGCAGCACGTTCATGAAGTCCAGAACGGGCCGCAGCAACCAGGCGTTCGCCTTGAGTTCCTGCTGGCGCGACTGGTAGTGCGATTGATTGAGCGTGCCAAACCGCTGATCAAACCGGCCCGCTGCATTGGCGGCCTGGAGCACCGGCATCCCGGCGATGGATTCGGCCATCTGTGCATTGAGTTCGCTTCGCAACTCGCGGGTGCGCGTCACGGCCGGCGCAGAGATGCGCTGGTACATCAGCACGATGAGAATCACCACCGGCCCGAGCGTGGCCACGATCAGCATCAGCCGCCAGTCGAGCCAGAGCATGGCCGCCATCGCGCCCAGCAGCACGATCACGCTGTCGAGCATGACGAAGAGCACCTGCACATAGAGCGTCTTGACGGCTTCGGTGTCGTTGGTGACCCGGCTCACGAGTTGCCCTGTGATGGCCCGGTCAAAAAAGCTCATGGGCAGGCGAAGCACATGGCCGTAAACGCTTTCACGGATACGCCGTACCGACCGCATGGCCAGGCCGGCCAGGCGCGAGAGCTGCAGATAGCGGATCCAGCTGGCCGCAAGTCCGGCAACGAGCGCGCCCGCGATCAGTGCCACGATTTGCGGAACCTGGGCGTTGCGCGGCAACAGGTAGTTGTCGATCAGGTACTTGCCTGCAAGCGGCCCGAATGCTTCGAGCAACGCTGCGATGGTGAGCCAGAACGTACCCCAGATCACATGCGATTTTTCGGGCGCGGCCGAGCGCAGCAGCAGGCTTGCGGCATCGCTCACCAGGGCGCGGCGCGCCTTCGGTTCCGCAGGAAGGGATATCGACGCGACAGATTCAGCTGGCATCGAGGCTGGCCTCCAGTTGCTGGTAGCGCCACTGCCGCGCGTACCAGCTGTTGCCAGCGACCAGCGCGGCATGGCTGCCGTGTTCGGTGACATGGCCGTCGCGCAGCACCAGGGTTTCGTCGGCGTCAGCAACGGTGGAAAGCCGGTGGCTCACGATGATGACGGTTCGGCCGACGCGGGCCTGACGCAGGTGCGCCAGGATGCGCGATTCGGTGTCGGTGTCCACTGCCGAGAGCGCATCGTCCAGCAGCAGCAGGGGCGCGTTCGTGAGCAGGGCGCGCGCAATCGCAACGCGTTGCCGCTGGCCGCCCGAGAGCGTGACCCCGCGCTCGCCGACGGGCGTGTCGTAGCCATGGGGCAGGCGCTGGATGTCTTCATGCACGGCCGCAAGTGTTGCGGCTTCTTCGATCTGCCCGCGAGTGGCATCCGGTCGGGCCAGGGCAATGTTTTCTGCAACGGATGCCGAAAAAAGAAAAGGCTCTTGCGGCACCCAGGCAATCGCGCCGCGCAGCGCGTCGAGGGTGTAGTCGTGCAGGTTGATGCCGTTCCATCGGATCTGCCCCGCAGCTGGCGCGTCGTGCCGCAGCAGCAAACGCAGCAGTGTGGATTTGCCCGCCCCGGTGGGACCGACCAGGCCCAGCGTGCGGCCAGGCTGCAGGTTGACCGATACGCCGTCCAGCGCAGGCCTGGGCTGTCCTGCGTAGCTGAAGCCCACGTGACGCATGTCGATCGGACCTGGCGTGAGCTGCGCAACCGTGCCATGGTCCTGAACGGTGAGGGGTGCGTCCAGCACCGGTTGCAGGCGAGCCCACGCGGCCTTTCCGCGCTCGAACAGCGAAAGCACCCATCCTGCGGCGAACATGGGCCAGATCAGCTGGCCCAGGTAGAGACTGAAAGAGGTCAGCTCGCCGATCGTGAGCTGACCTTGCCACACCAGCCACCCTCCGTAGCCGAGCGTTGTGGCCGTGGCAATCGATAGCGTGAAGCCCACGGCAGGTTCATAGCCTGCTTCCCACCGCTGCGCGTCGAAGCTCGCGTCGGCGGCAGCGCCAGCAAGTTTCGAGAACTGCGCTTCGCTGCGCTGCTGCAGGCCCAGCGCGCGCACCGTTCGCACACCCGACAGCGTCTCTTGCACATGATCGTTGAGTGCACCGAAACGCTCGAGTGACAGGGCCGAGGCCGCATGGACGTGGCGCGAAATCCACCAGAAGCTGATGGCCATCAGGGGGAACGGCAGTAGCGCAAAAAATGCGAGCCGCCCGTCAACACCCAGCGCCATCATCGCCACGATGAGCACCAGCGTGAGGCTGCCGTCGAAGCCTGCCAGCATGGCTTCGCCGGCCGCCATCTCGACGGCGTCGATGTCGTTGGTGCCCAGCGCCATCAGGTTGCCGGTGCGGTTGCCCTGGAAGAATGCGGGGCCCTGCACCGTCAGGCGCGCATAGAGCCGCTGGCGCAATTCCACCCCCAGACGCATCGAAGCAGCAAAGAGCATGAGCCGCCATCCAGCGCGCATGAAGTACACGACAACGCCTGCTGCCAGCAGCCAGAGCAGTTCCTGCACCAGCTGCGATCCCTGAAGGCGGTTTGCCACCAGTCCATCGACCACGTGTCCGATCTGGCGCGGAATCCAAACGATCAACACGGCGATCGCAGCCAGCATCGCGCCGGCCCAGGCATAGGAGGCGCGGTGGCGACGCAGGAATTGCCAGATCAGGCTGTAGAGCGACATGCGGGTCGTGCTGCAATGCGGCAGCGCCCTTGTGGGGCGGGCCGCGCGTGGATGAGGAAGGGCGATTCTAGGGGTTGCGGCAAGATTTCATTCACCGTCGCTTGTCCCTGGCCCGCATGGCGCCTGCCTTGTGCAAGGTCTTCCACTTCTTTCGAAGTGCGATGCGCTCCAGCGGCGTCTGCTCGGCCCGCTCAGCATCGCGCATCAGCTTCGTGAAGTTCATCAGCCGATCTGGCGAGATATGCGCCTGCACGGCGCAGCCCGGCTCACCCTGGTGTCGGCAGTCGCGAAACTGGCATTGGCCGGCCAGTGCCTCGATGTCGTCGAAGGCAGCGGCAAGGGCCAGCCCGTCCGCGTCGGGGCGCCAGGTGCGAAGGCCGGGGGTATCGATGATGCATGCGCCGTCCAGACACAGGTGCATCGACCGGGCGGTGGTGGTGTGCATTCCACGCCCATCGCCCCTGCGCACGCCGCCCGTGTCTTGCGTGAAAGCGCCGGTAAGCGTGTTGGTCAGCGTTGACTTGCCCGCGCCGGATGAGCCGAGCAGCACCAGGGTCTGCCCTTCGTGCAGCCATGGCAACAGTTCGGTACGGGCACGCTCACTCATCGCGTTGACGGCCACGATGGGCACACTGGCCGGCAGTCGCTGCCGCAGCAACACAGTTCGCTCGCTTTCATCCCGGGCGATGTCACGCTTGGTCAGCACGACGACCGGCGCAACGTCGCCGGCGCGCACCATGGCGATGTAACGCTCCATGCGCCGGGGATTGAAATCATCGTCCAGTCCCATGGTGAGGAGCGCCGTGTCCACGTTGCTGGCGAGCGACTGCCTGCGCCCGTCATTGGCCCGGCGCGTGATCTGGGTCACCGGTGGCAGCAGCGCCACGATCCAGAGGTCGTGTTCACCTTCGCCCGAAATCACGGCCCAGTCGCCGACGGTCACTTGCGTGTCCTGCATGCGCAGCACATGGACCAGTCGCTGGCCAACGCGTGCCCGGTGCTGGGCATCACCGTCATGCAGCGTGAACCAGTCACGTTGCGTTTCCACGATCCGCATCAGCCGGCTGGCGGGCGGCGTCGTCTCCTGCAGGGCGCCCAGGCTGTTCACGATGGCTTGCGTGAGGCCGATAGGGCGCAGTTCTTCGAAATCGAAATCGATCATCTTGATGTGTGGATCCAAATGTTTTCCGTTCGCGACTCGTGCGCGAACACACCGTGCATGCGGCGCATGCCCAGTACGAATCGAAAAATGGATGCCGGCCGGGACTAGCGGCGAATCAGGGTGACCGAATCTCGGTTGCAGCCCAGTGGTAGAGCTCAGCGGTGCAGCGGATGCACCCGCAGCGGCGCAAGGTCAGGCGGCCGACAGAAGGGCAAGGTCAAAACTTTCCATAGCGCTCTCCTGTGGTGGTTGGGGAAGTTGCGAAGTGTGACACCGTGAATTTTCGGGGTCAAGTGCGCGCAGTTGCCCGCCTGATTGCACCGGCATGCCCGAGGCAGGGACCGTGCCCCGTGGCTGAGACGATAAGAGGCGCCGTTTGCCCTTACGCCAGATCCGTCTTGCGTTCAATGATCCGACCCACCAGCCCATAGTCCACAGCTTCTGCCGCCGACAGCCAGCGGTCACGCTCGATGTCTTGCAGCACCTGTTCGATCGGCTTGCCGGTTTCCCGGGCGATGATGCGGGCGATGCGCTCGCGGGCCTTGATGATCTCCTGCGCGTGGATCGCGATGTCGGTGGCCTGTCCGCCCGACCGGCCGCTCGGCTGGTGAATCAGGAAGCGGGTGTTGGGCAGGCAGAAGCGGCGCTCCTTGGGCACAGCTAGGTACAGATGCGTGGCCGCACTGCCAACCCAGCCGGTGCCGATCATGTTCACTGGCGCACTGATGAAACGGATGATGTCGTGAATCGCATCGCCCGACTCCAGGTGGCCGCCGGGCGAGCTGACTAGCATGTCGATCGGCGTGGGTGACTCGGCGTCGAGCGCGATCAGGCGCCGCGCGATATCGGCTGCTGCCACATCGCTGATGGCGCCGAACACCATGACGGTGCGGGACTTGAACGCTTTTTCTTCAAGGAATGCGTTGCGTGGTTCGCCCGTATTGCCGGGATGCTCTTCGGGATCGGTTTCGAGATAGGTCATTGCAGAAAACTCCTTGAAAGCTGCGGGATCTTGGGACCGATGTTAAAGCAGCCCAATCAGTCGGCAGGGCGGCGGAATTTCTCCCATGCCTGCGGCGTGGGGGTTGTGCCCGCGCCCGGTTGTGCGGGCAGCCTGAAGAAGCCTTGTTCCACATCTGCGGGCTCGGTGAAGCAGTCCTTGATCCAGGGAATGTATTCGAGCACCTGGCACGCGGGGTGCGCATGGTTGAGGTGAACATGCACCTGGCTCATGTCCCCCGCGTGCGGTGCCACGGGCAACCGGTATGCGTGCGCGGTTTCGCACACCCGCCATACCTCGGTGATGCCCGCCATGCGCGTCACGTCGGGCTGCACCCAGTGCACCGCGTTCTGGTGAAAGAACTCGCTGAATGCGTCCTGCGTGTAGAGCTGCTCGCCCAGCGCAATCGGGATGTGCGTTGACCGGGCCAGTTCGGCGTGGGCTTTCACGTCGTCATACCACAGCGGCTCTTCGAACCAGTACACGTCGAACGCCGATGCGCCCCGGCAAAACCGCAGGCAGGTCGCAAGATCCCATTTGCCGTTCCCATCCACGGCCATGGTGACGTTCGGGCCGATGGCCTTGCGCACGGCTTCGAGCCGCCGCAGGTCGCGCTCCACGGTCGATCCGACCTTGATCTTGATGCCGGAAAAACCTTCTTCCACGGCGCGCATGGCGCCAGCGACGAGTTTGTCGTCGTCGATGCTCAACCAGCCGATATCGGTGTTGTAGGCGCGCACTTTTTCGCGCACCTGACCCCCCAGCAGTTTCCACAGGGGCACACCGGCTCGCTTGGCTTTCAAGTCCCATAGCGCAATGTCGATCGCCGCATGCGAGAGCGTGGTGATGCCGGCGCGACCGATCCATTGCAGCGCCGGATTGCGGGCCAGCTTGAGCCACAGGCGCTGCACGTCGTTCGCGTCTTCGCCGATCAGCAGCGGCGCATGACAGGTCGCGATGCACCGCGTGATGAGCTGGTCACCGGGAAGATGGGCGTGGGTGCCGGTGAATCCATAGCCCTGCAATCCATCTTCGGTGGTGATGCAGGCGCCCACGACGCCCCAATGCGTGATGCTGTGCGTGCTGTCGGCGATCTGCGAGCCGGTCACGGGCACGTGCAGGATGAAGGGCTCGACGGTCTTGATCTTCACGGTTGTAGTCCTCTCGCAAGCGCTGTGTTTCTGTCAGCGATCCACCAGCATGCGCGTCACGACCGGTGGTTCATCGGCAATATGAAAGGCCAGCTTGCGATCGCGCAGCGCGACGTCGGTCGCCGTCACCCGGTCGAAGCGGCGCAGGTGCTCGGTCCAGGATTCATCGGTGATCTGCTCGATGATGCGCCCCGGCTCGTACAGGTCCTGCAGCACCTGCCAGTAGATGGCGCCCTGGCTGACACGGCTCCTGCGGCTTTCCTGCATCAGTTCCAGGAATTCAGCGGTGCGCGCCGGATCGATGCGGTATTCGATGCTGGTCTGGATTCGGCCCTGTGCAGGCGGTGCCTCGGCATGCGGCACCTTGAAGACGCGCGATGGTGTCAGGTCTTCCTCGATGCCGCGATCGACCACCAGCCGCTGCGCGATCGCCATCAGGATCACGCTGGATGCCGCCGCGATGCCGATGCTGTCGTGGATGCTGGTCATGTCCGCCACCTTGCCCCACAGCGCCGCGCCGGCCGCCGTCGAACCCATGAGGGCCATCTGGTAGATCGACATGCCGCGCGCGCGCACCCAGTCGGGCAAGCTCATCTGCGCCGCGACGGTGAGCGAATTGGCAACCGTGATCCAGGCCATGCCCGCGACCATCATGCCCGGCACCGCGATATAGATGCTATTGGCAAATCCGACCACCAGCATCGCAGCGGTTTGCGTGGCGGTGCCCGCAAACACGATGGTCTGCACCGGCATCCGCTTTCGCAGGGCCGGCATGTTCAGCGCGGCGACAATCGCGCCCGCGCCCATGGACGCCAGCAGCACCGTATAGGTCCCGGCCTGCCCGCCGGGCAGGCTGCGTGCCAGAAGGGGCAGCAAGGCGAGCAGGGCCGTCGAGTGCAGGAAAAAAAGCGAAATGCGGATGAGCACGGCGCGCATGCGCCCCGATTGCCAGACGTACTGGATGCCGACCCGCATCGCGCTGGTCAACCGTTCGCGCCCGAGGGGACTCTCCTTGTGCTCGCGCTTCCACCGCATGATGACGATGCCGGCGCCAATCGACAGCACGGCATTCAGTCCAAACACCCAGGCCGGATTGGCAAAACTGGCGATCAGGGCCCCCGCCGCGAGCGGGCCGATGATGCGCGACGCGTTCATCGAGACACCGTTGAGTGCAAGCGCTTGCGGCAACTGGGTTCGCGAAACGACCTCGGGCACCACCGCGGCAAAGACCGGCCAGCGCAGCGCGAGGCCGACGCCGTTGGCAAATGTGAGCACCAGCAGCAGGGCGGGCGTCATCCACCCCATCACGACCACCGTGCACGTGATGGTGGCCGTGATCGCGACCCAGAACTGCGTGAGCATCAGGAATCGCCTGCGATCCAGGATGTCGGCCAGTGCGCCGCTGGGCAGGCCCAGCAGGAACACCGGCAATGTGGAGGCCGACTGGACCAGTGCCACCCACAGCGGAGACGGTGCCAGAGATGTCATGAGCCATGCGCTCGCGACATCGTTCATCCACATCGTGGTGTTCGCCACGAGCCAGGTAAGCCACAACATGCGAAACACGGGCGAACGCAGCGGTCCGAACGCAGTGATCTTCTCCTCGGGGGAGCGTGGCTTGGGAATTTCCGGGTCGGCTTGGGGCATCAGGAAATGAGCGGCTGAGACCTCAAGGCGGTCTAGTAGCGCCGCTCCAGCACCATCTGGTCATTGCTGCGCGTCATCTGGAACCGCGACAGGAAACTGTTGCCCAGCAGGACATACGGCATGCTGGTGGGAAGGATGGACGCATCGACGCCGTGCACTTCGACATCGCCCACGCGGACCGAATCGAGCCTGACGCGCCAGACGTTCACCACGCCATTGGCGGTGCCCACGCGTCCCTGCTGCCCGGAAGCCTTGTAGTTGATGCCCAGGCGATCGGCATCCGACGCTCCCAGCGCAATCGTGGTCGCGCCGGTATCGACGACGAAGTAAACCGCACGACCATTGACCGCGCCTTGCGAATAAAAGTGACCGCCGTTGCCCGCCGTCAGCACAATCTTTGCGCCAGTGGCCCGGCTTGCACCGGTTCCGCCGACGCTGGCAGGCGCTTCTCCGACCCTGAGGGTGCGGCGTTGCCCCTTGATATCCACGACGGCCTCGTCGCCCGCGGTGGAAAGCACTTTCACGCCCAGATGCGTCTCACCGGGGGCCACGGACTTTGGTGCCGACCCATCGACGATCAGGAGCGCCTTGTTGCCCAGCATGCCCTGCAATGCGACGGCCTGTGCATGCGCGCCCGTGCTAACCAGGCTGGTGATGCAGGCGGCTGTGACGGCTGCGGCGCGAAACCATTTCATGCGTGCGATCTTCAGTCGCGGAAATTGTCGAAGGACAGCGGCACATCATCGATTTCCTTGCGGATGAGGGCCATGGCCGCTTGCAGGTCGTCGCGCTTGGCACCCGTGATGCGTACCGCATCGCCCTGGATGGCGGCCTGCACCTTCATCTTGCTGTCCTTGATGAGCCGGGTGATTTTCTTGGCTTGCTCGGTCTCGATGCCGCTTCGCACCTTGAGCACCTGCTTGACCTTGTCGCCGCCGATTTTTTGCACATCGCCCTTGTCCAGGAAGCGCACATCGACGTTGCGCTTGACCAGCTTGGCCGTCAGGATGTCCTGCACCTGGCTGAGCTGGAAATCGGCGTCGCCAAAGACGGTGATGTCTTTTTCCTTCAGGTCGAGCGCAGCGGACGTGCCCTTGAAATCGAAGCGGGTGGCGATCTCTTTGGCGGCGTTTTCGACCGCGTTCTTCACTTCAACCATGTTGGGTTCGCAAACTGTGTCAAAAGATGGCATGTTCTTACTCGTTTTGC
>JAZKFD010000104.1:0-8012 GCA_040386635.1 Pseudomonadota bacterium
GCAAACTCAACCGCACCAGCTCGCACCGCCTCGCGATGCTGCAGAACATGATGAATTCGCTCATCGAGCACGAAGTCATCAAGACCACGGTCCCCAAGGCCAAGGAACTGCGCCGCGTCATCGAACCGATGATCACGCTCGCCAAGAAGCCCACGCTCGCCAACAAGCGCCTGGCCTTCGACCGCCTGCGCAGCCGCGACAGCGTCGTCAAGCTCTTCGGCGAACTCGGCCCGCGCTACCAGGCGCGTCCGGGTGGCTACACCCGCATCCTGAAGATGGGTTTCCGCGTGGGCGACAACGCCCCGATGGCGCTCGTCGAACTGGTGGATCGCCCTGAAGTGTCGGAAGAAGAAAATAATCAGCAAGACGCTGCAGAATAAGATATAATTCCATCTTGCCGCGCGATGGAGCAGCCTGGTAGCTCGTTGGGCTCATAACCCAAAGGTCGCAAGTTCAAATCTTGCTCGCGCAACCAATGCTAGTGCCGAAGAGCCGGTCAACTGAATAAGTTGAGCCGGCTCTTCCGTTTCTGCTCCAGATTTTCGTCCGACTGCTTTGATGAGACAGTCGGGCGAGGTTGGCAAGGAGCTGGCTTATGCGGACCCGGTCAGTCTACTGAACGATCGAAATTGGAAAGCGCTCCAGGAGTGGAGGCCTACAAACCCAATGCGACTGGCGGCCGTTCAGGCCACGACCTCGACGAGCTGCATCATGCCGAGATCCTCGTGATCGAGGGCGTGGCAGTGCCACACGTACTTGCCGTGGAAATCGGTGAAGCGCATTCGGAAGGTGATGCTCCCCTTCGGCGGGATCGGGATGGTGTCCGCCCAGTAAGGTGTGACGCGTTCGCCGTTCACGCGCACCACGCAGCTGTCGTTGATGTGGATGTGAAACGGGTGCGGATACTCATTGGCGCTGTTGATCGTCCATTCCTCTACCGCATTCAGCGCAACAGTCTGCGTGGCTGTGAGGGATGACTGGAACGGCGACAGCTTGGCCGTCGGGCTTGCGTCGCCCGATGCGAACACGATGCCAGCCATGTCGTCGGCGCCGTCCCCCAACGGGATCGACCAGTCCTCGTGGGGCGGGATGGGCGCTGCGAGCTTCGGGTCGCCGACGGGCAGGATTGCAAGTACCAGGTTACGCTGCTTGCCGCCGTGCGCGGCGAGCTCTTCGTCCGAGATCGGCAGGTGCTCTGCATACCGCGGGAGGTTCGCCGGGTCGGGGAGCGGCGTGTCCATCGGCGCGCCTTCCACGATGAGGCGCGCCATGATCTCGTCCTTGCCCGGACTCGAAGGAGCGTGCACCGAGCGCAAGTAGTACGTGCCCGGCGTTGCGCTCGCCTTGACAACAACAGAATGCCGATTGCCGGGAAACAGCGCGTTGCCAGGCCACTGCTGGTTGCCGAACATCGTCGATGTCGCCTCATTGATCGGCTGGAAGCGCCGGTCGAGCACGTTGCCGTCGCGTGCGTAGATGAACATCGTGTGCCCGTCTAACAACGGATTGGATGGATAGAAGGAGCCGGTGTTGATGAAATGCCAGTTCTGCACTTCGCCGGGCCGCATTACGATCGTCGGTTGGTATGCGCCGTTGAGCAGGAACCCTGAGTAGTCGCTGAGCACGGAGTCGTAAAAAGACTCGGTCTTACCCTGCGCGTTGAGCGTTACCTTGTGCACGTGGATCACGCGTTCGCGAATGTCCTGAGTGGTCATGAATCGGTTGGCGGGGTCGCGTATCAAGATGGCGCCGAACATGCCACTGGAGACCTGCACGTTGCTCGATCCGTGCAGGTGCGGGTGATACCAGTTGATGCCGCTGGTGTGATCCTGCGGGATGGTAATTTCGTGCTGGCGGCTTTGACCAGGCTGCACCCCGCCTTCCGCGATATCGACCACGTAGTCGCCGAACACTCCGGGCCGGAATTCGCGCGGATCAACGTGCAGTCCATGGAAATGCAGGTTGGTGCTGTTCTGGTAATTGAGGTAGTCCACCTTCGACTGCCCACCCACGTTTGGCGGCAGCCGGTTGTTCAGCGTGATGCGCAGCGTGTCCCCTAAACTGAGGACCAGGGTAGGCGCGACATAGCGTCCGTTGAAGCTGCGCAGCGTAGTTGCCACTCGCTTGAACGCACCGGGATAGGCCGGCTCCTGGGAAGGCGCGATGTCCAGGGCCTGTGTCGCGTACTGCGCATTGAGTTCGAGACTGAGCTGGCGCTTGTCTGCCTGCAACATGGGTGGGTCTGGCAGCGTGTCGGCTGTGGCCGAGTCGCTATTGCCGCAGCCGGCCAGCACGGTGCCGGCGGTGAGGCCGAAGCCCCAGCGGAGCGCTTCGCGCCGATGCGGATTCGAGGGTGAGGTATGCGTCATGGCAGGTCTTTCAAGCCAAAGCGATTCGAAGGGGTGCAACCTGCACGGTCGTAGACGGGAAGGCTCCGCAGGCGGATGCCCGGTTGTCGCCCCATGCAAAGACGCCCTGCTCGCACAGGGCGAGCGTGTGGCCAACGCCGGCCGCGATACGTGTGACGCGCTCCAGCGACTTCAGCGGCAGTGGCCGATGCGATGCGCGGACGCCGTCCTGCGCGAGCTGCCCCATGCCGTTCCAGCCCCACGCGAACACCTGGCCGCCGGTCGACCTGGCCACCGTGAAGAACATGCCGGCGTCCACCTGCGCCACCGCGAAGGCGGTCTTGACCCGCCGCGGCTGTGTGTAGTACTTCGCCTCGTGGCGGGCATCGAGCAGCTCGCCCACTTGCCCGAACTGGTTCGAGCCCCAGCCCCACAGCCGGCCTTCTGCATCGACGGCGAAGCTGTGCGTGTCGCCGGCGGCAACGCCAACAATAGGCGCTGCCAGCGCAATGCGCGTGGGCAACGCGGTCTGGCGCAAGTCGCCCTGGCCGAGCTGGCCGGCCGCGTTCGCACCCCAGCTCCAGACCTTGCCTTGACGGTCGAGCGCAAGCACGTGTCCATGTCCGGCAGCGATGGACGCGATGGCGGGCAAGCCCTCGACGCGCCCACAAGCGGCGGTGCGCTCATCGACCTTGCGACCGAGCTGCCCCTGCGCCACCATGCCCCATGACCAGACGCTTCCGTCAGGATAAAGCGCGAATCCGGCAGTCTCGGCGCACGCGACTTGCGATGCACCGGTGGGCAGGCCGCCGACGCGAGAATTCGTTGCCCCCTTCTCGCTGGACACGATCGGTCGGCAGGAAAGCACCGTACCCGCACGGGTGACGGCGAGGGTGTCCACATAGCCGTCGCCGACCACCGAAAAAGGCTGGCCGCGATTCAGGGCTAGCGGCGTGGGCTGCGCAAACCGGTTGTGGCCGATCTCAGTCGGACTGTTCGTGCACAGCTCGCCCGGATAGCCGGGCGGCAGCGTTGCACCGAGAAGCTTGACGCCGCCCCATGCGTACGCAGTGCCGTCTGCGGCGAGCGCCACTGAGCGCTCGCGCCCGGCACTCAGAAGCGTGATCTTCATAACTGCTCCTCCCGGCAAGCGTGTGCCGCACGTGGATCGTCGTCGCTCGCGAAAGTTCGCCAAATAGGCGTATACCCTCGAGTTGTGTCGTGCAACTTTCATGCAGCATACGTGCCGAACCCAACGAATGACGCGCGAGTTCACGCGTACGCCACCGGGTTCCTTCGGAGGTTCTTTATGGCGTGTCGTATCGACGCCTTACGCGTGCTGGCCACCGAACTCTACGGGGACGCGCCGGCGGCGTCTCGTGCGTCGGCAGCAGCCTGATGCCGGCCAGCGGCTCGTTGGATGCGACGACCTCCACATCCTGCAGGACGCATACGCCGGGGTTCCAGAGCTACCGGATCGAGCGAACGCTTCATCCTCAATCGACCGTTCAACCAGAAGGAAGTTTCATGCTCCGTCGTCGTTCCATTCTCGCTGCCGCCACTACCGCGGTAGTCACACCTTCAACACTGCTGCTTGCCGGCTGCGGTGGCGGAGAGCGCTCCTTGCCTGCTCCGGCCCCGCTCGCCTCCGTGGCGCTGAAGTTTCCGGTCGACTATTACGCGCACACCAATCCACCGACGGAATGGTGGTGGCACACGGGCACGCTGCGCTCCGGCTCCCGCGTGTTCGGCTTCGAGATCAATGCGGCTTCGTTCGAAAAGGACGGCATCGCGTTCTCGCAGATTTCGCTCGCGGACGTTGCGAACAATAAGTACTACCAGTCCACGTCGGTCTATCTGCCACCCCTGAACTTCAACGCCGCGACGTGGGCGGAACACGACCCCACCAAGGACTGGTCCGTGCAGCTTGGAAACCCGGCGAGTGCATTTTCGGCAATCCAGGTGGTGAACCCCGGCCAGGGCTATACATCCGCGCCCACGGTCACCATTTCGGGCGGTGGGGGCATCCTCGCTTTCGGCACTGCGGTGATCGATGCGCAGGGGCACGTGACCAACGTGCTGGTTGCAAGCCCCGGGCTTGGCTACACGTCGCTACCCACCGTGACGCTAACCGGCGGTGGCGGCACTGGCGCGACGGCCCGCGCGGTGCCCACCTACATCACCATGCGCGCTCCCGCGGCAGACCCAACGCGAAACCTCGAAGTCAAGGCGCTGGTGACCGACGACGCTACCGGGACGCCAGTCTCGTTCGACCTCAACATGTCGCAGGAAGGACCTCCGCTGATTGTCTGGGGCACGGGCGTGAACGAGGGCGCCGGTTCCGCGCCACCCCTGCAGCGGAACAACTACTACTACTCCTTCACGAACTTGCGCAGCTCCGGCACCATCACGATCGGCAGCGAGAAGCTTCCGGTGACCGGCGTTACCTGGATGGACCATGAATACGGCGCGTTCGGCTCGTCGCAGCATCCGGTGAAATGGATCCTCGAGGCCATGCAGCTTGACAACGGCTGGTCCATTTCGAATTACACGGTCGAAGTGCCGGTGCTGAACAAACCAGCGAAGGGCAAGGCGACCATTCTGGCGCCGGATGGGCGAGTGTGGTACGTGGACACGATCGTCACGCCTTTCGGCCGCACCTGGACCAGCCCACAGTCGGGTCGCACCTACTTCATGGAGATCCGCGTCGACATCAGCGACTTCGATGCGTCGTTGACCGTCACCAGTCTCATCGAAGCGCAGGAGTTCACGGGCACCGCACCGGTCTATGAGGGTGTCGCCTCTGCGGTTGGCGTGTTCCTGGGTGCCAGGGTCACCGGTACGGCCTGGAACGAACAGGCGCTGTAATCGTGGTGGGGTCCGGGGGCGTCGTACACGGGCCCCTGGATCTCGGCTTCGAATGCAACCAACGAACACAAGAAAGTACCCCAATGAATTGCTATCGGCCTTTGTTCACGTCTGTTTTGATGAGTGCCGCGCTGATCGCATGCGGTGGCGGCAACACCAACGACGCGAAACTATCGGACGGCTTCAAGCCGACGACCGTCGTCGCCTTCGCTGCCCCCGCAATGGCACGCGAAGGGCAGCTTTCCATCACTACGCTGTCGGGCGACGTGATCAGCAAAGTCGATTTCGCCGGTAATGCATCGACGCAGGTCTCGGCACCCGCCGATATTCGCCTTGTTCTACAACTCGACCGTACTACCGGAAATGACGGGAGCGTCGTCAAGGGAAATGTTCTTTCTGCTCGAGCGCTGAACTACAGCTCGGGTCAGACCATCGTCATCTCCCCGCTTTCGACCATGATCGACGCCTACATGGCGGCCCACCCCGGCATCTCGCCCGAGCAGGCGCAGGCGAAAGTGCTGGATTATTTCGGTCTGGCGCAACATCTGGTCGCCAGTGACCTTTCGGTGAGTGTTTCGCCCACGCTGTTTGATAACAAGGTTTTCTTCGCCC
Source organism: Pseudomonadota bacterium (assembly GCA_040386635.1). Lineage (GTDB taxonomy): Bacteria > Pseudomonadota > Gammaproteobacteria > Burkholderiales > Burkholderiaceae_C > Ramlibacter. The sequence continues at coordinate 5,829 of JAZKFD010000104.1, forward strand.
AGGCCGCGCTGGCTGGGAGCGTGGATGCACTCGCCAAGACATGGGTCGCTGAAATTGATGCCGGCCAGCGCCGGTCCGTGGTCGCCAGGCATTTACTGACGAGTGGCGGTGAGGCAGACCTTGTTTTCGATTTCCTCGAATCGCTGGCCGGTAGCTTCGACAACTGGGCGGGCGGGAAAATCCAGGGTTGGTTACTCCAAGTCTCAGGACTCAACAGCTTGTTGGTTCAGCTTGGCCTCAGCGACGGTCCGAACCCCATCTCCGGCCAGCTGGACCGCCTCTCCAAGCAGGTGGATGGCCTTATCAAGGCGGTGGATGAACTGCCCAAGATACTGGACATGTCCACCCGCGTAACCGAACTCAAAAAGGATACGGACTTCATCACCCGCAAGGAAAGAGAAGTCGCGACACAGGCCTCGGCCTCAGCGATCCCATCGGCCACGTTCAACGGGCCCTTCTTCACAGAAGTGAATGCCTACGGCCTGCAAGACAGTCTCCAGCGCACCCAGATGGGAGTGGGGGACACGTCACGCGGCATGATCAACGTGGTTCGCCAGATCAACTTCAAGTATTACTCGGGCAAGGTGACGTCGGAGTATGACAAGCCCATGTTTGATCTTTTTAACCAGTCAGTTATCAACCAGACGCGTGCGCTCAACTTGCTGATAGAAGGGCTGCATTCGCAAGATCCGATTCGCGTGCGGGCTGCAGAAGAAGCCCGGGATGTTTACTACATCAATCTGAAGCGTCAGAAACAAAGCTTTCCGAATGGCCTGAAACCTTTTGCGGACGGCTCAGTGCTAGACCGCCAGCACGGGTTGTTGTGGAAAGCCGGCATTTATGAATACTCTGGCTACGAGGCGCTTCGTGATTCACTGGTGGGCAATAAGTGGCGGCTGCCGACCATTGCCGAGGTACGCGATGTCATGCCCCGGCAAAATGAAATACAGCGCTTGCCTGCTGCGTTGCGCGGCCTGAGTGTGACTCAATCCATGCGTTATTACGGGTTTGAGCCGGACTGTTTTGGCGCAAGCGTCACGTCTTCGGCTACGTGCAAGGACTTCACCGACATGGGCCCTGTGGGCGGCGCCCACGGGCTTCGGATTCTTTCCGATGGTTATGTGGTGACTTCAGAGTCTTATCAGGACAGTCCCAAACTGTCCCCAAGCTCCTACTACTACCTCAGGGCGTGGGTGGTTGATCTTCGGAACAACGGCGCCCAGGAGGGCATCAGTGTCAAGTGGTGTGAGAAGAGCCGCGAATCCGGCTACAGGGAAGTGTGTTACCGGGACCGGGACCACAATCCGATCGCACCATGGCTCTTCCCGGTATGGCTGACGCGCGAACCGCCCACACCGGTCAGCCTGAAAACGGAGTTCACGCAGGGTTTTGACCCCGCCACTGGACGCACCCAGGCCAGGGCTTACATGCTGGATTCGGATGGCAACTATCACGATGTCACCAAAGAAGTGATATGGACGGTCGCAGGCGACGCTGACGAGGTTCACATTTCCAACGCACCCGATACCAGCGGCCAGGTCCAGTACCGCGGTGCGGCCAGCCCGAACCCGCCGAAAGCAATTGCGGTGACAGCTGAATATCCGTGGTACCTGACCGAGAAACTCAACGGCAATCTGAAAAGCCCTGACACTGGCAACTCGGTCATTTATGGCAATGACCGCGTCGTGGCGCCGGTGCTTGCGTCGCTGCTTTTATCGCCCGGCCAGACCGAAGTCAATTCATACCTGCCTAAGACAGGTTCCGATACCACCGGAAGTGTCCGCCTGAATCTGAGGGCTGTCGGCGTGATGAATACGGGTCTGGCACAAAACCAGGACCCGGCTTCCATCACCTGGACCCTGACAGCAGATACAGCGCTCCCCCGCCCTCTGACGGTCAGCAATGGCGTGCTGGTCATTCCGGAACCAGGGACGCGCTCGGACGGCCGCAGCCGCCGGACGCTGGTCCAAATCACGGGCACCAAGGGCGCAGCAACGGGGAAGGCTTACGTGGTGCTCAACTGACGGGTCGCACAAGAGATCAAGCGCGGGAGATACAAAAGGTCTGAACGGATGCTGCTTCGACCGTGCAGCATGACTGGAGGCGCAGGCTTGCGAGCAAGTCGCTTGTCATTGGTGCGGCTGGCGGGGATCGAACCCACGACCCTTGGCTTCGGAGGCCAAT
>JAZKFD010000105.1:0-1615 GCA_040386635.1 Pseudomonadota bacterium
GCTGTCTTTAGCTGAATTTATTGAGCGCCCGCAAGCTGAGGCAAATCGGCGCTGTGCAGAAGTATAGCAACGGCCCCGTCATCCGCACGCATCATCAACGCACGCTTGTGGCGCAGTTTTTGCTTGAGTTTGGTGCGCTTCAGGTCAGTCGCACTGACGCGCACCAATTCATTGCAAAACATTCATCGGAGGGGATATGGAAGCACTAAAACAGGGCTCGGACGCCTTGTTCATCCTGCTGGGCGGCATCATGGTGCTGGCCATGCATGCCGGTTTTGCGTTCCTCGAGCTGGGAACCGTGCGCAAGAAAAACCAGGTCAACGCACTTGTGAAGATCCTGGTCGATTTTTCCGTATCCACCGTGGTCTATTTCGCGGTGGGCTACGGGGTGGCTTACGGAACCAGCTTCTTCATTGGCGCCGAGCAGCTCGCCGCGAGGAACGGCTACGACCTGGTGAAGTTCTTTTTCCTGCTGACGTTCGCGGCAGCCATTCCGGCGATCATTTCAGGCGGAATCGCCGAGCGCGCCCGGTTCGGCCCGCAGCTTATCGCCACGGCGGTCATCGTGGGCTTTGTGTATCCGCTGTTTGAAGGGATCACCTGGAATCAGGCGTTTGGCGTGCAGGCCTGGATCAAGTCCGCGACCGGCCAGGAGTTCCATGATTTCGCCGGCTCGGTTGTCGTCCATGCGATGGGCGGATGGCTGGCGTTGCCTGCCGTCATCCTGCTGGGTGCGCGCAGCAACCGCTATCGCAAGGACGGCGCGATATCGGCCCATCCGCCCTCCAACATTCCGTTTCTGGCGCTCGGCGCCTGGATTTTGACCGTGGGCTGGTTCGGCTTCAACGTGATGAGCGCGCAGACCATCGACAAGATGTCGGGTCTGGTCGCGGTGAACTCCCTGATGGCAATGGCAGGAGGCACTCTGGCAGCCACCGTGCTGGGGCGCAATGACCCGGGCTTCGTACACAACGGCCCGCTCGCCGGCCTGGTCGCCGTGTGCGCCGGCTCCGATCTCATGCATCCCCTGGGCGCGCTGGTCGTCGGCGCGATTGCAGGAGCCATCTTTGTCGGCATGTTCACGCTCACACAGAACCGGTGGAAGATCGACGACGTGCTGGGTGTGTGGCCACTTCATGGGCTTTGTGGTGCGTGGGGCGGCATTGCTGCGGGAATCTTCGGCCTCAAGGCGCTGGGGGGTCTCGGTGGCGTCAGCCTGGCGGCCCAGTTGATCGGGACATTACTTGGCGTTGCGTGGGCGCTGCTGGCCGGCTTTGCCGTTTACGGAACCATCAAGGCGCTGCTTGGCCTGCGCCTTTCGGCAGAGGAAGAGTACGCTGGCGCAGACCTCTCGATCCACCGCATCGGCTCGACCCCCGAACGCGAGGCAAACTGGTGATAACTGCCGGGCCTGACGGCGCCCGCACCGTGTTTCGCGTCAGGTAAATGGCCTTGCGCCCTGCGAAATTGATGGCGCAGGGGGCGCAATTACAACCAAGACGCTACAAACTCACGTTCCCCGGGGTTCCCACAGGGCACTTTCTTGCGCCATAATCAGCACGTGTCCGCGCGTATGCGGCACAGGTTTGCGGTGAATGGTCGGTTTCGCGTGGTT
>JAZKFD010000105.1:1760-6699 GCA_040386635.1 Pseudomonadota bacterium
CAAGGCAGCTATCGAAGGCATGAACGGCCAACAGGTCGGCGGCCGCGGTCTCGTCGTGAACGAGGCCCGTCCCATGGAATCGCGTCCGCGTACCGGCGGCTTCGGCGGCGGTGGTGGTGCAGGCGGTGGCGGCTACGGCGGTGGTGGCGGCGGCGGCGGCTACGGTGGTGGCGGCGGTGGCGGTCGTCGCGAAGGCGGCGGCGGTGGCGGTGGCTACGGTGGCGGCGGCGGTGGCCGTGGCGGCTACTAAGCACAGCTGTACAGACTGCGCTTTAAAAAGCAATCAAAGGGCCTGCGGGCCCTTTTTTCATGGTCTTTGCACAGCTGAGCCGACTTAGGGTTTTCGCGGTTCACTGGCCGTGAACCGGTGATGCACGGCGAGCCAATATCTGGCCATAATTACATCGCGTGCAGTCAGTATCGCGCGCAGGATTGCGGTGAACCGGTCACTTTCGCGCTCTCAGGTGTCACGTTGAATGCGTTGTTGGGACTCCATCGCTTCGTTCAAGACTTTTCTGCAGGAGTCCCCTTCAATGGGCAACAAACTTTACGTCGGCAACCTGCCTTACTCCGTCCGCGATAGCGACCTGGAGCAGGCGTTCGGCCAGTTCGGTGCTGTGACCAGCGCCAAGGTGATGATGGAGCGTGACACCGGGCGCTCCAAGGGTTTCGGATTCGTCGAGATGGGCAGCGATTCTGATGCCCAGGCAGCCATCAACGGCATGAACGGCCAGCCGCTCGGCGGCCGCAGCGTTGTCGTCAACGAAGCCCGCCCCATGGAATCGCGTCCGCCGCGCTCAGGTGGCGGCGGCGGCGGTTATGGCGGCGGCGGCGGTGGCTACGGAGGTGGGGGAGGCGGCTACGGTGGTGGTGGCGGCGGAGGCGGCTACGGCGGTGGTGGTGGCGGTCGTCGTGAAGGGGGCGGCGGTGGCGGTGGATACCGTGGTGGCGGCGGCGGGGGCGGGGATGGGGGCTTTCGCAGTCCTTACGGAACCGGTCCGCGTGGCGGCGGTGGCGGTGGCGGCAATGGCGGCGGCAACCGCGGCGGCTACTGAGCCGGGCCATCCAGACACGAAAAAGCCCTCTGCGTGAGGGCTTTTTGCTTTTTGGGCGGTCCGCCCGCTCGTCGATCCCCGGTCAGCGACCTTCGCCTTCACGATGCTTTCTGGGTCGCCCCGCCAGCAGTCGGTCGAACACGGGGTTGGGTAGCACCCGCAGCAGCTTGGCAACGACACCCATCTGCCATGGGATCACGCGATAGCTCCGGCCCGCTTCTATGGTGCGAAATGCCTGTTCCGCAAAATCTTCCGGCTTCATCAGGAACGGCATCGCGTAACGATTGGCGCGTGTCAGCGGCGTGTCGATGTAGCCCGGGCAGATCGTGACGACCGACACTCCGCTGGAGCGCAATTCGCCCCGAAGGCTTTCGCAATAGCTGATCACCGCGGCCTTGCTCGAACAGTAGGCCCCGTGGCCGGGTAAGCCGCGAATGCCCGCGACACTTGCGATGCCGACCAGCGCACCCGATCCCCGCCGGGTCATGCCTCCAATGAATGGGTGGAAGGTTGCCGCCAGGCCAACGTTGTTGGTTGCAAACGTCCGCGTCAGCACTTCGATGTCCTGCAGCACGGCGGTGTCCATTCCAACACTGATGCCCGCATTCGCAATCACCGCGTCGGGTAAGCCCTGCGCTTCGATACATGCCTGGCCGGCCGCCGCGATGCTTGCCGTATCCGCTACGTCGCACGGATAAACCTGATACCGATCGCGAGCCAGACCGATGCCCTGGGCCCAGCTGTCGATTTCGCCGCCCCGGCGCGCCGCGAGCGCAAGACGCCAGCCGGCCTGGTGGTAACGAAGGGCCAGTGCCTGTCCGATGCCGCTGGACGCGCCAGTGATGAATGCGAGCTTGTCCATGGCTAGGGCTGGCTGGGCGTCAGCACGCCTTTGACCCGGCCCTTGAGCTGCATCACCTGCTCCAGGTTGTCAAACTCCATACTGTCTGCGGTGAACCTGTCATTACCCCGTTCGATTTCGACTGGCTTGGGCGATCGCACTTTTTCGGTGTCAACGAACACGTGGAGAAAATCGCCCCGGACGATGAGTCGAGGACTCACCTTTCCATCCTTGCCGGTCGTTGCGTCACGCGTGACGACGCCGCCGCCGATCAGCTGCACCTCGGTCGCGTCGGCATTGCTGATCGCCGTGCGCGCGGTTGCAGTGGTGAGCTCGCCCTGAAGATTGAACGAGCGAATGCGCGGCTGGTCGATTTCGAGAACGTCGGTGTCGGGATAGTGCCTGCCCTCGGTGCCGAACACCTCGCTTTTCAGGCGGCCCTGCGCATCGAAGGTGCGTACCGAGAAGCCGCGCATGTAGTAGTCGGGCTCGTGCGTGAGCGGGCGTTGCGCGCTGGCGGGACCCGCGATGGGCGTGTTTCGCGCAAGCCAGTAGGTGCCCAGCGCCATGATGGCCATCAGGATGATGGGCAGGTAGATCGACACACGCTCCCAGCCGGCACGCACCAGCATCCACGGGTCCGCACGTCCGGCGACGGTGCTCATGCGTAGCCGTCCAGCAGGCTCGCATAGCGCCCGGTGGCCACCAGCAGAAGATCGCAAAACTCGCGCGCCGCGCCTTCGCCGCCGCGCAGCTGCGTGACGTGATGCGCACGGGCGCGAACTTCGGCGTGCGCATTGGCTGGGGCACAGGCAAATGCGCAGCGCGCCATCACCGGCAGGTCGGGCCAGTCGTCGCCCATGGCAGCCGCCTGTCCCCAGCCGAGGCCGAGTTCATCCAGGGTCTTTTCCGCGGCTGGACGCTTGTCTTCGGTGCCGTAGTGAACATGGGCAATGCCCAGAGCCTGCAGCCGGTGGCGCAGCGGCTTTGAATCGCGCCCGGTGATCACGGCCGGCGTGATGCCGGCGCGCTGCAGCAATTTCATGCCCAGTCCGTCCAGGATGTTGAACCGCTTGAGCGTTTCGCCCTCGTCGGAAAAAAGCACGCCGCCATCGGTCAGCACGCCGTCCACGTCGAAGAAGGCGACGCGAATCCCCTGTGCCGCCAGCAACAGCTCGGGCGCGAAATTCAGGACGGGTGGCATCGGGCTCAGATGACTTTCGCGCGCATCAGGTCGTTGCTGTTCACGGCGCCTGCCAGCTTGCCGTTGGCGTCCACCACCAGGACGCTGGTGATCCGGTACTGCTCCATCAGCTGCGCAGCCTCGACGGCCAGCGAATCGGCGCGGATGGTGCGCGGATCGGGATGCATCACCTCGCGCGCTGAGAGCGCGCGCAGGTCCAGTCCCTTTTCGATCTGGCGGCGCAGGTCGCCGTCGGTGAAGATGCCGATGACCCGGCCCTCGTCATCGACCACGGCGGACGCGCCGAGCCCCTTGGCGCTCATCTCGCGCATGAGGCCGGTGAACGGGGTCCCGGCACGCACCTGCGGAACAGCATCCCCCGTGCGCATGACATCGGACAGATGGGTAAGCAGCTTGCGTCCGAGCGCGCCACCGGGATGCGAGCGGGCGAAATCCTCGGTACGAAAGCCGCGAGCATCGAGCAAGGCCACCGCCAGAGCGTCGCCCAGCGCAAGCTGCGCGGTGGTACTGGCGGTCGGGGCGAGCTGTAGCGGGCAAGCCTCTTTTTCGACGCCGCTGTCCAGCACGATGTCCGCATGCCGGGCCAGTGTCGAATTGGGATTGCCGGTCATCGCGATGAGCGTGGCGCCCATCCGCTTGATGACGGGTAGCAGGTTCGTCACCTCATCGACTTCGCCGCTGTTGGATACCGCCAGCACCAGGTCGATGGGCTTGATCATGCCCAGATCGCCATGGCTGGCTTCGGCCGGGTGCACGAACATCGCGTGCGTTCCGGTCGAAGCAAGGGTGGCCGCGATCTTGCGGCCGATATGACCGCTCTTGCCCATCCCCATCACCACCACCCGGCCACGGACCCGCAGCATCACTTCGACGGCGCGCGTGAACGCCGCGCCGGTGCGCGCCTTCAGGCCCTGCACGGCTGCTGCTTCAATGTCGAAGGTTTCCAGTGCGAGCGCCAGGGCGCGCTGCGCGTCGAAGCCGTGGGCCTCCAAAGGGGCGTCGGGGGCACTGGTCACTTGCGGCAGATCCATGGGAGGCATTCTATCGAGGCGCTGTCACTGGCCCTTGGTAGCATCAGGAATATGTCCACCCTTGAAATCACGCTGCTTTATCTTGGCGCAGCCGTGTTGGGCGTGGTCGCATGCCGGTCGCTCAAGTTGCCGCCGATGCTGGGCTATCTGGTGGTCGGCGTGCTGGTCGGGCCGAACGCCCTGGCATTGGGCGATCAACCCGAAGCCCTGAGCCATCTGGGCGAATTCGGCGTCGTGTTCCTGATGTTCGTCATCGGGCTGGAGTTCAACCTGCACAAGCTGCGTGCGATGCGCGCGCATGTGTTCGGCCTGGGAATGATGCAGGTGCTGGGCACGGTGGTGCTGATCACCTTCGCCTCGCTGGCTCTCGCGGCGCTCGCCCCGACCATCTGGCAAATGGACTGGCGGACCGCGCTTGCCCTTTCGGGCGCGGTCGCTATGAGCAGCACGGCCATCGTGGTGAAGCTGCTGGCTGAGCGGCTTGAGCTGGAAACCGAGCACGGCAAGCGGGTGATGGGGGTTCTGCTCTTCCAGGATCTGGCAGTCGTGCCGATGCTGGTGGTGATTCCGGCACTGAGCAGCCCGCCCGACCAGCTTTTCACCGCGCTCGCCATCGCTGCGGCCAAGGCGACAGCTCTTATCACCGTGCTGCTGGTGGGAGGCCAGCGGGTGATGCGCTGGTGGCTCACCATCGTTGCGCGCCGCAAGAGCGAAGAGCTCTTCGTGCTCAACCTGCTTCTGGTCACCCTTGGTCTGGCCTGGCTTACGGAGCTCGCAGGCCTGTCACTGGCGCTGGGCGCGTTCATTG
>JAZKFD010000106.1:0-21842 GCA_040386635.1 Pseudomonadota bacterium
CGGGACGGGTGCGACGCTGCGCGTGAACATCCTTGTGAAGCCCACGCGCATTGGCTTGAAGACCAACCTGGTGGTGACGACGAATCGTCGCAACTATCTGCTCGAACTCTCATCGACGCCACAGGCCTGGATGGCCTCGGTGTCCTGGGACTACCCGAAGGACCGGATGCTGGCCCTGCAAAAGCAGGCGCAGCAGGCCCAGGCCAGCGCGCCGGTGGAGACCGGCATGACGCTGGGGCAGATCCGGTTCCGCTATGCCGTCAGCGGCGACAGCCCACCCTGGAAGCCGCTACGCGCCTTCGACGACGGCGAACGCGTCTACATCCAGTTCCCCGGCGGTATCGCGCAGGGCGAGTTGCCGCCCTTGTTCGTGATTGGCGCGCGAGGTGATGCGCAGCTGGTGAACTACCGCTTCCGCTCGCCGTACTACGTGGTGGACCGGCTGTTCGGCGCTGCCGAACTGCGACTGGGCGGCGACAAGGCACAGGTGGTGCGCATCGAGCGCACCGATGGTGTCAGTTCGGGCGCCACGCGGAGGAACTGAGCATGGGAACGCCAGACATGCCCGATACGGCATCAACCGCGGCCTCGAAGGTCGCGCCCGAATCCGTCGCCTTGCGCGCTTCGCCGCGTCCTGTCACGCGCCTGAATCGCCGCATGCTGGCGCTCGGTGCCGGCGCCCTGGCCGCTGCCGTTCTTGGCGGCACTCTGTGGTCGCTGCAGTCGAACAAGCGCCAGCGCAATCCTGCCGCCGAGTTGTACAACGTCGATCGCGTCTCGCGCGCCGAGAACCTGAACCAGTTGCCCAAGGACTATGCCGGGATTCCGCCGACCGTGAAGCACGGGCCACCGGTGCTGGGCGAGCCGCTACCCGGAGACCTGGGGCCGGCCATTGTCAGGGTACAGCAGCCGATGGAGACCCGCCCGCCGGGCGGCGGCCTCGATCCGGCGCAGGCTGAGCGACTTGCCGCTGAAGAGGCTGCGCGGTCTTCGGTGTTTTTCCGAAGCGGTGGCAACAACGGCGGACCGAAGCCGGGCGCCACGCAGGTGGCCGTTGATCCTTTGGCATTGGCTTCCGGCAATCAGCCGTTCAATCCCATGGGAACGATGGCTCCGGCGCCGCAGCCCTCCGATCCAACGGCCGCGCAGAACCGGCAGGATCAGAAGGAGGCGTTCATCGCGAAGGCAGCCGACACCTCGACGCGCAACCCCGGCAGCTTGCAGCTACCTGCGTCGCCGTACCAGGTAATGGCAGGCACGATCATTCCAGCGGCGCTGGTGACGGGGATTAACTCCGATCTGCCAGGCCAGGTCATCGCCAACGTATCCGAGGCCGTCTACGACACCGCCACGGGCCGCCATCTGCTGATCCCGCAGGGCGCGCGCCTGATCGGCCGCTACGACAGCCAGGTGGCCTTCGGCCAGCGGCGCGTGCTGCTGGTGTGGACACGGCTGATCCTGCCGGACACGTCGTCGGTCGCGCTCGACCGCCTTCCCGGCATCGACCCCGCCGGCTACGCCGGGCTCGAGGATGGGGTCGATTGGCATTGGGACCGCATCCTGGCCGGCGCGGCGCTGTCCACTCTGCTGGGCATCGGGGCCGAGCTGGCGGCGCCGGAGAGCCGCACTGACGGCAGCCGCATCGTCATCGCTGGGCGGGAGAGCGCACAGGAGACGGTGAACCAAGTCGGGCAGGAACTCACGAAGCGCAACGTGAGCATCCAGCCGACACTGACGATCAGGCCGGGCTTCCCGATGCGCGTGATGGTCAGCAAAGACTTGGTGCTGCGGCCGTACCAGCCGTTGTTCTTTCAGCGAGGGGCGTACCAATGAGCAAAGGCGTCGAAAGGCTCCGCCTGGGGCCTCTACCAAGGATCGACATGGTTAAGCTCACGATTTCAGTTTCCGCGACTACAAAGGCCTCGCTCGACCACTACGCGTCTCTTCATAGTCAGCTGCATGGGGAAAATGTCGATGCGATAGCTTTAATTCCTTACATGCTCCAGGCATTCATCGAGCGGGATCGCGGATTCAAGGCATTGCGCACGAAGTCCCCCAGCGTACTTCGGTAACTGAATTTTTGGCGCATGCCTGTGTTGCGCGCACCGTCCCACCAAGCGCAACCTGCATCACCCCAATTCGCTTACCACAGCTATGCCGATACGAATACTTAGCTCATTGGTACGACGCTCGGGCTGCAACGCATCCTCTGCGCGTAGCCGGACGGTAATCCTCTCGTCTTTTGCGCGGCAAATCTTATGCGGCGATGCAAAATTCGTCGGATCGGGCGACGGATTCAAGGCTCGAATGGGTTCATGACGCCCGCGGTGAGGCCAGCAAAGGCGCCGCAGACGCTGATCCGGCACTCTGTTCTGGCTTTCGGTTCGCACGGTGTTGCCCTCGCAATGGCCGACATTCAGCGCTTCACACAGACGAAGTTCGCCGCGGCGTAGGAGGCATTGCAGTCGTAGAGCCGCTGCCCGTCGCGGTAGAACTGCACCCATTTGCCATCCGAGACTGCTTCGGCATGGGGCCACACGGCCCCATGGCTATTGAGGACTGCCTCCATCTTCGTCGGCTCCTTGCCGGTCCGTTACACGGCGTCGGTTGGCGGCGTCCCTTTCCAGCATGGAGCCAGCATATGCGAGGAGCGTCAGTCTGCAACAGCCATTTGCCGAGAGGTTTTCCGTGCTCAGGATCACTCGTCCTTGGGCGGCAACGGTGCAGTGATGTTCGTCACGCCACCTCGCACCAACCTTAGAGCATGCTCGACCAAGAGCCTGTCGAGCAGGCTCGACTCTCCCGGGGCGACCGAGATGCGCCGCGGAAACCTCAGGAACGAGCGTACACGGGCATCGTCGCCATCAGGGAAGAGGTTTGTAGATTGCATGGGTGCATCGCAGCGCGGCAGCTTACGATTGTGCCGCGGTGACCCGCCCGGAACCGTTTAGCTGGTTTTAGTCAGAATGGCGGCGCAGGGGTTAGCCGAATGCGCGCAGCAATGATGACCAAAATTCTCCCCAAGGAACAGCGACCCTACCCTATTGGTTCTCAGAGCTGCCGTTCTCGAATATGGTCAATGAAAACGCGCAATTTTGATTCCATATTTCGACGGCTTGGAAAATACAGAAAAAATCCAGGAAACTTAGGAAGATACGACTCCAATGCAAGAATCAGGTCGCCACTTTCTATGTATGGTTGGAAGTTATCTTTGAGTGCAAATGTGATTCCCCCTCCTGCCAGTGCAGATCGAATCATCAAGCGAAGATCATTCGTGGTGACCTGAGGCCCTACATCTACGTCAAACGCGACGCCATTTTCCGCGAACTCCCAACGGTGTGGGCTCAAATCTGGAGCGGGACGCCATCCAATGCATCGGTGGTTTATCAATTCACGCGGATGCTTTGGAACACCATTCTGTTCAAAATATTCCCTGGTAGCGACCACTGCCTCTTGCTGCTCCCCGGTAAGGGCGACTGCGACCATATCTTGCTCGATTACTTCACCAAGTCGCACGCCGGCGTCGAACCCTCCTGCAACAATATCGAATATCTCGTCGGTCACTGTGATATCAAGTGTAATTCTTGGGTGTTTGGCAATAAAAGACGCTATGAGCGGGCCAGACAGGAACGACTCTGCGATCGAAGTCGCTGCGATGCGGAGCACACTATGGCTGTTTGCTTCGCCACTGACCCCCTCCAGCGCAACCTGTACGTCTACGATGGGTCGGGAAATCATCTCCAACAAACGCTGACCTGCCTCGGTCAGTCGAACGCTGCGCGTTGTGCGGGTGACAAGGGCAATCTTGCAGCTGTCTTCCAAGCGTCTGATGCCTTGGCTCACGGCAGACCGTGTGACGCCCAGCCGGATTGCCGCGGACGCAAAGCTTTTCTCTTCAGATACAGCGATGAACAGGGGCAATAAATTGAGGTCGATTCCCATTGTCGCTTCCTGCTAACCAGCTTGGTTAGCCGGTACCGGCTACCGCCGATGAACTCGAAATTTTAGACTTCGTCCCGTTGCATGCACCGACCGGTGATTGCACAAGACCCAAATTCATTCACTTCCAAATAGGACATTTGTGAACTCCCTCAAAATTTCAGTTGCTGCTGGTTTGGCCATTGCCCTCATCTCCGGAACCGCTGCCGCATCCGCTCAGTCGTGCCCTCAAACTGGAGAAAAGGCTCCACTGGCACTTCACAAAGACTGGCTGATGCAAGGATGGGAACGTCACGAAGGCGACCCCAAGTTTGTATTTTCGCAAAAATTCAGTGGCTTCTACGACCTGACCAGCCCGCGTGGCGTTTTCTTCGATAATTTCGCACCAGGAACCCAGCTCTTTCGAGATGCGTCTCGTTACGGCGCAAACTGGGAGAATCTGCAGAATGCAGCGCGATCCATAGTCCATGGTCTGACCGACGCAAACGACGCGCTCGTTGGCGACAAGGTTGCATCGACCACTCTCGGAATGGTTGGCCGTATCGAGGGGCTCGATGGCAAGGTCATTGCATTTGACGGACGCTCACAGCTTGGCTGGAAATGCGCTGCAGGCACCTGGAAAATTCATCATGAACTGAACTATGCGGCGGTCGTAAAGCCCGAAGCCATCGAAAAGTTCTTGGGAAAATTGGGTGACTACAAATGAACGAGATCCACGCTTCCCACCCTTTTCTTGGCATGTGGGTGACCGCAGAAGGCAACATTCGGCACGAGTTGCTTTCGAGCGGTCGCTATTGCGAGGCGTTTGGTGCGTGAGCGCGCCTACCAGGGAATTATCAAGTGTCTGGCTGGTCGCCGACGGTCTTCGCGGTTTGTGTTAAGAACGCCCTACTGTTATGCAACCTGTTGACTCTACCAAGGCAGTGGTCCGTGCGTGGGGCGGATGCGTCAGAAGGTGCACGTCAGGTTCTTAGGGGGATGGTGCCAAGCAGCACTGTGCCTACCCTCCACGCCTCGTGAAGTTGTACGCGGCACAAGTCTGCGGAATCAGGCAAGTCTCACTGAGTTTTCTGGCCGACCCCCAGACTCGAATACCTCTCCCTCATTAACTCTTCAGCAAGGAATCTGGCATGAACAAAATTTGGTTTATCACCGGCGCAGGTCGCGGCATCGGCGCAGATGTTGCCCGCGCTGCCATTGCGGCCGGCAACATGGTAGTGGCTACGGGCCGCAACGTCGCACAATTGTCGGCGGTGTTTGCACCGTATGGCGACAAGGTGCTTTGCCTTCCACTTGACGTCAGTCGCGAGGAGCAGGCAACCGCTGCGGTAGTAGCGGCTGTCGCGCGATTCGGCCGCATCGACGTGCTGGTCAACAACGCTGGCTTCGGACAGTTAGGTCTATTCGAGGAAGTGCCTAGCGCCGCCATCGAGCAGCAGTTTCACACCAATGTGTTCGGGATGATGCACGTCACGCGGGCCGTCCTGCCGCAGATGCGAGCGCAACGTGACGGCCACATCATGAACCTGGCCTCTATTGGCGGGTTCATGGGCTTTGAAGCATCGGCCGTCTACTGCGCGGCGAAGTTTGCGGTCGAGGGATTCTCCGAGTCGCTGGCTCTGGAGGTAGCAAGGTTCAACATTCGTGTCACGGTCGTTGAGCCCGGCTTCTTCCGCACGGACTTTCTCGACCAGTCGTCCGTTCGCTACGGTACCCACAAGGTCGCTGACTACGACACCACAGGCCAGCCGCGCGCGGACTACGAGAGCTACAACCATCAGCAGCCGGGCGATCCGGCAAAGCTGGGGCAAGTGTTGGTCCAACTCGCAGGAATGGCGCAGCCTCCGATGCACTTCCTCGCCGGCTCGGACGCGGTGACCTACGCCACTGAAGCATTCGAGCGTCGCCGGGGGGAGATCGCAGCCCACGCCTCGATGTCCGTCACGACCGACATTGCCGCCTGATCCGCGAGATCGCCATGAACCGCTATCTCACCACATACAGCCTGACGGTTGCAGCGGCGCTGGCGATGGCTTCCCTGAGCCTCATAGCGTCATGGGCCGACAGCCCGCAGTCCGCTCCCAGTTCGAATCTAACCAAGGAGAAAAGCATGGTTACCGCCACCGAAGCCGAGTCCGACGTGCCGACTCATCCGTACGTAGGCATGTGGGTCACCCGGGACGGCTACATTCGGCACGATCTGCTGCCAAACGACCGCTATGACGAAGCCCGAGGCAAGACGAAGAGCGCCTACCAGGGCCGCTACCTGGTCACTGGCAATCACATCGACTATTGGGATGACACGGGCTTCACCGCCGACGGTGAATTCCGCGAGGGCATCCTGTATCACGCGGGGATGGTGTTGCATCGCGAGCGTTGATCGTCATCGCCCGATGTGAGGGGTCGATGATGGCGCGCTCGCCCTTAATGGTGTAGTTGAAGGGCCCGTCCAGCCATTCACTGACCGATGCGCCGTATCTGGCGAAGACACCCGAGTCCTTTTTGTTGACGGTGATGCAGAGGCACTCGAGTCGAATCTCGACAGAACGTCGCAGAACCTGAAAGATCCCGTGGCCTTGGCGTTGCTCGACGTCGAGTTCCACTCTTTGATTGCCCGCGGCGTGCACAACCGGGTGCTGGTGCTCACGCGCGAGCCGATGGCCAGGCTGTTCTATCCAGCCTTCGAAGCGGTGCTCTCTCGGGTGCCCGAAGCATCCTCGCGCCTGCTGAGGGCGCATCGGGCCATACTCGATGCGCTGAAGATCGGCAACGCGCTCGACGCGTCTACTTGGATGGAAAAGCACATCAGGGACTTCAAGGTCGGCTTCGACATTGCGTCCCTGAACTTTCAGAGCAATGAAATTGAGTCGCTCAGTGTGTCGTGGAACGAGTAGGGATAGTTAGATGGCCGTGGCGCTACAAGATGCCCGAGCCTCCCCTGAACCGCCTTTTAGCGAACGAACGAACGAGCGCCGCGCCTGGCTGAATTGAAGCAGCTCCCATCCGAAACGCGGATGGCGCAATCGGTGCATTGCGCTCCCCACGAAGAAGGATGCAGATCATGATGTCTGTGCGGCGATTTAAATTGGTCAGGTCATGTAGCGGCCGGCACTCAGATGAATTGTCTGGCCAGTCATGTATTCGGTCTCAAGGATCATTCGCAGCGCCGGCCACATTTCATCTGCTCGGCCCAGTCTACCCAACGGCAGTTGACTCAATGGTGGGAGCTGCATCCCATTCGTCATGTCACTTTCCACCAAGCCTGGGGCGATCGCATTCGCGGTTATGCGATGACTAAGCAAGTAAGTGGCGTAGTAATGCATCAGACCTTCCAGCGCGGCCTTGGAAGCGGCGTAAGCGGGGGATACCACGCCGCCCGTCCGTGTCGCTAAGGACGACAGGAAGACCAACCGACCGCCCTTGGCGCGCTTCGTCATTTCAACGATAACTGCCTGACTCATCAGAAACGCAGTTTTTACGTTAGCGCGCAACATGTCGTCGAAGTGACGCTCGTCGGCCTCCGCCTGGGCTCGTATGTCAGCTACACCAGCGTTGTTGATCAGACAGTCGATTTGGCCAAAGTTTTCTAGCGTGGTCGAGACTAACCTGTTGACGTCCTCGACAAGCGTGACGTCCCCGGCGACGCAGATAGACTCGCCCCCCCGAGAGCGGATGCCGGCGACCAATTCCTCCGCCGCCTCCTTGCTGGTGCGGTAGTTGACGACCACAGCATATCCGGCGCTTGCGGCTGCCTCGCTCAAGGCTCGGCCGATACCCTTCGCACCTCCCGTGATCAAGATGACCTTGCGTTCGGCGCTCATAGCTGCGTCTCGATGAGTTGGTACAGAGCATAGTCATTTTTCGCCCCGAGCCTGTTGACGAGGTGGAACCATCGCGCAACGTGCGCAGAAGCGACATGGTGATCGACAGCCGCTTGATCGGCAAAGTTCTCGTACCAGACAAAACGAGTGGGATCATCGATCCTCCGGTGGAGCTTAAACTCCAGACACCCCGGCTCGCTTCGAGTAGCTTCGATGAACCACTTTGCGGCGCTGATGAATTCGTCTTCCGTGCCCCGTGGGCACTCCATATGAGCAACGATTGTGATCATGCTCGTCCTCAGCAGGTGGTATAGCCGCCATCCACGACTAATTCGGCTCCGGTCACATAGCTCGCCTCATCAGAGGCGAGGAACAACGCCGCATTGGCGATTTCGTTCGGAGTACCTTCGCGCTTCATGAGGCTGAGTCCCGCAATACCAGCACGTTGCTCGGCCGTTAGAACTGCCAAGAACGGGGTATCGACGATCCCGGGGAGGATAGCATTGGCCCGAATCCCATCAGGCGCCAGTTCAGCCGCCGCTGCTTTAGTTAGCAGGACTACCGCGCCTTTCGTGCCTTGATACGCCGTGGCGCCGGCCACACCCACCATTCCCCAGATTGATGAAATGTTTACGATCGAACCATGGCCTGCGCGCTTCATCGCCGGGACTGCAGCCCTCATGCCATTCCACATTCCTGTCTGGTTCACGGCGATCACGCGGTCCCACGTTGCCTCTGACTCTGAAAGCAAGCCCTCCATTGAACAAACCCCCGCGTTAGACACCAGGACGTTCAAACCACCAAAGCGTGATTCAGCAAGCTCGACGGCCGCCATCCACTGGCCAGATTGGGTAACGTCCAACTTTGTGAAAACTGCACTTTCGCGGTCAGACGAGCGGTTGATCTCATTTGCGAGAGCCTCACCTCGCACGTGATCAATATCCCCGACGACCACGCGTGCACCTTCTGCAACGAAGATCTTGGCGCAGGCCGCGCCGATCCCACTTGCACCGCCGGAGATAAGCGCTACTTTTCCTTGTAGACGTTGTGTCATCTTGTATTCCTTTGAAGTTTGTCGTGATGTCAAAATCCCGAGTAGGTCACAGGCATTTGATAGCCTGCGTCCTTGATCAGCCTGAAGTACGCGGCAAACGTGTCCGTACCCTTCAGACCTTTAGCGTCAAGCTCACGCGCGTGGTTTTGCGGAGCCTCGCGGATGGACGCCATCCACTTCGCCAGGTCAGACCGAGGAAGTTCCGACACCGTAACACCCGAGACCTTGGCCTTAACCTCAGCGGTACTCTCCCGCTCGACGTTGATCTCAGCGATCCGGCGAGAAGTGGCTTCGGCTACTTGGTCGATGACCTGAACCAGGTCGGACGGCAATTTGCTGCGTGTAGAAATGTTCATAAGCATTGCGCTGCCTACGTAGGAGCCTTGCCCAGTTCTAACAAAATGCTTGGCGACCTCGTTGAGCTTGAAAGATTCAAACCCCGAAGCGAAGAACACTTGGCCGTCAATGAGGCCGTTCTTGATGGACGTATAGGCCTCAGGCGCGGGCATCGTCACCGGCACGGAACCGGCCGCTGCATACAACGTGCTGTTGGCGCCGGCCACGCCGATTTTGCGGCCGCGAAGATCTCCCAGGGCCTTGATGGAATAGTTACTGAGAACGCCATAATTTTCAAGAGTGCTCAGCTGTAGGATGTGTATGCCGTATGGACGCATACTGTCTTGAAGGCCCGGTGCCTCCTTGAGTAGGCGCATCGCCACCTTCTGCATCAATTGAGGGTCTGGCGACACGAACGGTGCATAGAAGGAGATATTCAGCAAGGGAGCCCGGGACGGTTCGAATGAAGGGTTCGAAAGGCCGATATCCAGCACGCCCTTTTCGACGGCCTCGATGACACCATCCACCTTCGCAACGGTGCCAGCCCATGCCTTGATGAATCGCACGTTGTGCCCCTTGCTTGCCGCTAGCCGAGTCACTTCAGGAATGAAGTAGCTGTCAGCTGCTTGAACATAGGCGAATCCAACTGGCGGGTGGCCAGCGCCTATGCGCAAGGTCACGTCGGCAGCGGGTGCTTGGGTAGCGGCGAGCATTGCGGCCGCAGCTACTACGTGGGTCAGTTTGATCAATGCAGTCTCCTGGTTGATCGATGTTAGCTAAATGAAGGGCTGGTATGAGGGTTGTCTCGGTTGCGGCCTCTAGTCGCCACCTGTTCAATCATTAGAATGTTTAGCCGCTCCCATTTCAATTCGCTGGGCAGATATCCACTATTCAGAATGACCTGCTGCAGCGCAGCAATAATCCCGTGAAACTTCGCGAGATTGACCTGAACCTCCTTGTCGCGCTTGATGCGCTGATTCGGGAGAGCCACGTCTCTCGCGCTGCGGCGCGTTTGGATATGAGCCAGTCCTCCATGAGCCTTGCACTGGCTAAATTGCGTGGCGCCTTTAACGATCCGCTGCTCGTGAAGGCGGGCGCCGGCCTTGCCTTGACGGCCAAGGCACGAGAACTTGGCCCTCGGGTGGAGCAAGCGCTGCGCGAGATCGATAGCCTGTTGAATGAACCGCAAGCATTCGATCCGGCGCAAGCCCGCGATACGCTAACCATGATCGTCACCGACTACATCGATTTTGTTGTCATGCCGCTTTTGGTGCAGCAGGTGGCCCAGCGCGCGCCGGGCGTGACGTTACGGATCCTGGGCCCCAACCCTCGCAGGCTTGCGGAGGTTTTTAGCAGTGGCGAACTTGACTTGGCACTCTCGTATTTCCCAGAGCCGCCGCCAAGCCTCAGGGTGCGGCCGCTGTTCTCAGATCGCTTGGTGGGTATCGCCCGACGCGGCCATCCCGTTCTCAAGGAAGGGTCGAACCTTGAGAGTTTCTGCATGCACGGCCACGTGACGATCGAGCCGGGCGAGGCAACGATGTACAACGCTTTGGTTGACCAGGCACTTGAAAGGGAAGGAAAGAGCCGTCGCGTCGTCCTGTCCAAGCCGACTTTTTTGGGCGTGCCCTTCATCGTTGAGCAAAGCGATCTGCTTGCTACTCTGCCCGAAAAAGTAGCACGCCGGTTCGCGCGCTTTCTCGACATAGAGGTGTTCGCGCCGAGCCTGCCCTTGCGGCCCTTTAAAATCGAAATGATGTGGCACGATCGGACGCACAGTCATCCCCTGCAGCGCTGGTTCCGGGAACTCGTAATTGAAACCTGCAGTTCCCCCCTGGTCACAGCTTCTGAGTGACGCTGTTGCACCCATGCATGCCGGGTTCACGTATCTCCCACAGCAGCCAGCCCGACGTCATCCCGAGTGACGCGGACCGGATCCCAGGCTCGGGTCGCGTCGATCAAGCCGGGTTGAAGGCTGCTGCTTGGGTGACCCACGCCTCTTGAAATTTTCACCAGCTCAGGGGCGGCTGCGCTGGAGAGGGCAAGACGTGGGCTCCCGCGAAGCGCATCCAGCGCCACAAACCGAGCGCCACAAACCGCGTCGACGCTAGTCTCGCAAAAGGCGCAGGGGCCCTCCAATTCGATAGTGGCTATCGGTGCAGCGAATTGCCCCGGCGAACTTTCCGCAATGTAATTGCTGCAGTTCCAGAAGGTCACGCAGACACCCCGTACGACGAAGCGCCTCGCTTGGCTTGGTTAGCCACTTGCTTTGACAGCAGGTTTTCCGCCTAGCAGCTCAGATCGTCCCGATCCGCGCCCGGAGCATACACACTTAACAATGGAGTCCTCTAAAATGGCATCTAAGATCCCCACAATCCGCGTCACCCGCGAGGAGATGCGTAAGCGCGTCGCTCTGTTTAGCGAGATTGAGGGCTATGACGGTGGGCTACCCGATAGCCGGCACCCCAGCGCGACTCGCACGCTTTACAACATCATCGGTTTCCAGCCACCCGCCAAAAGCGACGGCGCCGCTGTCGTCTCGCCTGTAGGTGACCAGGCTGCAGCGCACGCGCACATCAAGATTAGTGAAGGTTTCAACCTCGGCTTTTGCGAAACCACGCCGGGCAAAGGGCCCATGATGCACAACCACGATACGAACGAGACGTTCATGCCCATGACTGGCACGTGGCGGTGCTCGTGGGAGGTGGATAACAAAGTCGAGCAGTTCGATCTGGTTCCATTTGACGTCATTTCGTTCCCCCCTGGCGTGCAGCGCCGTTTCGAGAACATTACCTTCGACGAGCCTGGCAAAAGCCATTGGTTACTGTTCGTCATTGGTGGTGACGCACCAGAAGCAGAATTCTCGCCAGAGGCCCAGGCTAAGCTTGTTGCCGAAGGGCTCTTAGGCGCCGACGGAACGTACTGAGTCATGCGCGACCTTGTCGATAAGCTGGAAAGTCGCTACAGCTGGTCGTCCCTTTCGGTGGACGGGCACTCGTGGCGCTGGTTGGACACGGCGGGCTCAGGACCCACGGTTGTGCTGATGCCTGGCTCCGTGGGCGATGGCGCCATGTTTGTTCGAACGCTGCTCTCGCTCGGCGAGCGCCTGCGACTGATCGCAATTACGTACCCTGCCGTGGCGGATCCGCTGCAGCTTTCAGCAGGGCTCAGCAGAGTGTTCGAGCACTTGGTCCTCCCGCCCAGCGTACTGGTCGGGTCTTCGTTTGCGGCGTACTGGGCGCAGTTCTTTGCGTCGCGCTTTCCGGAGCACGTGCTCAAGCTGGTGATCGGCAATGGCTTCACCGATTCGAGTGACCTTTCCGACAATCCGTTGTTTGACCAAAAGTTGGTCGCCAGCACCCCCGCGAAGGAACTGCACGCTGCCTGGCTTCATCGGGTGCAGGCTGCGCCGGTCTCCCCTTTGCAGCAGCTTCAGAAGCTGATGCTGGCCGAGCGCCAGTCTCCGGAGAATCTGTATTCCCGCCTCATTGGTGTCACTAGCGCTCAGGCTTGCCCTCCTTTGCCGCTGGACGACCGGAACGTCGTCGTACTTGACTGCGCGGACGACCCTCTGATCCCGCCCGCGGCGCGAGACCGGCTACGCGGGCGCTACCTTGGGGCGCGCCACGTGCGCCTGTCGACCGGCGGGCACTACCCGCACCTGCTGAATACAGACAGCTACGAAAGCATGTTGCTCGATGTGGCTTTCGAATAAGTACGAAACATAGTTCCTGGAGACCTTATGAAACTGATCCCGATCCTCGCCGCTTCTGCAATCGCCTTCGCAGCCGTCTCAGCGAACGCTGATAGCTATACCTTGCGCATGGGCGGTGGGCACACGCCCGGGCTGACTTACGTGCACGTGTACGACACTTTTTTCACCGAAGAGGTGATCAAGCGCGTTAAGACCAAAACGGGCCACGACATTCGTTTCATCAAGGCCTGGGGTGGGAGCGTCGCCAAGGTCGACGGCGCGCTAGAAGCGGTGCAGAAAGGATCATTGGACATCGGTCTTTCGCCTATTGGCTTTGAGCAGGCCCGCGCGGGACTATTGAACTACAGCGCCTACATGCCGTTCACCTCTGACGACCCGGTGCTGCAGCAAAAGGTGGCGAACCGTATGCTCAAGGAAGTGCCGGCGCTTCAGGAAAGCGTCAAGCAGTACAACGCGTACGTCCTGGCCCAGATGGTAACGGAGGCCTATGGCTTCGCCACAAACTTCCAAGTGAACCGAATGGATGACTTAAAGGGTAGGCGCATCGCCATGGCCGGCACTAACGCTCCGCTCTTCATTCCAACTGGCGCTGTTCCGGTGACGCTGGGCATTGGCGAGCACTACCAGGCAATGCAGAACGGCTTGGCCGATGGCAGCCTTTTCTTCATTTCAGGCTTGGAGGCATTCAAGCTGCGCGAGGTGGCCAAGCACTTCACCAAGGCCGGCTTCGGCTCATACAGCACTTTGGTGGCTTTCATGAACACTCAGACTCGAGCCAAGCTACCCAAGGAGGTGGTTTCCATCATCGACGAGGTGGCTCAAGAGGCCGCTGACAAGGTGGCGACCATCAGTAAGCAACGGGATCAGGACATTGAGGCCCGGGCCCATGAGGGCGGCGTGAAGGTGACAGTGCTCGCGGCGACGGAGAAGCGCCGCTGGGCCGAGCTGGTCAAGGACCTGCCGTCCAAAGCTGCCAGGGAGCTCGATGCGAAGGGCCAACCGGCTTCGCAGGTGCTCAAGACCTACATCCGGTTCCTCAGCGAAGCAGGCTACAAGTTTCCGATCGAGTACCCGCTCTGAGCGCCGGACCGTTCATGGACGCGCGAAGCCAATCCAGCATATTCAGTGCAGTGGCAATGCCGCCGCCCATGGCCTACCTGGCCGTCGTGGCCAGCCTTGCTCCGCTCGGCCTGAACCTCGGTGTCGGTCTTCAACCGGTCTTCGCGGATGGATCATCGCTCGACGCTGGTCAGCAAGGCGGACTGGTTGCGGCGTTTGCGCTTGGGCTCGGCCTCGGGCAGCCTGCCTCCGGCGACGCGGCCGACCGCTGGGGCCGCCGCCCTGCCCTTATCGGCGGACTCGTACTGGCAGTAGCCGGCGCGCTGCTGTCGGCCATTGCCGGCGGCACGCTGCAATTGCTGCTCGGCCGCTTCATTACTGGCCTGGGTTTGGCCGCCGCTCTCGTGGTTCCACGCGCCTGCTTGCGCGACAGCTACGGCGGCGCCGCGTTGCAGCGGGCGATGGCTATGCTGGCGCTCGTGTTTGCGCTGGCGCCGGCACTAACGCCCGCAGTCGCCTGGAGCTTGTCCGCCGTGGCGGGCTGGCGCGCGCCCATGATCGTGTTGGCTGTGTTTGTCTCGTTTGCTGTGGTGGCCGCGTGGCGAACCCAGGTGGAAACGCGGCCGGCAGCCACAAGGGCTCCGACACGCAAGGCTTGGCTTGACTTTTGTCGCCACAGAAAAGCGCGCCGCACAACCCTGGCTTTCGCCGCCATTGCCTCGCCTTTCTTCATATTTGCGGCCGTGGGCCCTGAAGCACTTCGCCAGTCAAGCTCGGCGGGGGCGGGCACAGCAGCTCTGGTGCTGGGTGTGAGCTATCTTGGCTTCGCGCTCGGTAACTACTGGGCAAAAGGTCGTACCGGCACCAACAGCAGCATGCTCTTTTCAATCGGCTTGGCGGTGGCGGTCCTCGGCGTGGCCATTATCGCCTGCACTTTGATGTTGCCTAGTTTGCTGCTGTGGATCGTGGCACTGAGCATTTATGCGATCGGCCATGGCATCGTCTTCCCGTCCGCGTTTGCGCTAGTGCTGGAAGACCTCCCGCAACAAGCGGGCATGGCAACAGCGGGCATCGGAACCGTGCATATGAGCATAGGCGGCGCCGCCGCCTGGCTGGCTGGCGTCCTGCCGATGCGCAGCCACGAGGCAGCGGTATCTGTCACCTGCGTAATGGCGGTGGTCGCGATGACTGCATGGTTCATCACCAATTTGAAGAAGGATCTCCTATGAACTCCTGGATCGACCGGCTGCTGCTGGGGCTGCACGCGATCGGCGCCGTCTTCCTAGCGGCCGTCGTGGGCGTCATCTGCTTCGACGTCATAGGCAGGCTGCTTTTTAATCGCCCATTTGCCGGTACGGCGGAACTGACCGGCGCGGGCCTGGTGCTGCTCACATTCATGCAGGCGCCGCACGCCATCCGTGAGGGCAAGCTGCTACGTGTGACTTTCTTTCTCGAGCGCGTGCCCGCAGCCGTCCGCCATTCCCTGTCTGCCCTCGCTTGGACGATAGGGACCGCAATTTTCGTCACATTCGTGTTGGCGGCGTGGGAGCCGGCTCTCTCAGGCTGGAAAAGCGGAGAGTTCTACGGCAACGACGCGTTCCGCCTGCCGGCTTGGCCGCTGCGGTTCGGCACGCTGCTGTTATGGGTGCTGGCCGCGGCGGTATGCGCCACGACAGCGGTTAGAGCAATGCGAGGGCAGGACGAGTCGTTGGCCCCGCCGGAACACTGAAAGATCACTATGTTCATCGAAACCTGGGCTGCCATTGTGGTGCTGATTGTGTTCGTCCTCGCCGGGGTGCCGGTCGTGTTCGCGTTCGCTGGCAGTGCGCTTTTCGGACTGTACGTTGCGCTTAACGGCGTCTGGCCGGCCATGGACCTGGTCGGCCAGACCGCTATCAGTGGCATCAAGGATTACAACTTCGTTGTGATCCCCTGTTTCACTGTTATGGGGATGCTGATCGCCCATTGCGGCGCAGCGGGTGACTTGTTCAATGTCGTAAACCGGCGCCTCAAGGGCGTGCCCGGGCGGCTGGCGGTCGCGACTGTCGCAGGCAATGCCGTATTCGCCGCGGTGACCGGCGTGGGCGTGGCTGCGGCCGCGGCTTTCAGCCATGTGGCGTATCCGGTGATGCGGGCCAACAACTACAGCCGCAGTTTTGCAACCGGCTGCATCGCCGGCAGCTCGGTGCTAGGACTGCTGATTCCGCCTTCCGTCTTCATGATCGTTTGGGCGATCCTCACCGAGCAGTCCGTGGGCAAGCTGTTTGCAGCCGGTGTGCTCCCCGGGCTGTTGCTGGCCTCACTCTATGCGGTGTACTGCGCCGCTTACGCCAAGCTGCGGCCGGAAGCGGCACCCGAGTCCGATGCTGTAGTCGAACCAGTGGGGGGGGGCGCAGCGGCGGGCGCCGCCGGAGTCGGCGTGCTAATCGCGCTCACGCTCGGTGGGATTTGGTTCGGCTTTTTCACCCCGACCGAAGGCAGTGCCGTCGGGCTGGTGGGGGCTTTGGGAGTGGCTTGGATGAAAGGCATGCGCTGGGCGGGAATCCGCGATGCTTTTATCGTTGCCGGACGCACCGTCACACCAATCATGCTGCTGCTGCTTACTGCAATGATGTTCAGCAAGCTCGTGGCGCTCAACGGTCTGCCGCAGGAAGTGCAGGCCGTGCTCCAATCCTGGGGCCTGGGACCAGTCGGCACCATGTTGTTCATGGTTGTAGTTTGGTTCGTGCTCGGCTGCATGATCGACAGCATCTCGATCATGCTGTTGACGGTTCCCATCTTCTGGCCTATCGCCATATCCTTCGGCTTCGATCCCATCGTGTTCGCCCTGATCGGCATTCTCGTTATAGAGGCTGGGGTGCTGACGCCACCGTTCGGCATGAGCGTGTTCGTGGTGAAGGCTGCGGTGCCGGATGCGGCGGTCACGGTCCGCGAGATCTTCCGCGGCGTCACGCCTTATTGGATCCTCATTCTGTTCCTGGCTTGGTTGATCTACGTCTGGCCGCCCCTGGCGACTTGGTTGCCCTCCCACATGTGATGGAGAACTCGCTTCATCTGGTCGGGAGGTCGTCCCGCTTCGCATGAAATGCAAGTTTATGAAGTCACCGCACTTCACCAATAAAGGCGGGAGGAATTTAACTCCGATCACGAATGAAATCCAAGACGCGGGACGTCAGGATGAGGAGATTGAAAAGCACTTCGCGCGTTTGCCAGCGTTCGGCGGTAATCTGCGTGCTACAGCAAGGATTCGGATAATTCGGATGCCGCGTATGATTGATTTACACGCGGCCGGCGACGTCAGGGAAGGCTGGTGCGATTTCCGCGCGGCCAGCACCGCAAAGTTGTCAATCTCCGCGGAGACCAGCTGCGCAAACTGCTGCGGCTACGCATGCGAGTCTGCGAGTCGACAGTGGTTACATCTTCATCAAACTCGGAGCCGAACCCCGCCCTTGCTGCTCGGGTTCATTCTCGGCCCGAAAATGGAAGAAAACGTCGCCGATCGTTTTTGCTATCGCGATGACTGAGCGTGCTGGTCAGGCGCCCGCAGTTCGCCGGGCTGCTGGCCGCGGCGCTGCTGGTGGTCGTCATCGTGGCGTTCCCTTCGATCAAGGGCAAGCGCGAGGCAGCTTTCGTCGAAGTCGGTTGGCAGCGCGAAGGCGTCTATGCCAAGCGGTTCGAAACACCATAGTCAGAGCCGCAATTAGCACTTTCACTCGCGATGCGGGTCGGCGACGATCAGGAGAATTTCATGCAGATTGGCGTTCCCGCCGAAACCACGGCGGGTGAAACCCGTGTTGCCGTCACCCCGAGACGGCCAAGAAATTGAAGGCGCAAGGGCACACCTTGCGCGTCCAGTCCGGCGCGGGCCTGGCCGCCAGCGTCTCCGACGACGCGTACATCGCGGCAGGCTGCGAGATCACTGACGCCGCGGGCACCTTCGGCTGCGAGATCGTGCTGAAGGTGCACAACGTGTTCCACAACGAGGTGGCGCTGATGCGGCCCGGCACGACAGTGGTGGGCATGCTCAACCCGTTCGATGCCGACGGCCTGCAGCGGCTGGCCGGCGCGGGCCTCACGGGCTTCGCGCTGGAAGCGGCGCCGCGCACGACCCGTGCCCAGAGCATGGACGTGCTTTCCTCGCAGGCCAACATCGCGGGCTACAAGGCCGTGATGCTGGCGGCCAATTCGTATCAGCGCTTCTTCCCGTGCTGATGAGCGGCCGCGGGCATTGTGAAGGCCGCGCACGTCGTCATCCTCGGTATGGGCGTCGCGGGGCTTCAGGCCATCGCCACCGCCAAGCGCCTGGGGGCCGTGATCGAGGCCTCCGATGTGCGGCCTTCCCCACACCGATCTTCTCGGGAAGCGTGTTGGCCGCGTTCAGTCGGTTCAGCATGGGCTCCAAAAGCATGGCCGAGATTCTAGACTGCACATCCCATGTGAGTGCGCCCTTAGCTCATCCAGGCAAGACTAGAAAGGCGCGCAGAAGGTTCGGTAACGCCCCCCGGCCCAGCAGTGCCGGATAATCTGCTCATGGCACTCTCCCCGGATTCTCTTGCAGAAGTCGCACACCGCAAGGCGCAGCGAGCGCGAGAGAAAGTCGCCAACGCAGAAGGCGAGTTGAAGTCGGCCAATAGAAAGCTCGAAAAAGCGATTCCCCGTGGAGACACCAACGAAATTCAGAGTGCTCACACCTTAACTCAAAAAGCCGAGCATGAAGTCGTTGCGGCCGGCGAGGAACTGCAGGTAGTGGAGAGCTTGCTTGAAGCACACACCGCGCCTGAGAGCGACAAGAGCGGGGTCAGTGGTGAAGGCCTAAAGAGCTTGATTGAAAAGCTGGCAAGACAAAAAGCTAGCCGCTAGAGCGCCTGCAAACGGTCGGCGTTTCCGTCGTTAGCTTGCGGGTGCTCGGCCTCAGAGGGTTGCGTCTTGGCGCGGTTGCCTTCAATTTGCTTGAGGGACTGCAAGGCGCTTGCCGCACCTGCCCCTGACCTGCTACCCCACGTCGAATCCTTGGACGCGCCCGTGTCACTTGGTTCATCCCAAGTGTCATTGCGGTCGTATTCGTTGGTTCGGTTGTGATCCATGTCAGCCTCTGTTATGCAATTTAGAGGCTCGCTTTCCGCTGGACTGTCAGTGGCGCCAGTGGGGTAGAGCAGGACCGAATCGACTGGACCAGCGTTGTGCATCGCACGCACATTAAATGTTTAACAGCTGAGTTTTATGTAGGACGAGGTCGATACGTTCGTAGGACACCGCGTTCCGACAAGCGCAGCTAGTCCTTTTAGTCCCGAAGCAGTTTGGCTAAGCGCTGCACAGTCTTCGCGGCTTCCTCCCTCTTGCCACAGTTTGGCGTCATGGTCTGGCTGGCCCGGGTGCCGACCTTTGACTTCCTCCCACAGCTCCCGCTCTAATGCCGAAGCTTTGAAGCTTTCTGGCTCTTGGCCAACAACTGAGCGCCGCTTGGAGTTACTGATGAGCTCATCCGTAGAGTCTACGCGACGCGAACTCGTCCTTTTCGGCGGCCAAGGACGGCACTGGCCTCAGCAAAAGCGTAGGCAAATCGAAAGCTTGAGATTCGGCCCCCTTCATAGTGATATGTGGCGCGCTGGTGCCCTCTGCGCCCGCGTCTGGCCTGGCTTGCGCGTACGACGACGGTCAGGAAGAGTTGCACGTTGCTCGATTCGGGAACCGCGATCCAAGGTGGCTCTTAGCGCGCTAAGCCCACGACGGGGTCGGACACGGATGGATTGGTTTTACGCCAGCGAGTGAGCGCATTTACGCTGCACTACGCCAGGATGAGTCGTTTTCGGCGGCGCTGCCGGGCAATCTGCTGCCCTGATGTTCTCAGGAGTGTGCAGCTTGTCTACCAATGAATCAGATGATCCCCGGAAGTCCGGCGCTGGTGTCCCACACCTGATTACCGCTGCGCCGGCGTTCTTCCGAATCGCCGACGTGATGCGTATCACCGCATTGAGCCGCGCCACGGTCTATCGGCGGATCGCCGACGGGATATTTCCGCCACCGGTGCACTTGGGTGGCCGGGCCTGCGGCTGGACGCCGGCCGCGCTCCAGGCGTGGATCAACGATCCCGGGGGCTACCGCGCACCCCGCGCGCCGCATGATGACCGCCGATGAGATGCAAGCATCGCCAGAGGAGGGGAGGGCGGCAACGGGCTCCCTGAAGCGAGGCACGCGTCAGCCGTCGAGCAGGGCTGCATCGAGCCGCTCGCCCAGCTTGCGCCACGCTTCGCGTTTCTCGTCGGCGTAGTCGTGGTGAAGGTAGTGCCTGCGCACCTTGCTGCCTGGCATGACGTGGTTCTGGCACCGGTCGATGACATCCAGGCTGACGCCGAGCGCCTGCATCATCGTGGCCGCGGTGCGGCGCAGATCATGCGGGGTCCATTCCCCGTTCTCGCCTTTGGACAGCACCAGCGTGTCGTCGTTTCGGCGGTTCTTGAGCGGCTTGCGGTTCTTGAAGCGCATCTGTCTGTCGCCGACCTGCTTGGAAACGGTCTTGACGTCGATGTGCCCCTCTTTCTGGCGAGCGGGGAAGCACCACTCGCTTTTGCCTTCACCTTCGCCGGTGAGTCCATGCAGTTCCTTGAAGTGACGCAGTGCGAAGTCCGACAGGTAGACCTGCCAGTCCACGCGCGTCTTGGTGTTCTCTCGCGGAACGAACCAGGTGCCGGCTTCGAGGTCGATGTGCTCCCATCGGGCCATCAGCAGCTCACCGATGCGGCAGGCCGTGCCGAGGCAGAGCCACAAGGCCAGTTGCGTTTCGCGCTGCAGCGGGCGATCGGCGCTGCGCCGGTTCTCCGCCATTTCGTACTGCGCAAACGTGGCGTCGAAGATGTCGCGCAACTCGCGGATTTCGGCGGGCTTGAGGACACGTTCGCGGATGACGGGTTCGTAGCCATTGGGCACCACCTGCTTGGTCTCGACCAGCTCGGCCGGGTTGCCCTCGCTGAGCAGTGCTTTCCAGGGCTGCCGCTTGATCGCCCAGCGGTACATTTGCCTGATTTCGGACAGCATGCGTTCAGCCGTACGCCCACGGCCACGGCTGCGACCGACCTTGCGCAGCGCGTCGCGCAGCTCAACGTCGGTGATGCCGCGCACCGGCTTGTTGCCGAGGCGGGACAGGATGTCCTTATCGAACGTGCGACGCAGTTCGGCGTTGCCGTCGGAGCGCTGCACGCCGTTCTCGAGCCAGGCATCGAACAGGTCGTTCAAGGTGGACGCCTCGCGTTTGCGCTGGATCTCCGCGGCGATGAGAGCCTCGCGCTGAGCGGCCTGCTCGGCCTCGCGCTCCATCATCGCCACACGCGGGTCGGCGCCGGAGGCGATGCGGGCGCGCTCCTCGGAGGCGGCTTCGCGAGCCTTGGCGAGCGACACGTCGGCGGCGTTGCCCAAGGCCAGTTTCTGGCGCTTGCCGTTGAAGCCGTAGACCAGCATCCAAGACTTGTAGCCAGTTGGCAGGACACGCAGGAACA
The DNA here is from genome assembly GCA_040386635.1 of Pseudomonadota bacterium. Classification (GTDB taxonomy): domain Bacteria; phylum Pseudomonadota; class Gammaproteobacteria; order Burkholderiales; family Burkholderiaceae_C; genus Ramlibacter. Next base: position 21,415 of record JAZKFD010000106.1, read on the forward strand.
ACCCGCCACCGTCGGCCATCAGGCGTTCTTTGTCTGTTGCTTTGGCGGTCTTGACCGCCCGATCTGTCAATTGAAAGTGAGCCATCCTGTGCTTCCTGGTGAAGGGGGTCGCAAGGGCTGGTCGGGCAGTTGTTCACACGCCCCGGCGTCGATCCGCGACCCCCGGCAATATGGGAGCAGAATAGCTCAAAAACGGGTTCCGTGGGAACACCCTGGGAACACTTTGCACGCGCTTGAAAAATTCAACCTCAGATCAATTAAGGCAGTGCGAGACGATAAAGTCTTTTATAAACAATAACTTGAAGGTGAATCGATGGACTCATAGCGTCTCAGGCCGTCGCACTAAGTTGGTGCAGTTTTGTCATTTTACGGACTGTCACGCCGGGGGTCGCGGGTTCGAGTCCCGTCCACTCCGCCAAGTACACTAG
>JAZKFD010000107.1:0-20772 GCA_040386635.1 Pseudomonadota bacterium
CGCTGCCATCGGTGTACACATGCACCAATGCGCCGGCCTGGTTGAAGAAGGTGGCCGTGAAGCTGATGCCGAACTTCACCGGCGTGATCGAGATGCCCCGCTTGATGATGGGGCTGGACGCGTTCCAGCTTTCGATGGCGGCCCGGCGCGCGCGGTACGACGACGTCTGCTCCAGCTGCGTCATCAGGGGCTCAAGGATGTTGTCCTCGACCTTCATGCCGTAGTGCGTGGTGTCTCGGCCTGAACCCCCATCCGTTTGCCCTGCGCCTGTCGAAGCGCGGTACAGGTTGCGCATCCGCACATCGAGCGCATCGAGACCCAGCGCGCGCGCAATATCACCCAGGATGGTCTCGATCACGATCACGCCTTGCGGGCCGCCGAAGCCGCGAAATGCTGTGTGGCTTTGCGTGTGGGTCTTGCAGCGATAGGAGACGATTTCCACATCGGCGAGAAAGTACGCGTTGTCCGTGTGAAAAATCGCGCGGTCGGCCACAGGGCCCGAAAGATCCGCCGAGAAGCCGCAGTTGACCAGCATGGTGAGCTGGAAGGCCGTGACCAGGCCCTGGTCGTCAAAACCCACCGTGTAGTCGTACGCGAATGGATGCCGCTTGCCGGTGATGAGGAAGTCGTCGTCGCGGTCCAGCCGCATCTTGACCGGCCGCTTGAATTTGCTGGCTGCCAGCGCAGCCCAGACCGCGACATGCCCGGCCTGCGTCTCTTTGCCGCCGAAGCCCCCGCCCATGCGCCTGCACGCCACGGTGACGGCGTTGTTCTCAAGCCCCAGCGCATGCGCAACCCAGTGCTGAACCTCGCCGGGGTGTTGCGTGCTCGAATGAATCCACCACTGGTCCTGCTCCAGCGGCAGCGCATAGGCCACTTGGCCTTCGAGATAAAAATGTTCCTGGCCACCGACTTCCAGCTGGCCGGTCAGCGTGTGCCTCGCCTGTTTCATCGCCGCGCGGGCATTGCCGCGCCGGACGGTCACCGGGGGCAGCACATAGCTTTTTGCCGCATGCGCATCGCGTGGCGAAAAAATGGCGGGCAGGGGCGCAATGTCGAGAACCACCTTGCGCGCGGCGCGGCGGGCCTGCATCACCGTATCGGCCACCACCAGCGCCACAACCTGTCCGACGTGCTCGACCTTGTCCCTTGCAAGCACCGGCTCGTCGTGAACAAAGGTCGCCAGCGTGCCGTCGCCGGGGATGTCGCTGGCCAGGACGACACCCCGCACACCGGGCATCTGCAATGCCGCACGCGCATCGACTCCGCGCAGCAGGCCGTGCGCAACATCGGACATGACCGGTGCCGCGTGCAGGGTGCCTTTGATCTCCGGGATGTCGTCGATGTAGGTCGCGCTGCCCGCAACCTGGGCCCGCGCGCTCTCATGCGGACGGGAGACGCCACTCGCAGGACCTGGTGTGGCTGGCGCGTGCGGTGACTCGGTGGCAGGCGCAATATTGCGCTCGCCTGCATCGGCTGCGCCACCCGGTCCGCCCCCGGTAGCGGCGGTGAATTCGTGTTCGCGCCGGTTCATGCAGATACCTCCGCATCACCGGGCAGTACGCTGATGTCTTCCAGGTTGATGCGCGTCGTGCCCTGGCTTTCCAGCCAGAAGCGCCGCATCAGGTTGCCGAGCACGTCGCTGCGATAGGCGGCCGAGGCGCGCATGTCGGTGATGGGCTGGAATTCGTCCCGCAACGAGGCCGACGCAAGAGCCGCGGCTTCGGCGGTCCAGCGCTTGCCGCGAAGCGCGCCCTCGGTCGTCGCCGCGCGCACCGGTGTCGCAGCCACGCCGCCGGCACCGATCGAGATGCGCTCGACCTGGCCATCTGAAAGCGTCATGTTTACCGCAAGGCACACCGCCGAGATGTCATCGTCAAACCGTTTGGAAATCTTGTAGGCACGCAGGAACTCACCGGCCCGGGGCCTGGGCACCTTGATCCACGCCAGCACTTCGTCCGCGCCCAGCACGTTCTTGCGATAGCCGGTGTAGAAATCCTCGATGGGCATGTCGCGGTGCCCGCGCACGCTCATCAGCACGACATGCGCGCCCAGCGCAATCAGCAGGGGCATCGAATCGCCAATTGGCGATCCGTTGGCCACGTTGCCGCCCAGCGTTCCGGAATTGCGGATCGGCAGGCCTGCAAAGCGGCTGGCAAAAGTCTTCAGCTGTGGCCGATCGGCGATCAGCGCCTGGAATGCATCCTGCAGGGGAACTGCCGCGCCAATGGCGATGTGATGGTCGAAGACCTCGATGCGCCGCAATTCATCCACCCGGGTGACGTCCAGCACCTGGTCGAACTGCCGGTGCAGCTTGGTCACCCACAAGCCGACATCGGTGCAACCCGCGACCAGCTGAGCCGATGGGTTGTCTGCGCGAAGCGACAGCAGCGATTGCAGGCTGGCTGGTTGAAGATAACCGCCCGATGGCTGCGGGCCAATCGCGCGCAACTGGGCCAGCAGCGCAGGTTCATCCACGCGCGGGCCCGGCAGGTTGTGCATGGCCTGCGCAGCATCGAAGATCGGCCGGTAGCCGGTGCAGCGGCACAGATTGCCCGACAGCTCTTCCTGGGCGAGTTCGCGCGTAATGGGCCGGCCGCGGCAGACGTGGTTCTGGTACATGCCGAACAGGCTCATCACGAAGCCCGGCGTGCAAAAGCCGCATTGCGAACCGTGGCACGCCACCATGGCCTCCTGCGCCGGATGCAGCGACCCGTCGTCGCTGACGAGGTCTTCCACCGTCCACAGGGCCATGCCATCGACCGAATGCGCCAGGCGGATGCAGCTGTTGATGGCGCGGTAACTGATGGCGCCGCCATCGGCCTGCCCCAGCACGACCGTGCAGGCTCCGCAGTCGCCTTCGCCGCAACCTTCCTTGGTGCCGGTGCAGCCCAGGTCCTCGCGCAGCACTTCCAGCAGCGTGCGCTCGGGTGGTACATTGCCCAGCGACACCAGCTTGCCGCTGCGCATGAAACGGATCGTCTTTCCTTGCATGAAATCAGTATGGTCCAAAGATGCGGTCAAAAGATGCTTGAGAAGTTCTTGAGATTAGGCAGCGGCGGCCCTGTCGCCATAACGGCGGCTATATGAGAAGAATGCGGGCCACCGTATGAGAGACCAGGCGCTTTTCGACAAGATCGACCTACATTTGATCAGGGTCCTTCACACCGTGCTGACCGAACGCAGTGTCTCGCGCGCCGCCATCCGCCTGGATATGCACCAGCCGGCCGTGTCGGCCGCACTGAAACGGCTGCGCGAGCTTGCCGGCGATCCCCTGCTGGTGCGTTCGGGCGCCGGCATGGTCCCCACCGATGCCGCGCTTCGCATGGTCGAGCCCAGCGCCAGTATCCTGCGTGCCGCCGAGATGATGTTTTCCGGCGCACGTGGATTCGATCCGCAGAGCTCATCGCACACCTTCCGGGTGGCCGCCAGCGACTATCTCAACCCGCAGTTCCTGCCGCAGCTGGTTTCGCAGATCAAGTCGCGTGCGCCGCTGTGCCACGTCGAGATCCATCCGCTCTCGGGCGATTCGGACTACCAGGCGCACCTGGCGCAGGGCGAGCTCGACGTGGTGATCGGAAACTGGAGCCAGCCGCCGCCGGACCTGCACCTGGGCAAGCTCTTCTCCGATGACGTGGTGTGCCTGGTGGCCAGCGATCATCCCGCCACACGCAAACCTTGGACGACCGAAAGCTGGCTGGAGGCGGAACACATCGCGCCCACCCCCACCCATCCCGGTGCAAAAGGAGTGATTGACGAATACCTGGAATCGCAGGGGCTGGTGCGCAACATCACGGCGCGCTGCGCGCATTTCGGGCTAATCCCGGCCATGGTGGCATCGAGCTTGCTGGTGCTGACCACCGGCCGGCAGTACTGCGAACGTTTCACAAACCGATTGCCGGTGAGAATCCTCGAATGCCCGATCACATTTGCGCCATTGACCTACTACCAGCTGTGGCACGAACGCAGCCACCCCTCGGCCTCGGCCCAGTGGCTGCGCGGCCAGGTGAAGGAAGCGGCCAGTGCAATGGGGAGGCGCAATGACAGCCATGCAAATCAGGGCGGCTGAGGTGCCCCGCCTCCAGCTGGCCCACATTACCAAGCGCTATCCCGCGGTCGTCGCCAACAGCGACGTCTCACTCGCCGTGCAGCCTGGCGAGACGCACGCGGTGCTGGGCGAAAACGGCGCGGGCAAGTCCACGCTGATGAAGATCATCTATGGCTCGGTTAAGCCCGACGAGGGCAGCGTGCTTTGGAACGGCCAGCCGGTGCACATCCGCAACCCGCAGGAAGCGCGCGCCCTGGGCATCAGCATGGTGTTCCAGCACTTCAGCCTGTTCGATACGCTGACCGTGGCGCAAAACGTCTGGCTGGGGCTGGACAAGCGCCTTTCGCTGGCCGAAGTCGCGAGCAGCATCACGGCCAAGGCGGCGCAGTACGGACTGGATATCGATCCAGCGCGGCCGGTGCACACGCTGTCGGTCGGCGAAATGCAGCGCGTCGAGATCATCCGCGCGCTGCTCACCAATCCGAAGCTGCTGATCCTGGATGAGCCGACCTCGGTGCTGACGCCGCAAGCGGTCGAGAAGCTCTTTGTGGTGCTCAAGCAGCTGGCCAGCGAAGGCTGCAGCATCCTGTACATCAGCCACAAGCTTCACGAGATCCGCGAACTGTGCAACGCCTGCACGGTGCTGCGCGGCGGCAAGGTCACGGGCGTTTGCAATCCCCAGGAAGAAAGCAATGCGTCGCTCAGCCGCCTGATGATCGGTGCGCAGCCGCCTGCGCTCGAACACGTCGATCGGGCGGCGGGCGAGGTGGTGCTGCGGGTGAGCGGTCTCGATCTGGCACGCGAAGATCAGTTCGGTGTCGATCTGGTTGGCGTGAACCTGGATGTGCGTGCCGGCGAAGTTGTGGGCATTGCGGGCGTGTCGGGCAACGGACAAAAAGAATTGCTCTATGCGCTTTCCGGCGAGGACCCGCGCGCCAGGGCCGATGCCGTCCAGGTATTTGGCAAGGCGGCCGGTAGGCTGGGTCCTGCGAAGCGCCGGGCGCTCGGCGTTCACTTCGTCCCCGAAGAACGCCTGGGTCGGGGGGCCGTGCCGACGCTCGGGCTCGCGCAAAACCTGATGCTCACGCGTACCGAGGCCATCTCGCGTTCCGGATGGATCAACGTCAGGGCCTTGCAGCAACAGGCAGCAAATGTCATCGCCCGTTTCAACGTGAAGGCAGGCGGTCCGGATGCCGCGGCCCGGTCGCTGTCCGGCGGCAATCTGCAAAAATTCATCGTGGGCCGCGAGATCGATGCCAATCCGAAACTGCTGATCGTGTCGCAGCCGACCTGGGGTGTGGATGTCGGCGCGGCGGCGCAGATTCGCGGCGAGATCCTTGCCCTGCGCGATGCAGGATGCGCAGTGCTCGTCGTGAGCGAAGAGCTGGAAGAGCTGTTTGAGATCAGCGACCGCCTGCATGTCATCGCCAAGGGCAGGCTGTCGCCTTCGATTGCCCGGGCCCAGGCGACGGTGTTGCAGATTGGAGAGTGGATGAGCGGGTTGTGGGATGGTGAGGGCCCTTCGACAATCTCAGGGCGAACGGGTGGGTCTGCAGGGCGAACGGGTGATGCGTCCGAACCGGTGGGCCAGCATGCTTAAGCTCGAACCCCGCCCGGAACCGTCGCGCTTGTGGAGCATCGGCTCGCCACTGCTGGCGCTGGTGATTACCGTGGTCATCGGCGTGATCCTGTTCACCGCGCTGGGCAAGGACCCGGTGAGCAGCCTGCAGGTGTTCTTCTGGGAGCCCATCCGCACGCCCTACGCCCTCGGCGAGCTGATGGTGAAGGCGACGCCGCTTCTGATCATTGCGCTCGGGCTGGCCGTCTGTTTCCGGTCCAATGTCTGGAACATCGGGGCGGAAGGCCAGTTCATCATCGGGGCGGTTGTCGCAGGCGGCGTGGCCCTGCTTGCGGACAAGGACACCAGCCGCTGGATCGTGGTTGCGATCATCGCTGCCGGGATCGTGGGCGGGATGGCATGGGCGGCGATCACCGCGCTGCTGCGAGACCGCTTCAACGCCAACGAAATCCTGGTGAGCCTCATGCTCGTTTACGTGGCCGACCAGGTGCTGGCGTACCTCGTGTTCGGCCCCTGGAAAGACCCGGGCGGCTACAACTTTCCGCAGACGGCGACCTTCGCCTCGGTGACGCAGATTCCCCGGCTGATGCAGGGCTCGCGCGTGAGCATCGGCCTGATCATCGCGGTGGTGGGCGCAGTGGCGCTGTGGATATTCCTGTTCAGGACCCGCGCCGGCTTTGCGCAGCAGGTCGGCGGGCTTGCTCCAGCGGCGGCACGTTACGCGGGTTTCTCATCGCGCAAGGCGCTGTGGGTGGCCTTGCTCACCTCGGGCGGTGCGGCAGGACTTGCGGGCGCGCTTGAAGTCGCGGGACCGATCGGCCAGCTCACGCCCTATGTCCCGGCGGGCTATGGCTTCGCCGCGATCATCGTCGCCTTCGTGGGGCGTCTGCATCCGGTGGGCATGGTGTTTTCGGCCATCCTGATGAGCATGTTCTATATCGGCGGCGAACTGGCGCAATCGCGCCTGGGGCTGCCCAAATCGCTGACCGGTGTGTTTCAGGGATTGCTTTTGTTCACGCTGCTGGCCTGCGACACCCTGATCGTCTATCGCGTGCGGTTCAGGGCAACACCCGTCATGAAGGAGGCGCACTGATGGAAGCGTATTCGCTGCTGTTTGCAGCCATGCTCAACGCCGGAACCGTGCTGGCCATCGCGGCGCTGGGGCTTCTTATCAACGAGAAGGCGGGCATCGTCAATCTCGGCGCCGAGGGCATGCTGCTGTGCGCGGCGCTCGCCGGTTTCGTGACCGTGGTCCACACGGGCAGTGACTGGCTCGGCTTCGCCGCGGGAATGGGGGCGGGCGCCTTGCTCGCCGCGATCTTCGGCGTACTGGTGATCTGGCTCAACACGAACCAGTACGCGACGGGTCTGGCACTCAGTCTCTTCGGCGCGGGATTCTCGGCGTTCGCCGGCATCAAATACGTGCAGGAAAAGCTGCCCGAGCGTCCGCATTTCTCGATTCCGGTGCTGGGCGATATTCCGCTGATCGGCCCCGCGCTCTTCAGGCAGCATCCGATGGTGTATTTCGCGATCGCGCTGGTGGCCTGGCTGATCTGGTTTCTCTACAGGTCGCGCACCGGCCTGGTGCTGCGGTCGGTTGGCGAATCGCCGGAGTCGGCGCATGCACTGGGCTATCCGGTGCGCCGCATCCGCTTGCTGGCGGTGATTGCGGGCGGCGCACTTTGCGGACTGGCAGGCTCTTACCTGGTCATCATCTATACGCCGCTGTGGGTCGAAGGCATTGCAGCCGGCAAAGGCTGGATCGCGCTTGCGCTGACGACGTTTGCCACCTGGCGGCCCGCGCGCGTCCTTCTGGGTGCGTACCTGTTTGGCGGCGTGACGATGCTGCAGTTCCACTTCCAGGCGTCGGGCGTCGAAGTGCCCAGCCAGTTCCTCACCATGCTGCCTTACCTCGCGACGATCGTGGTGCTGGCACTGATTTCGCGTAACCCCGCATGGATCCGGGCCAACATGCCCGCGTCGCTTGGAAAACCGTTTTATCCCGGCTCATAATCACCGTTTTGCGCCGATTGTTTCTGCCATACCTCCCCGGAGAAGGACTACCAATGACTGACCTGAAGAAGCGTTCGATGTTCAAGGCCGCCGCCCTGACGGCGCTGGTTGCCGGCCTTGCGGCCTGCAGCAAGACCGAGCCGCCACCGCCGCCAGCACCTGCGCCCGCACCGGCTGCAGCGGCGCCGGCTCCAGCGCCCAAGCCCGACCCGCTGAAGATCGCTTTTGCCTATGTCGGCCCGGTGGGTGATGGCGGCTGGACCTTCGCGCATGACAACGGACGCAAGGCCATCGAAAAGGAATTCGGCGACAAGGTCATCACCAGCTTCGTGGAGAAGGTTCCCGAGTCGGCTGACGCAGAGCGCGTGATTCGCGACATGGTCGGCCAGGGCAACAAGCTGATCTTCGGCACGACCTTCGGCTACATGGAGCCGATGCTCAAGGTCGCTGCCGATCACAAGGACGTGAAGTTCGAGCACGCCACCGGCTACAAGACGACCGAGAACCTGCGCACCTATGACAGCCGCACTTACGAAGGCGCCTACATGGCCGGCGTGATCGCGGGCAAGATGACCAAGAACAACACGCTGGGCGTGGTGGGCTCGGTGCCGATTCCCGAAGTCGTGCGCAACATCAACAGCTTCACGCTAGGTGCGCAGTCGGTCAACCCGAAGATCAAGACCAAGGTGGTCTGGGTCAACGAGTGGTTCAACCTGTCCAAGGAAACCGAAGCGGCCACGGCCCTCATCAACGGCGGCGCTGACGTGCTGTTCCAGAACACCGATTCGTCGGCCGTGCTGCAGACCGCTGAAAAAATGGGCAAGCGCGCCTTCGGCTGGGACAGCGACATGACCGCCTATGGTCCCAAGGCCCACCTCGGCTCGGCCATCATCAACTGGACGCCGTACTACGTCAAAGCCACCCGCGACGCGCTCGAAGGCAAGTGGACGACGGGTCAGGTCTGGTGGGGCGTGAAGGAAGGCGCAATCGACATGGTCTCGATCGCAGCCGACGTGCCGGACGACACCAAAAAGCGCATCGACGAGATCAAGGCCGGCCTGAAGGACGGCACCTTCCAGATCTGGAAGGGCCCGATCACCGACAACACCGGCAAGGAACTGATCGCCAAGGATGCGGTGGCTGATGACAAGTTCCTTGGCGGCCTGAGCGTGTATGTCAAGGGCGTCGAGGGCAAGGTGCCCGGCGCCAAGAAGTAATCCAACCCACGAAAGAGACCCATGCGTCACTCGATCCGGCAGTTGTTTTCCATCGTTGGCCTTGCGCTCGCGCTGGGCGCCGCATCGGGGGCGCATGCGCAAGCCGTCCGTACCTGGGTGTCCGGTGTGGGCGATGACGCCAACCCGTGTTCGCGCACCGCGCCCTGCAAGACCTTTGCCGGCGCGATCAGCAAGACCGCCGGCGGTGGCGTCATCAATGTGCTGGACCCCGGCGGCTACGGCGCCGTGAGCATCAACAAGGCGATCACCATCGACGGCGGTGGCGGCCCCGGCATGGCGGGCATTCTGACGTCCGGGGGTAACGGCATCACGATCAATGCGGGCCAGAACGACAGGGTGGTGCTTCGTCATCTGGTTCTGGAGGGGGCGGGAAATTCGGCCATCGGCGTCAGTTACGTCAATGGCGGCTGGCTCGTGCTTGAAAACCTCGATATCCATCGCTACGCCACTGGGGTGCAGCTGGGGCATACCGCCCAAAGGGCGCGGGTCGATATCCGCAATGTTTCGATCACGGGCTCGACGACCGGGCTCCACAACGAGTCGCAGGGGTCCATGGTCATGGTCGATCGGAGCGTGCTGCGCAGCAACGGCACGGGCATCCTGAACGAACGCGGCGATGTCGCTCTCAAGGGCACATCGCTGCTCTTCAATACGCAGGGCGTCACCCGCGCCGGTGGTGGTTTCTCCAGCTATGGCGACAACGTGTTCTATGGAAATGCCTACAACGGCAACGGTTTCAGCCAGATTCGCGATCGCGATTTGCAGTAAGGGGCTGGCGTGGCGTCAACCAGAGCCTGGAATGTTCCTGCCGCGCGGCTGCCGGAGCTTTTGCGCCGCATGCCCAAGGCGGAGCTTCACATCCATATCGAGGGTTCGCTCGAGCCCGAACTGATTTTTGCGATGGCCGCGCGCAACCGCGTGTCCATTCCTTACGCAAGCGTCGAGGAGCTGCGGCGCGCTTACGCGTTCAGCAACCTGCAAAGCTTTCTCGACATCTATTACGCCGGCGCAAGCGTGCTGCTCAAGGAAGCAGACTTTCACGACATGGCCTGGGCCTACCTGCAGCGCGCGGCCGCGGACCATGTCGTGCATGCCGAGATTTTTTTCGATCCGCAAACGCACACGGCACGCGGCGTCGAGATGGGCGTCGTCATCAACGGCCTGCATCGCGCCTGCACCGAAGCGAAGGAAGCGCTGGGCGTCGATGCGTCCCTGATCCTTTGTTTCCTTCGCCACCTGAGCGAGCAGGAGGCATTTGAAACGCTGGAAGCGGCACTGCCCTACCGCGACAAGTTCATCGGCGTCGGACTGGATTCGAGCGAAATGGGTCATCCGCCCGAGAAGTTTGCGAAGGTGTTTGCCAGGTGCCGCGAACTGGGCTTGCATCTGGTTGCGCATGCGGGGGAGGAGGGTCCACCGGAATATGTCTGGGCAGCGCTCGATGTGCTGAAGGTCGAGCGCATCGACCATGGCGTGCAGTCCACCAAGGATGCCGCGCTGATGCGGCGCCTGGCGCAGGACCGCATTCCGCTCACGGTCTGCCCTTTGTCGAACCTGAAGCTATGCGTATTTCCGCAGCTGGAACAGCACAACCTGCGCGAGCTGCTCGATGCAGGTCTGGTCGCGACGGTGAACTCCGACGATCCTGCCTACTTCGGCGGGTACATGAACGACAACTTCCTGCAGACCTTCGCGGCCACCGGTCTCGACGCGCAGCACGCCTGGCAGCTCGCCCGAAACAGTTTTGATGCGAGCTTCATTGATGATGCGCACAAGCGCCGGTATGCGGACATGCTCGACGCAACGTTCGACGCTTTCGAATAGCATCCGGATTTCGAATCCAAGGAGACAGCCATGCGCGTGTTGAAGCTCACGTTGCTGGGAATCGTTGCGCTCGCCTTGCTGGCGGCGCTGGTTGCCGCAGCGTATGTCTGGCGCGCGCATCCGACGCTCGATGGGCAGATTACGGCGCAGGGCCTGAAGGCGCCCGTCCAGGTCAGGCGCGATGAAGCCGATGTCACGCACATCGAGGCGCAGAGCCTGGCCGATGCCTACTTCGCGCTTGGTTATGTGCACGCCCAGGAGCGCGGCTGGCAACTCGAATTCAACCGGCGGGTGATGCATGGGCAGTTGAGCGAGCTTTTCGGCCAGCCGACCCTGGAGACCGACCGCACGATGCGCAAGCTGGGCATTTTGCGGGCCGCGCAGGCGCAATGGGAGCGCATGGCCCCGCAGACCCAGGAACTGGTGAAAGCCTACGTTGGTGGCATCAACAGTTTTCATGCGACGAGTTCGCAGGCGCTGCCGCCCGAGTTCCATCTGCTGCGCACCCGACCTGGCGAATGGAAGCCGCAGGACAGCCTGGGTTGGGCGATCATGATGGCGCTGGACCTGGGCGGCAACTGGGGCACCGAATTCGCGCGATTCTCGGCCCTGCAGCGGCTGGACACCGCGCAGCTCTGGCAGCTCATGCCGCCTTACCCCGGCGAAGCGCCGGCAACGTCGGTGGACCTGGCTGCGCTTTACAAGGGCCTGGGTGTTTACCGGCCGATCGATGCAAAGACGGCGGAAGCGGTGGCACCCCAGGGCACCGCTTCTTCGTCGCTGGTGGCCTCGATGCCGGATCTGGACCGATGGACGCAGGGACTGGGGCATCTGGAGGGCATCGGATCCAACAACTGGGTGGTGCACGGCTCGCGTACACAGACCGGCAAGCCGCTGCTGGCGAACGATCCGCATCTGGGCCTGTCGGCGCCCGCGATCTGGTATTTCGCACGCCTGAAGGCACCTGCGGCGCAAGCGGGCGGCAAGCCGGTCGATGCGATCGGTGCCACGTTTCCCGGGCTGCCATCGGTGGTGCTGGGACGCACCGCCGGCGTCTCGTGGGGTGTGACCAATACCGGGCCCGATGTGCAGGATCTGTACCTGGAACAGATCAACCCCGACAACCCAAACCAGTATCGAACCCCGACCGGTTGGGCGCAGTTCGAGTCACGTGAGGAAACGATACGCGTGAAGGGCCAGCCCGACGAGAAGCTCGTGGTGCGAACCACCCGGCACGGTCCGGTCATGAGCGATGCCAACGCGGGGTATGCCAACGTGCTGGACACGCGCAAGTTCGCGCTGGCCCTGCGCTGGTCTGCGCTCGATCCGGAAAACCAGACCCTGGCGGCTGGCATCGAGGGCAACACCGCTCAGACCGTGGACGAATTGCTTGCGGCTTACGCCAACTACCACTCACCGATGCAGAACCTGGTGGCTGCCGACACGGCCGGCAAGACGGCCTACCAGGCCGTGGGCCGCGTGCCGGTGCGCGGCGAAGGCAACGACCTGCGCGGCATGGCGCCCGCACCCGGATGGGACGCGAAATACGACTGGACAGGCTGGATCGCAGCCAGCGAGAACCCGCGCGTAGATCATGCGGCCATCGAAGCCAGGGGGTGGCATGCGACCGCGAACCAGCGCATCCACCCGGCGGACTTTCCCCGGTTCATGGGCGCAGACTGGGCAACGCCTGAGCGCTTCGACCGGATCGAGACCTTGCTCGGCGCGCAAAACAGGCATACGGCCCAGACCATGCGCGATGTCCAGGCCGACACGCTGTCGCCGGCCACGCTGAAATTGCTGCCGTTCTTCAAGTCGACCACCAGCACCCATCCGCTGGCGCCTGCGGCGATGGACCAGTTCAGGGTGTTCGACGGCAACATGCGCGCCGAGCTCGCCGCGCCGCTGATCTTTGCGTACTGGGCCGACGAGCTGACTCGCGGCCTGGTCATCCCGCGAATCGGCGAGGCGAAGTTCAAGGCGCTCTACGGAAAGCGCACATTTCGCGCTGCGCTCGAACTGATGCTGCTGGATCCGGAGGTGGGCAAGTTCTGGTGCGCACCCGTGGGCTGCGCGGAACAATCGTCGCGCGCCCTGGGCCGCGCGCTGGACCGCATCGCCGCGGCGCAGGGCAACGAGGTGGCGGCCTGGCGCTGGGGCCGGGCGCATCCGGCGCTGTCGGCGCACCGGCCCTTTGGCAATGTGACGTCGCTCGCGACTTATTTCGACGTGTCTGTGCCTACTTCAGGTGATCCGTGGACGGTCAACGTCGGTCAGTACTGGGCCAATGACACCAAGACCCCGTTTGCCAACCGGCATGCGGCCAGCATGCGTACGATTTTCGACCTGGCTGATCCGGAGCGGTCGCAGTTCATCTACCAGACCGGGCAGAGCGGTCTGGTCTTCAGCGACCGCTACCGTGACATGAAAGACCAGTGGGCGCAGGTGCAGTACCGGCCCTTGCAGTTGAGCCCCCCACGATGGGCGCACCAATCCAGCATGGTGCCGTGACTTAAAATACCCGCTTCGCCACTGTGCCCCCAGTGGCGATTTCATTTTTAACCCCGGGGCCATGTAGAGGACCACCATGCACAAAAACCTCGCAGCCGCAGTCGCGGCCGCCTGTTTATCTTTACTCCCCGCACTTTTGCCAGCAGCCATGGCGGCCGAACCGCTGAAGGTGGGCTTCGTGTATGTCGCGCCGGTGACCGAAACCGGCTGGGTGCGCCAGCACGACGACGGCCGCAAGGCGGTTGAGGCCGCGCTGGGCGCCAGAGTCAAAACCACCTTTGTCGAAAACGTCCCGGAGGGCGCTGACGCCGAACGCGTGATCCGGGACCTCGCCCAGACAGGCCACAAGCTGATCTTCACGCCGAGCTTTGGCTATATGGAGCCCACGCTCAAGGTGGCCAGGGACTTCCCGGATGTCCGGTTCGAGTCGATCACCGGGTACAAGACTGCGCCGAATGTGGCAGCAGCCAACGCCCGCTACTACGAAGGCCGCTACCTCGCCGGTATCGTCGCCGGACGCATGACCAAGACCGGTGTCGCCGGTTATGTCGCGGGCTTTCCCATCCCCGAAGTTCTGCAGGGCATCAATGCCTTCACGCTGGGCATGCGCTCGGTGAACCCCAAGGCGCAGGTCAGGGTGGTCTGGCTCAACGTGTGGTTCGATCCCGCGAAAGAGCGCGACGCAGCCATGGCACTCATGAACCAGGACGCCGACGTGATGGCTTTCCATACCGGCTCCAGTGCGGTCATGGTGGCAGCGCAGGAACGCGGCAAGATGGCAGTGGCCTATCACTCGGACATGCGAAAGGCAGGACCCGATGCGCAGATCGCCGCAGTCACGCACCACTGGGGCGACTACTACACCCGGCGCACGCAGGCGGTGCTCGATGGCAGCTGGAAGCCAGGCACGGTGTGGGGTGGTGTGAAGCAGGCAATGATTCGGATCGGCGACTTCGGGCCGCGCGTACCACCCGCAGTGCAGCGTGAGGTTTTGGCTCGGCAAAAGGACATTGCTTCCGGCAAGCTCCAGCCCTTTGCGGGCCCGATCGCCGATAACGAAGGCAGGGGCATCGTGGCGCGCGGCCAGTCACTATCGGACGAACAAATACTCTCCATGAACTATCTCGTATCCGGCGTGCAGGGAAAGATTGCAAAATAGCCCGATGAGAGCCTGGCGCGCTGCGGTCCTGAGGTTTGCCGATGACGGCGGCGCGATCTATGACGCCGACGCCCTGCTGGTGGTCGGGCCCGATGCGCAGGGCCGTCAGGTGGTGCGGGCGGTCGGCCCCTATGCCGATCTGGCGTCCAGCTACGCTGGCGTGACGGTAGAGCACCTTCCCGGCCACATCATCGCGCCGGGCTTCATCGACCTGCACATTCATTTTCCGCAGACCGATGTGATCGGCTCGCCCGCAGCGGGGCTCCTGCCCTGGCTGGAGAACTACACCTTTCCGCATGAGTCGCGCTTTTCGGATGAGGCGTACTCCGATGAACGTGCGGTGTTCTTCATCGATGAGTTGCTGCGTCACGGCGTGACGAGCGTGCTTGCGTTCGCGACTTCGCATCCGGCGTCGGTCAATGCGCTGATGCGCGAAGCGCAGCGGCGGGGGATGCGGCTTGTCGCAGGCAAGGTACTGCAAGACCGGCATTCGCCCGACGGGGTGCGTGACGAGACCGAGCAGTCCCTCATCGACACCGAAACACTCATCCAGCGCTGGCATGGTCGTGACCGGCTCGGGTATGCCATCACGCCGCGATTTGTGCCCAGCTGTACCCAGGCGCAGCTCCAGGGTGCCGGCGAACTGGCCGCCAGGTACCCGGATGTGTGGATTCAGTCGCATGTCGCCGAGAACCTGGATGAAGTGAAGTGGGTGCGCGAGCTGTTTCCCCAATCGCGCAGCTACCTGTCGGTGTATGAACAGTTCGGCCTGCTGCGCGACCGCGCGATTTACGCGCACTGCATTCACTTCGACGATGACGACCGGGCACTGATGCGTTCGACCGGCGCGGCAGCGGCGGTGAGCCCGACGAGCAACCTGTTTCTGGGCAGCGGCTTCTTCGACTACGAAGGCGCCCGGCGCGTGGGCTTCAAGCATGGCCTGGCCAGCGACGTCGGCGGTGGCACCAGCTTCAGCCCGTTTCACACCATGATGGCTGCGTACTACGTGGGGCGCGAGGGTCAGACCAAACCGGGCGTGTCGCTGTCTCCGCAAAACCTCTGGTGGCAGCACACGGCAGGCGCCGCGCAGGCCCTGGGGCTGGGTGGCGTGATCGGCAACCTCCAGCCGGGCTGCGAGGCCGACTTCATTGTCCTGGACCCCGGAGCCACCCCGCTTCTCGCACGCAAGACTTCACAGGCGAGCAGCCTGGATGAGCTGCTGTTCTCGCTGATTGTTCTGGGTGACGACCGGGTGGTGACACGGGCGCATATTGCCGGTTCGCCGTAGCTCCTAGACGTCGTCTTCGCTCGCCCTCTCGCTGGTGATATACGAGCCCAGCCGCGTCGACCACTCGTTCGCCCCGGCATCGACCGCCTCCAGCGCCTCGCAGGCCACGCCGCTGGCTGCGAACATCTTCATCGCCGCCGCATTGGCGCTCGCGTGATGCTGCTTCTCACGCAGGTACACCACGCGCCGGATGCCCGCCTGGATGATGGCCTGCGCGCACCGGGGGCAGGGGAACTGCGTGGTGTAGATCGTGGCGTTGGTCAGCGGCAGCACGACGCAATTGAGTGTGGCGTTGATCTCGGCGTGAACGACGTAGCTGTGACGCGAGTGAAAGGGGTCGTCGTCGTCGTCGGCCCAGTAGATCGGGTCCTGGTCGTCGCAGCCACGCGGCAGACCGTTGTAGCCCACGCCGATGATCCGGTGATCAGGTGTCACGATGCAGGCGCCGTTGCGTGTGCGGTGATCCTTGGACCGCGCGGACGCCAGCAGCGCAACCCCCATGAACATGGAATGCCAGCCGATCAGGGCACTGGGGGCGACTGCATTGTTGGGAGGCATGGGATTGGCCGTGTGATGAACAGACGTGCAATGCTAGCAGTGGCCGGGCGGCAGGCCCGGTACGTGTCATCCTGAGCGGTCAATTGGCTGGGCGATCAGTTGGCCGTGCGAGCCGCCGCCAGATCCCAGCCGGCCCATCCGCAGCTCTTGAACAGCACCGGCCCCTTGGGCGGCAGGCCTTTGCCGATCAGGTCCTTCAGCGCGGGAAACAATGCCACGTCCAGGCCCGCCTGCAACAGGTCCCCCGCCTCATGCACGGCATCGGGCGTATCCACGACGATGCTGCCGTTTTGCGCGAAGTGACGGCACAGGTCTGGCCCAAGTTCCACCATCTGCGGTGTGAAAGAGCCCACGGCGGCGATGAACGTATCGCTGCGCGGTGTAGCCTCGAGCACCACACCGCTGGCCGGCGTGCAGGTGACCACCAGCGGGCAGTCCGCAAGCGCCGCATTGGCATCGGTCGTGACGCTGGCCTTCAGGCCGATGGATCGCGCATAGACGGCCAGCGCCTGCGCACTGCCTTCGGTGCGCGAAGCGATGAGCACTTCGCCGATCGAGAGACCGTGCATGAACGCGTCCAGATGGGCGCGACCCTGGGTGCCCGCGCCCACCACGAGCAGTGGCCCGTCCTTGCGCGGCGCAAACGCCTGGGCCGCCAGCAGCGACACGGCCGCAGTTCGCCTTGCCGTCACGGCAGGCCCGTCCATCACCAGGCAACGCTCGCCCGTCGCGACCGAGAAAACGACGACATCGCCCTGGATGGTGGGGCGGGTGCTGCCTGCATTGGCGGGTGTGAAGGTGATCAACTTGGTGATCGCGAATTCGTTGTCGTGGGCCGGCATCACGAACAGGCTCCCGCCGCCGGGCAAGGGCTGCACGAGGCGTTCGGGCACGTGCACCGCAGGGTCGCTCAGGACAGCGCGAATTTGCGCCACGAGGGCTGTCCACGGCAGCTGCGCCGCCGTTTCGCGCGCGTTGAGAATGGTCGTCACTTCCTGTTGTCCTACGTCAGCAATCGGCCTCCACTGTATATGCACGGCACCAGGCCATCTTTAGGATCGACCTCATATCAACAGGAGACCAGACAATGCTGCCCCAAGCCCGCCAGAAGACCGCAGACTCGCATCGCAACAAGCTGATGTGGGGCGGTTTGGGAGCCTTGATCGTCGCCCAGATGATCGCGTTCTGGATGATTTGCAGCAACCATGTCACGCAGGCGCAGGAGCGGTTGGGCACGGCGACCACCGCCAGTTCGATGCGTTGAACTGACAAGCCTGACAGACAAAAGCGGCCCCGGTGGCCGCTTTTCTATTACAGCCCCCGCTGCACCAAGCCCCACACGAGCTTGTCTCGCCCGCTGACTCTCTGTTTTTGGTGCCACTTCTATATTGGAATCACACCAACAGGGAGTGCGCCATGAATGAAGCAGCAGCGACTTACCAGCCTGAATGGACTTGCAGCCCCGTTGCATCGCTCGATGCATCGGACGAGTTCAATGTGCCTGAACAAGCGCCGTACTGCCCCGCCGACCTGCTTGCCACCTTCGTGGACATGATGACCGCCAAGGGCCGTCCTGTGAGCATGCAATCAATGCTTGTGGACCGCGAGTATGCGATGTGGCAACTGGCGCGCGCCCACACCACGGGCGACGAACCATTGCGTGCGATTGCAGCCAGGCTGTTTGCCTATTTCGACGACCTCGATCACGCGCGCACCGCTCACTGAGCCGGCCCGGGCTAGTAGTCGGCCCCTTCCACCAGGAAACGCACCCGCCGCACGCCTTGCCACTCGTCGGCATCCAGGCGAAACGCCAGCTTCACCCGGGAAGGTAGCGGCTCCGTTCGTCCGAACCAGATCCCTTCGACCGGCTGCCCCTGATGCTTCATCTTGAGTTGCAGATGCTTTTCGGCGACCAGTCGCTGTGACACGATTTCGACGTCTTCGCTGAATACGGGCGCGGCGAAGCCCTGGCCCCACACGGCGCGGTGCAAGGTGTCCACCAGATCCGGCCGAAGGTACTGCGGCGCCAGCGGACCGTCGGTATCCAGGCGGCGCATCAGGGTGGGCGCGTCCAGCCATTCATGGGCTACCTGTGCCAGAGCGTGTTCGAAGACCTCCAGGTGTTCTTCTTCAATCGTGCAGCCCGCCGCCATGGCGTGTCCGCCGAAACGCAGCAGGACCCCGGGGTGGCGCTTGGCCACGAGATCGAGCGCGTCACGCAGATGAAATCCCGGAATCGACCGCCCGGAGCCCTTGAGTTCGTGTTCCTTGCCGGGCGCCTGGCTCGCGGCAAAGACAAACGTGGGGCGGTGCAGCCGGTCCTTGATGCGCGAGGCGACGATGCCCACGACGCCTTCGTGAAAGTCTGGATCGAACACGCAGACGGCCGGTGGCGGTTCTTCGCTTTCGTCAAACATGCCGTCCACGAGTTCCATCGCCTGCTCGCGCATGCCGCCTTCGATATCCCGGCGCTCGCGATTGATGGCGTCCAGTGACCGGGCCAATTCTTCGGCACGCGGCTTGTCGTCGGTCACAAGGCATTCGATGCCCACCGTCATGTCGCCCAGGCGTCCGGCCGCGTTGATTCGGGGTCCCAGTGCGAAGCCGAAGTCGAAGGTCGTCGCCATGGAAGGCTGGCGCGCCGCGGCGGCAAACAGGCTGGCAAGACCGCACGGCATCAGGCCCGCCCGGATGCGCTTCAGGCCCTGCGCGACCAGTCGGCGGTTGTTGGCATCGAGCTTGACGACATCGGCCACCGTGCCGAGCGCCACCAGCGGAAGCAGGGCGTCGAGCTTGGGTTCGGCGCGGCCTTCAAATGCGCCGCGCGCACGCAGCTCGGCCCGCAGCGCCATCAGCACATAGAACATCACCCCGACTCCGGCAATGGACTTGCTCTCGAACTCGCAGCCGGGCTGATTGGGGTTCACGATGACGGCCGCATCGGGCAGCTGCGCTCCGGGCAGGTGGTGATCGGTCACCAGCACCTTCAGGCCGGCCGCATTGGCGGCTGCCACGCCTTCGACGCTCGCGATTCCGTTGTCCACGGTGACCAGCAGGTCGGCGCCTTGCTCTTTCACGCGGCGCGAAATCGGTGCGGTGAGCCCGTACCCATCGATCACGCGATCCGGCACGATGTAGCTCACATGCTGCGCACCCAGCAGGCGCAGGCCACGGATGCCAACCGCGCAGGCCGTGGCGCCATCGCAGTCGTAGTCGGCGACGATGCAGATGCGCTGGTTGGCTGCGATGGTGTCGGCCAGCAGCACCGCCGCCTCCTGCAGGCCCTTCATGCCCGATGGCGGGATCAGCCGGGCAAGCCCGTCGTCGAGCTCGTCCATGCCCTGTACGCCCCGCGCGGCATAAAGGCGCGCCAGCAGGGGATGCACCCCTCCTTGCTCGAGCGCCCACGCGGCGCGCGGTGGAATATCTCTGGTGGTGATTTTCATAAAGCCTGAAGTACTGCCGGGACGCGCCTGCCTGCAAGAAAGCCCAGGCGCGCGCCCACGAGGCCTAAGTGCTTGCGCAGATGGGTGCGCAGATCGCCACGATGGGGCGAACTCGACCAAGTCTGCGAATTGCGTTCGCCGCAGAGTGTGAGTGAAATCGGATGTCCCTTGTCCAGGGACGTACAAAGTGCCGCCAGCTGCGTTGAATCGACTTCGCGCCAGGCTTGCGACCAGGCCGCCCAGTCATGCGCCAATGCCGCATCGCGCAAGGTGGCGATGACGCTCAGGCGCGGATCAGGCAGGGGCGTGGCCGATGGCGGCAGGGCGCCCGTTGCGCTGATCCAGAATGAATTGATCGGCAACAGGCCCGCCGCCTGCCGCTTGTCGTTCACCGGGTGCGTATAGAGCAGCATTTGCGTTTCTTGCTGCAGGCGGCGCAGCGCCGATGCGGCCCTGGCGCGAGGAATCCACCGGTCGATGTCTGCGCCATCCACCCGGTCCAGCGACGCCGTGGGCAGGTCGCGGAATATCTCGCCCCGAGCCAGCCAGCGCAGCGGCGACTGGAATTCCAGCTTGATGCCGTCCTGCTCGAAGTAGGGACGCACGGCTTCAAAAACCGCCTGCATGTCCTGCTCAGTCGCTTGGAGGCGGGATGACAGGGACATGGTGATGTGGTCCATCGCCACATGCCAGTGACAGGGCGTGATCCAGGCCCAGGCTTCATTGTCAACCGGGCGGCCGGAATCGCGTGCCTCGACTGCGGCGAGTGGAATCAGGCCATCGGCCGGCTCAAAGCCCCGCGACCGAGCCAGCATGCGCTCGTGTGGCATCGAAAGCGCGTTTTCGTTACCCGCGTCGATGGGGGATGGTGAAAGCGCGGTCAACAGGCGTTGGAGATGCGGCAGGTTGAGGCTGGCTGCGGCTTGCCCGCAGCCCTCGGCCATGGCCGAGGCAAAAGGGATGACTGAGTTCAATGAAGGGGCACCGTCTGACACAGCCATATTGTCGGGGATGCCACAATCGCGCCACTCGAAGCGAAGTCATCCATGCAAATGCCCTATGAAATGGTCCTGGGCTGGCGTTACACCAGGGCCGGTCGAGCGACGCG
>JAZKFD010000108.1:0-4999 GCA_040386635.1 Pseudomonadota bacterium
CCCTGCTGGTCCCAATAGGACTGCAGGGACAGGATGATTTGCTGGAAGGTCAACATGGGTTTGTGATTCTCAAGCTCCGTAGGGCGGCGGGCCGGCCCCGGCCAGGAACAGGATGGAATTCGCGGGGATGCACGCGAAAACCCCTGATTTTACGGGCCTTCAGTCGGCCTACCCTCTCGCATGCGCAGGCAGGCAGCAATCCCGATCAAAACCAGCCCGAGCAAATACAGCGGCCACAGCCCGAAGCGCGAGACCCATGACGCATAAGGCGTGATCGAGGAACGACCCTGCGCCTCCCCCTGCAATACGCCGCGGGTGTGACGCTCCAGCGAGTGCGTGACGCGTGCGCTTGGATCGATGATGACCGTCGCCCCGGTGTTCGTGGCTCGAATCATGGCCCTGTCGAATTCCAGCGAACGCATTCGGCTGATGTGTAGATGCTGGTCGATGGCGACTGTGTTGCCGAACCATCCGATGTTGCTGACGTTCACGAACATCGTCGGCGCGGTTGCCGGGTCGGCGAAACGCACGCCCAGTTCTTCGCCGAACAAATCCTCGTAGCAGATGTTGAGGGCGATGCGCTGGCCCTGCCATTCAAAATTAGGCTGCGTGAGTGAGCCGCGATTAAAGTCCCCCAGGGGGATATTCATCATCTGGGTGAACCACTTGAACAGCGGCGGTATGAACTCGCCGAAGGGCACCAGGTGGTGCTTGTCGTAGCGGTAAGGATCGCTCCCCGGCTTGAAACCCAACACCGAGTTGGTGTAGCCCTCGTTGAACCCGCCCAGCGGCAGCCCCACCAGGGCCGCTTGCCCGCCTTGCATGAAACGTTTGGCGATGGCCTCGAAATAGCCTTCGGGCAATTGCTTGCGCAAAAGCGGGATGGCCGTCTCCGGCGCAACCACGAGGCTTGCGGTGCTGTTCACCAGTTGACGCCCGTACCATTCCAACGCCGTGGGGATGCCGGTGCCGCCCTGGAACTTCTCGTCCTGGGGTATGTTCCCTTGCAGCAGGGCGACTGACAGACGCGCACCGTCGCCCGGTGTAACCCGCGACGATGCCACCAGATTGCAGGCGGCGAGCAAGCCTGCCGCGCCCGCCACGATCGCCCAGCGCTTCCATGACCTCACCACATCCCTATCGGCCAGCATGGCGACCAGCGCTGCCAGTAGCGCGGCAACGAAGCCAATGCCATGCACACCGACATACGGGGCTAGCAGCGCCAGCGGTCCATCGACATGAGCATAGCCGCCGGCACCCCAGGGAAAGCCGGTGAACAACTTGACTCGCATGAACTCCGCCAGCATCCACGCCGCCGCCAAAAGCAGCGCGTTGAGCCAGGGACGCGTGCCTTTGAAAGCTGCCGTCACAGCCGCCGCGAGCGCGTAGTACGACGAAAGAAATGCCGCCAGGCCCACCACGGCAATAACCGCCAGCGGCGACGCAAGGCCGCCATAGACGTGCAGGGAAATAAACAGCCACCAGTGAACGCCGGTGAGCCACGCGGTGCCGAACACCCAGCCCAGAAGCGCTGCGCGCTTCCATGAAGGCGCGTTCAAACACAACCACGCAAACGCGCCGAGTGCCAGCAGCTGCAGCCACCACACCGGCTGGCCGCTCCAGGGCGCGGCGATCGAGACCGCATGCGCAAGGCCTGCGCCGATCGCGATTGCAAATGCAGGCAGTGCGCGCAAACGCTAACCCGGCCTGTCTTCGAGGGAGACCGGTGAAACCTTGAACCATCGAACGGCCCCGCCCTTGGTATGCAGCACCAGGAAGTTCAGACCCGAAAGCACGTGATGCTCGCCGCGCTTGGGGACATGCCCCATCTCGTGCGCGATGAGGCCGCCGATGGTTTCGAAATCCTGATCGGCATCGGTTGGCAGAACCGCCACGCCAAAGGCCTCCGAGACGCGCTCGATCGATGTATCGCCGCTGACCCGGTAGGTCCGGTCCGACAGTCCGAAGATGTCGCCTTCGTCGTCCTCGATATCGAATTCATCCTCGATCTCGCCGACGATCTGCTCCAGGACGTCTTCAATGGTGATCAGTCCAGCGATGCGACCGAATTCATCGACGACGATCGCGAGGTGGTTGCGATTGCCGCGAAACTCGCGCAAGAGGTCGTTGAGACCCTTACTCTCCGGAATGAACACAGCCGGACGCAGCAGGGCCCGAATGTTCAGCTCCGGCGCCCGCTGCAGCTTGAGCAGGTCCTTGGCCATCAGGATACCGATGATGTTCTCGCGTTCGCGCTCATACACGGGAAAGCGCGAGTGGGCCGTGTCGATGACCACGCCGAGCAGGTCGTCATGCTCGGCATCGATGTCAAGCATGTCCATCCTGGGCGCCGCGACCATCACGTCGCCGGCGGTGAGATCGGCCATGCGGATCACGCCTTCTAGCATCTCGCGCGATTCGGCGCCGATGATGTCGTTGTCTTCAGCGTCGGCCAGCGTTTCGATCAGCTCGGCGCGTGAGTCGGGTCCGGGGTGGATGAACTCCTGGATTTTCTGCAGGAAAGTGCGCTTGTCTTCCTTCTCGAAGGAATGGCGCGCAGGGTGCGGGTCGGACACAGCCTTGGGTTGCAGGACGTGCGGTAGTGGGGGGATCAATAGGATAGCTGATTGGCACGGCTCCAAGGCGGCAACAAGGCGGGCCCGTCCGGGCGCAGCTCAGCCGCCGGACTTGTGGCGGCCTTGCTGGACTCCCCGGCGCACTTCCTGCACATTGGCCAGAAAGTCCCAGAAATTCTTGGCCTGCACCTTGAGACGGTAGTCGGTCAGGGCGATCTGCTCTTCAAGCATCTCGCTCATCCGGCTGTCTAGGGTAGCCGGGGGCAGCCGGAGGTAAGCATCGGTCTCGGAACCAGCGCGCTCCATGGTGGCGCCCGCATTGCGGGCAATCTTGAGCATGGCCGTGTTTTCGCTGAGCGCATGGATGAACAGCATGTCCACGCCTTCATTGCGCGCATGCATGACCGCGCGCTCGAACAAGCGCCCCCCCAGTCCGCGCCCGCGCGCCTTGCTGGACACGGACACGCCGAACTCGGCGCAGGACACGTGCTGGGGGTCGTTCGAGAACGCCAGATGGGCGACGGCGATGAGTTCGAGCTTGCGGTTGTAAACGCCGAAGATGTCATCTCGCTCGAAGTCGAGGCCCTGCGCGTAGCGCCGTATCTGCTCATCGTTGGCGGCATAGCCGAAACGCAGGTAGCGGTCATGGTTGTCGAGCGCCACCAGGTGGTCGGCGATTCGTTCGCGGTGGCTGGGTCCTAACGACCGGATGGGGATAACCACCGGCGTTGACCTGCTGACCAGTTGGGTATCAGTCATGACTGCAATTTAAGGGTTTTCACTAGGGAGGCAAGCCAAAAAGGTCCGCAATTCCGAGCAAAAGTTCCGCAAATGAACGGGCGACGCGCTTGTCCTACACGGGAACTGCTGTGGTTGCCTTTACGCGGTCCAGGACGAAGCTGGTTTTGCAGTCCTGAACGGAGGGATGCTGGAGCAGCGTGTCCATGATGAATCGACTGTAATGCGCCATGTCCTGGACGACCACCCTCAGCAAATAGTCCATTTCGCCGGTGAGCGATGCACATTCGACAACCTCGGGCCAGGTCTGGACGCTTGCGCGAAACAGGTCCATCGGGCTGCGTTTGCTGGTCCCCGCGTGTTTTTCCAACCGGACATTCAGGTACGCCGTCAGGCCCAATCCGACGGTTTCGGGTCTGACCAAGGCCACGTAGCGGTCTATCACCCCGGCGTCCTCAAGCCGCTTGACCCGGCGCAGCACCGCGCTAGCGGATAACCCGACCTGCTCCCCAATGAGGTCATACGTCTCGCGACCATTGGCCTGCAGGCGGCGCAATATTGCCTTGTCCAGCTTGTCTAATGCTTCAACCTCAACCATCCCGCAATAATAGTGCGCCTTGATGTCATTTATCGCAGGCAGACGCCTAAAAGTTCAGGACCAGCCGCATTACAGTTCAATCAACATCACATCGCCAGGACCTGCGTCATGAACAAGCCATTGCAACCCGCCGGAAGCCAGCAACCGACCACGTGGGACAACCCAATGGGCACCGACGGATTCGAATTCATCGAATACGCCGCACCGGACCCCAGGGCCATGGGCGAACTCTTCGAGCGCATGGGCTTCAAGCCGATCGCCAGGCACCGCCACAAGGCGGTGACGCTCTACCGCCAGGGCGGAATCAACTTCATCATCAACGCTGAACCCGACTCGTTCGCCCAGCGTTTCGCCCGCCTTCACGGGCCTAGCGTGTGCGCCATTGCGTTTCGCGTCAAGGACGCCAAGGCCGCCTACGAGCGAGCCATCGGCCTGGGAGCTTGGGGCTATGCGGGGCAGGCCGGACCGGGCGAGCTGAACATCCCCGCCATCAAGGGCATCGGCGACTCCATCATCTACTTCATCGACAGATGGCGCGGCAAGAATGGTGCGAAGGAAGGCGACATCGGCAACATCGGGTTCTTTGATGTTGACTTCGAAGCCCTGCCGGGAGCAGAACTCGACCCAACCGGTCACGGACTGACCTACATCGACCACCTCACGCACAACGTGCACCGCGGTCGCATGGATCACTGGTCGGGCTTTTACGAGCGCCTGTTCAACTTCCGCGAGGTGCGCTACTTCGACATCGAAGGGCAGGCTACCGGCGTCAAGAGCAAGGCCATGACCAGTCCCTGCGGAAAGATCCGTATTCCCATCAACGAAGAAGGCAATGAGACCGCCGGCCAGATCCAGGAATACCTCGACCGCTATCGGGGCGAGGGAATCCAGCACATCGCGATGGGTTCGACCAATCTGTATGAGACAGTCGATGCGCTCCAGATGAGCGGCGTCAAGCTGCTGGAGACGAGCGATACCTACTACGAACTGCTCCCCAAGCGGATTCCAGGCCACGGTGAAAACCTCGCGGCCTTGCAGTCGCGCAACATCCTGGTGGATGGCAAGCCCGGCGAGTTGCTGCTGCAGA
>JAZKFD010000109.1:0-3028 GCA_040386635.1 Pseudomonadota bacterium
GTGTCCATGTGAGTGAGACAATTCTCCTATGGAAATCAAACCGCAATGCGTCGTGGCGCTGACCTGGACGCTCAAGGACTCCCTGGGCGAAGTGCTCGATGAACTGGAAGAACCCGTCGAATTCCTCATCGGGGGAGGAGACCTGCTTGCGCGGATCGAGGATGCGCTCCAGGGCCATGAGAAGGGTGCCGAGCTCGATTTGCACCTTGAACCGGAAGAGGCGTTCGGTGACTTCAACGACCAGCTCATATTCCTTGAACCCAGAAGCCTTTTCCCAAAGGAAATCGAGGAAGGCATGACGTTCGAGGGTCTGCCGGCCGGAAGCAATCCATCTGCCCCGAAGGACGTGCTCTACACAGTGACAGAAATTTACCCGGAGCATGTGGTGCTCGACGGAAACCATCCCCTGGCAGGCATCTCGATCCGCCTTCACGTAAAGGTGGTGGATGTGCGGGAGGCGACGGAAGAAGAAATCGGTGCCGGATCAGCCGGCACCGGATTTTTCAAATTGCCGGGCGGTGCCGGCGATTCGACGATTCATTGACTGGATGGCCCGGCAGGGCCACCCGGTCAGGGCATTCAACCCATTAGCCCATGTAGATCACGCCGTTTTCGATACGCACACGGTCGCCCACGCGAAGGTCGCTGCTGGCGCTCACGTCATATTCGCGAACGGCGCCCTGGTCGGTGGTCACCGACACGCGATGAACCGGGCCGGCATTGTTGCTGTAGACACCGCTCTGGTTGGCTGCCAGGCGGTTGCCGATAGCGGCTCCACCCACGGCGCCCAGAATCGTTGCGACGGCGCGGCCGGAGCCCCCGCCGATGGTGCTGCCGAGCACGCCACCCACCACCGCGCCAGCGATGGTCCCGGCGGTCGTGTTGCCTGAAGCGCGGGTGCCGGGGTTGATCATGCTTACGTTGGTGATGCGGCCGTATTCAACATAGCTCGATGGGGCGCTCTGCATCGGCGTGACACTCGATGTCGGGTAGTTGTTCGGGCCGTACGGATCGGACGCACAGGCCGACAGACCGGCAACGAGAACGGCGGAGGTCGCGAGGGTAGCAAGACGGAATTTCATGTGTTATCTCCTGATGACATTGGCGTAGCCGACAGGGCCGCCTTCGAATCCTCATTAGAGATAACGTGTCACCTCAGGTACCCAAGGGATTGTCGGCGGAGCGCGTAGGACCTGACTGATCCTGCGTGTCATCACACCGGCAGGGTCAGCCCTTGCCCGTAGAGCCGTATCCGCCCTCGCCGCGCTGAGTGGCAGGGAACTCATCAACGACGTTGAATTGCGCCTGCACCACGGGCACGATGACAAGTTGCGCAAGGCGTTCCATCGGCTGCAGGGTGAACTCGGTATCGCTGCGATTCCAGGCGCTGACCATCAGCTGGCCCTGGTAATCGCTGTCAATCAGCCCGACCAGATTGCCCAGCACGATGCCATGCTTGTGCCCCAGTCCGGAGCGCGGCAGGATCATCGCGGCATATCCGGGATCCTTGAGCCAGATCGCGATTCCGGTCGGCACCAGGCGCCAGGCATTGGGCGCGAGTGTCAGCGCCTCGTCGATGCAGGCGCGCAGGTCCAGACCCGCACTTCCGGGGGTCGCATAAGCAGGTAACTGGTCCGCCATGCGCGGATCGAGAATTCGAACGTCGATTTTCATAGTCGGCTTGAGATTTCGGTCACGAGCTGTCGCGCCAGGTCTGCCTTGGAGGCGCGAGGCATCTGAACAGCGCCATTCGCATCGACCAGCAGCAAGGCATTGTCATCGGCGCCAAAGGTGGCGGGCCCGATATTGCCAACCAGTAGCGGCACCCCCTTGCGGATCCGCTTGGCCTGCGCATGAGCCAGCAGGTCGTGACTTTCGGCTGCAAAACCCACGCAATAAAGCGCACCTGACTGCGCGCGAGGCGAACTGGCGATTGCGGCCAGGATGTCGGGGTTTTCTGTGAACGCCAGCTGCGGGGCCTGGCCCGAGGCGTCCTTCTTGATTTTCTGGTTCGACGCACTTGAAGGACGCCAGTCAGCAACCGCCGCCGTTGCAACAAAAATGTCGGCCGAATGAGCAAGCGGCACCGTAACGTCGTGCATCTGCTGCGCCGACTTCACATCGACCCGGGTCACGCCGCGCGGGGTTGCCAGGCTGACCGGGCCTGCCACCAGAGTGACAGTTGCGCCGGCTTCGCGAGCCGCGCGCGCGATCGCAAACCCCATCTTGCCGCTGGACAGGTTCGTGATTCCGCGCACCGGGTCGATCGCTTCGAAGGTCGGGCCGGCAGTGACCAGCACACGCTTGCCTTGCAGGCGCTTGGGCTCGAAGAACGCCACGATATCTTCAAGTAGTTCGCCAGGCTCCAGCATGCGTCCGTCACCCGTTTCGCCGCACGCCTGGAAGCCTGAGCCGACGCCCAGGATGTGCGCCCCATCGACGGTGAGTTGCGTCATGTTGCGCTGGGTGGCCGGATGGGCCCACATCTCGCGATTCATCGCGGGCGCAAGCAGCAGCGGGACCTTGTCGATCGGCCTGGCCAGGCACATCAGGCTGAGCAGTTCGTCGGCGCGCCCATGCAACAGCTTCGCCATGAAATCCGCGCTGCACGGCGCGATCAGGATCGCGTCGGCCTCGCGCGACAGATTGATATGCGGCATGTTGTTGGGCTCGCGGCGATCCCATTGCGAGGTGTACACCGTGCGGTTGGAAAGCGCCTGCATCGTGACGGGCGTGATGAATTGTTCCGCCGCTTCGGTCATCACGACCTGCACCGTGGCGCCTTGCTTGATGAGGGCCCTGCACAGCTCGGCTGCCTTGTAGCAGGCGATGCCGCCTGAGAGTCCGAGGACGATGTGCCTGCCAGCCAAGTCATTCATGCGCGCAATGTATCAGGTCAAGAGCGCGAGCTGTCCGAATGACGACCCGTATAATCTCGCTTTACCACCTACCGGCAGCTTCGCTTGTCGGCCCCGACATGACCAAATTTGTCTTCGTCACCGGCGGTGTGGTGTCTTCCCTGGGCAAG
>JAZKFD010000110.1:0-16487 GCA_040386635.1 Pseudomonadota bacterium
GCAACCCAGTTTGCGGATGCCTTCCGCTTTCGATAGGAAACGATATGGCACCAGCGATCTACCTGATGTGCGCCTTGACTTGCGTTGCCTGCTTTACGCTCCTGTTTCGGGCATGGAAAGCCAGTCGCAGCCGCCTGCTCTTCTGGAGCGCGATGTGCTTCGCAGGCTTGAGCGTCAGCAACTTCCTGCTTGTCATTGACCGTGTGGTCCTTCCCGCAACAGACCTCTCCACCTGGCGGCTAGCCGTCGGGCTGCTGGCGCTGCTCCTGCTGCTGTTCGGGCTTATCTGGGAGGAAAAATGAGCGCTACCAATCAAATGCTGATGGGCGCCATCGCGGTGGCGTCGCTTCTGGCTGGCCTGTTTTTCTTCAAGTTCTGGCGCCACACGCGTGATCGCTTTTTCCTGTACTTCGCCCTGTCATTCTGGCTGGAGGCGATCAACCGTGTCGCGCTTGGGCTGGTTGCCGGCGCCGGGGAAAACAACGTGTTGTTCTACAGCGTGCGCCTGGTGAGTTACTCGCTCATTCTGCTGGCCATCTGGCACAAGAATAAACCGGAGTAGCAAACCCGCCACAGAGTCAGCGCAGCTTGGGCGGCAGCGCCGCCAGCGCCTTGCGGATCACGCCTGCGATGAGCTGCTGCCGCTCCTTGGGCATGCGTCCCATGGCCGCTGCGACGCTAATGCCCGCGATGGGTGTGCCGTCGGGGGCACACAATGCCATGCCCACGCCCATCGCACCCTTGACTGCGTGATTGCCCACCACCGACCAGCCACGTTCGCGTGTCGCGCGCACCAGCAGGTCCATCCGCGCAGATGTCATGCCGCCAAAGCGGGCCAGCGCTTCGCTGCTCGCCCTGGTGACGGCGTCGGCCTCGTCGGGCGGTAACGCACTCAGCAGGGCGAGGCCGGCCGCGCCCACGCCAAGCGGCTGGCGCGTGCCCACCTCCACTGCGAGGATCTGCACGGGATGGGTGCCGATCTGCCGCGCAATGCAATGCGAGAGCGAACCATCGCGCACCACCGCAAATGCAGCGTCTCCGCATGCGGCGCTGATGCGCGCCAGCACGGGCTGCAGGCGCGCAGCCAGGTCGGATTCGCCGCCCGGCGGCACGAGCGTGCCGACCTGCGGGCCGGCAACGTAACGGAAACGGCCTTGTTGCTGGACGTAACCACACTCGATCAAGGTCGCCAACAAACGATAGACGGGCGCACGCTGCAAACCACAAATACGGCACAGGTCGATCACGCGCACCCCTTCCTGGCCCGAGTTCAGGACTGCATCGAGCACCTGAAGCCCCCGGCGCAGCGAGCGCCCGGTTGCTTCGTCCCGCTGCTCCAACTCATCCGGCGTGTCGCGAGGCTTCATTCTGGAAACGTCCGCTGGCCGGACGTTCGAATTTATGATTTTGCGGGGCTGCGCCAAGAATCTGGCTCCAGATATCTGATTTCCGCAGTTTGCCGTAACACGGCCCGCCACGGGCCCCAGCAAGGCTGCTTCGCAACGCTATTTAGGAGACAAAACATGAGCACACACGCCGGGCCACGTCGCCGCCTGCTGAAATTGGCCTTCGCGCTGTCACTGGTCACCGGCCTGCCGGCTTTCGGCCAGGTCGATAGCTATCCCAACAAGCCAGTGAAAGTGGTCGTCGGTTATGCCGCTGGCGGCGCGACTGACGTCATTGCCCGGCTGCTCGCAGTCAGATTGCAGGAGCAGACAGGCCAGACCTTCGTCGTTGACAACCGCTCGGGCGCCAACAGCAACGTGGGCGCCGAACTGGTGGCCCGTGCACCAGCTGACGGCTACACCTTGTACCTCTTCACCATTGCGAACACCATCAACGCCTCGCTCTACGACAAGCTGAGCTATGACCCGCAGAAAGATTTCGAGCCGGTTGGCCTGATCGCGAAGGTCCCCAACATCCTCGTCGTCAACCCAAAGCTTCCGATTCGCACGGTTGCCGACTACGCGCGCTTCGCCAAGGAACAACCCAAGGGTGTGACCTTTGCGTCGTCGGGTAGCGGTTCGTCCATCCACCTCTCCGGCGAAATGTTCAAGATGGTGTCCAGGAGCAACATGCTGCATGTGCCCTACCGCGGCAGCGCGCCGGCAGTAACCGACCTCATCGGCGGACAGGTGGAGTCGATGTTCGACAACACGCCCTCTGCACTGCCGCATGTGCAGGCCGGGCGCCTGCGCGTTGTTGCGATCACCAGCGCCAAACGCTCCCCGCTGTTGCCTGATGTGCCGACGATCGCGGAATCGGGCTATCCGGGCTTCGACGTGCAATCGTGGTTCGGCCTCGCGGCGCCCGCGGGCACGCCCAAGGCGGTCATCGACAGGCTCAACGCTGAGTTGAACAAGGCCATCGCAAACCCCGAGGTGCGCAAACGTCTCACCGACCTCGCGGCGACACCGGAGCCGGGCACACCTGAGCAGTTCCGCGCTCACATCGCAGTAGAAACCCGGCGATGGCAGGAGGTGGTGAAGGCTTCCGGTGCAAAGGCCGAGTAACGAACACCACAAAGTACGTCCTCCATGTACCCCATCGATTTCTTCTGGCGAGCCGCCGAGCGCTGGCCTGCACGCATCGCGATAGACGCGCCCGAGGGCGAAACCAGCTACGCGCTGCTGGCGCAGCGTGTCGCTTCGCTGGCCGCAGCACTCGTCGCGCTTGATCCGCAAACACAAAGCCGGGTCGGCATCTGCGCGAAAAACAGCGCGGAACATATCACCGCGATGCTGGCTGTGCTGGCCTGTGGCAAGGTATGGATTCCGCTGAACCCGAAAAGCACGCAGCCGGAGCTCAAGCGCATCATCGATGCGACCGAGCCTTCCATCATCGTCTGCGATGTCTCGTGCGCCGAGTTGCTTGCCGGTGCCCCCGCTCATCGCATCCTGACCCGCGCCGAAGCCGGAACAGACGCCGCACAAAGCATTGAAGCCCTGATCGCCCGGCATGCTGGCGCACAGCGGCCTTCGTTCTCGCTGCCGGACGACGCCACGCAGGCCATCAAATTCACCGGTGGAACCACGGGTGCGCCCAAGGGCGTCATGCAGCCGTACCGCGCCTGGATGGCGAACATCACCAACCAGATTCACGCCTGGGAGCTGGGCGAAAACGACCGCTACGTGGTCGCCGCCCCGATCACGCATGGCACCTCGACATACATCGTGCCCATCCTCGCGCAGGGTGGCTGTCACGTGCTGCTGGCCGAATCAGGGGCCGAAGCCGTGCGCACGGCCTTTCGCGAACGCGCAGGCACCATCTGCTTCATGCCGCCCACGCTGGTGTACATGCTGATGGCGTTGCCTGGCGCCTCGCGCCAGGACTTCCCGAAGCTGCGACGCCTCATCTACGGCGGCGCCCCCATGCCGCCGGAAAAAATCCGCCAGGTGCGCGATTTCTTCGGCCCGGTGCTGGGCACCACCTATGGCCAGACCGAGGCGCCCCAAATCCTGACCGTGATGCGCCCCGAGGACTTCGAAGAACCCCGCAACTGGGCTGCCGTGGGCCGCAGGACCTGGTTCAGCGACGTGGCCATCATGGCGCCCGACGGCAAGCTGCTGCCGCAGGGCGAGGTCGGAGAAGTGGTGGCGCGCGGCGACCTGCTCATGACCGGCTACTGGCGTCTGCCCGAAAAGACCAGCGAGACGCTGATCGATGGCTGGCTGCACACGGGGGACCGGGGCCTGTTCGACGAGCGCGGCTTCCTGTACCTGAAGGACAGGCTCAAGGACATGGTCATCACCGGCGGCTTCAACGTCTATCCCACCGACGTGGAGAACGCGCTGGGCCAGCACCCGGCCGTCCATGAATGCGCGGTGTTCGGCGTGCCGGATGACAAGTGGGGCGAGGCCGTGCAGGCGGCGGTGCAACTGCGCGCCGGGATGAACGCGCCAGAGGCCGAACTCATCGCCTTCGTGCGGGAGCGGCTGGGCCCGGTGCAGACGCCCAAGAGTATTTACTTCTACGACAGCCTGCCCCGCTCGACCGTGGGCAAGGTTCTCAAGTCCGCGGTGCGCGATCGTGTGCTCGCGCAAGCCAAGCCCTGAACACTGGAATAAACGAGATGTCCGATCAAACGCCCGCCGGGCCCACCACCAGCCTCTGCACGCACACGCTGACCAGCCTGCACTATCGCAATGCCAATCTGGTCGAAGACCTCATCGGCAAGAAGACCTTCACGGAGGTCATGCTGATGCAGATCCTGGCGCGTCCGCCGCGCGGAGTCGATCTGCGCATCGTGGACGCGGTCCTGATCGTGCTGATGGAGCACGGCATGACGCCCAGCGCCATCGCCACGCGGCTGATCTACATGAGCGCCCCCGAAAACCTGCAGGGCGCCGTGGCCGCCGGCCTTCTGGCCGTGGGCAGCTCGTTCGTCGGCACGATGGAAAATTGCTCGCGCCTGCTGGACCGCATACATGCCGCGCAGGACCCCATGGCCGAGGCGCTGGAGATCGCGCGGCACTACAAGGGCCTGAAGGCACCGGTGCCCGGCTTCGGCCACCACCTGCATAAGCCGGTGGATCCGCGCGCGTACAAGCTGCTTGAGCTCGGGCGCGCCGAGCCCGAGCTCGCAGGCGAGAAGTTGCGCGCACTGGAGCAACTGTCCGCCGCTGTAAACGAAGTTGCTGGCCGCGAGATCACCATCAACGCAACGGGCTCCGTTGCGGCATTGCTGGGCGAGATCGGCGTGCCCACGGGTGTGATGCGCGGCTTTGCCGTGATCTCGCGCGCCGCAGGGCTTGTTGCACACATCACCGAAGAGCAGCAGGAGCCCACCGGACGCTTCATCTGGGACACAGTGGAGCACGCGATCCCCTATGCCGCCAAGCCGGATGCACAGGTGTAATTCGCAATGACTTCTGCACGCAACGCGGTGCTGGTCACCGGCGGATCCAACGGTATAGGCCGTGCCACTGTACGGCGGCTGGTGGAAGATGGCTACCAGGTCTTCAACCTCGACATGGTGGAACCAGTCGAACCCATCGAACACGAAAGCTTCGTGCAGGGCGACCTGACCGACCTGCCTGCCCTGCGCGCATTGCTGGCCGAGGTGACGGCCAGACAGCCCATCACGCGACTGGTCAACAACGCGGGCATCGTGCGGCCCGCGAGTATCGACAATGCCACCATGACGGACCTGCAGGCCGTGATGGCGGTTAACCTGGCCGGCTCCATCGCCTGTGTGCAGGCGCTCCTGCCTTCGATGCGAGCGGCGCACTTCGGCCGCATCGTCAACATCTCCAGCCGCGCCGCGCTTGGCAAGACCGAGCGCGTGGCCTACGCATCCATCAAGGCGGCGTTGCACGGACTCACGCGAACGCTGGCACTGGAACTCGGGAAAGACGGCATCAGCGTCAACGCGATCGGCCCCGGTCCGATTGCCTCGGCGCTCTTCGACCGCGTGAACCCGCCTGGGGCACCCGGAACGCAGCAGATCATCGACGCGATTCCGGTGCGCCGCATGGGCCAGCCCGAGGAAGTCGCGCATATGGTGGCCTCGTTGCTCGATGAGCGCGCGGGCTTCGTCACCGGGCAGGTGGTGTATGTGTGCGGCGGCATGACCGTGGGGCTTGCGCAATGAATTCGATGCCTGCCGCATTGCCACTGGATCTGACCGGCCGTGTGGTGTTTGTTGCGGGCGGCGGTTCAGCGGGACCGGGCTGGAGCATCGGCCGCGCGTCCTGCCTCACCTACGCCCGCATGGGCGCGAGGGTGTGCGTGGCCGATCGTGATGAAGTATCTGCAGCAGAGACCACGGCGCTGATCCGCGCCGAGGGCGGTACCGCTGAAACCTTTGTGGGCGACGTTGCCATCGAAGCGGACGTGAAGCGCCTTTTCGACGCGGCGCGCAGCCACTTCGGCGCCATCGATGTGCTGCACCACAACGTGGGCATCGGCAAGACGGGCGGCGTCATGGAGACCAGCGCCGAAGACTTCGACCGCATCCACAGCGTGAACGTGCGCAGCCTGCTGCTGGCTTCGCAGCAGGTGTTGCCAGACATGGTGGCGCGCAAGCGGGGCTCCATCATCACCATCTCGTCGGTTGCGGGGCAGCGCTACATCGGCTACCCGCACCTGGCCTATAGCGTGACCAAGGCTTCGGTCATCCAGTTCACGCGGATGCTTGCGCAGCAATACGCAGGCTCCGGTATTCGCGCGAACACCGTGGTCCCGGGACTGATCGACACGCCGCGCATCGCCACCACGGTTGCCAAGATGTTTTCGGGCGATAGCCTGGAAGACGCCAAGTCCGCGCGTGACAAACAGGTGCCCATGGGCCGAATGGGCACTGCATGGGAGGTCGCTCACGCATGCGGCTTCCTCGCCTCCGATGCGGCTTCATACATCAATGGAACAGAGCTCGTCGTTGATGGCGGCATCACCGGCAAGTTCGTGTAATTCCCCTCGTCATTCTTAAATCAACTGTCAAACCACTGGAGACCAGCATGCAATCGAACCGTCGCTCATGGGCCAAGACTTGCCTCACGGCTGTCGCCGCCACCGTATTCATGGCCGCAATGCCGGCCAGCGCAGACCAGTACCCCAGCAAGGCGGTACGCCTGATCGTGTCATTCGCGCCGGGTGGCGCCACGGACGTGGTGGCACGCAAGCTGGCCCAGAAATTCCAGGAGACCTACAAGCAGCCCTTCATCGTGGAGAACCGCCCCGGCGCCGGCGGCGCCCTGGGCACCACGCTCGCATCCAAGGCCAAACCGGATGGCTACACGCTGTTTCTCGGGCAGGTCGCGTCGCACGGTGTGTCCCCCAACCTGTACAAAAAGCTCGACTACGATCCCGTCAAGGATTTCACGCCCCTGGGGCTGATCGCATCGAGCCCGCAGATCATCGTGGTGAACCCCGCCTCGCCGATCAAGACCGTGCAGGATTTCGTGGCTTTTTCCAAGGCCAACAGCGGCAAGATGACATATGCCTCCTCGGGCGTCGGCACCACCATCCACCTGGCCGGTGAGATGTTCAATGACGCGGTCAAGGTAAAGATGGTGCACGTGCCCTTCCAGGGCAGCGGCCCGGCCGTCACTGCAATGCTGGGCAACCAGGCCACCGTGATGTTCGACGACCTCCCATCGTCCATGCCGCACGTCAAGAGCGGCGCGCTGCGCGCCATTGCGGTCACGGGCGCCAAGCGCACGCCACAGCTGCCCGACCTGCCAACAGTGAAGGAAGTGGGCGCCGCCTACAACCTGGGTAACTTTGACGTCTCGGCCTGGTTCGCCCTCTTCGCCCCGGCCGGTCTGCCCGACGACATCGCCACGTCGCTGAACGCGACGCTGGTGAAGGTTCTCAACGACCCCGAGGTCAAGGCCTTTTTTGCCGAGCGCGGCGCCGAGACCCTGCCGGGCACGCGTGCACAGGCCGCCAGCTTCGTGAACGCGGAGCTGGCGAAGTGGAAGGACGTGATCGTCAAGGGCAAGATCGAACTGCAGTAAGCCACGATGACGCAGCGCGTATCAGCGGGTAGCGATTTGCCGGCGGGCCTCCTGCTCATGGCCTTCGGGCTCGTGGGCGCGTGGATGGCGTGGGACCTGCGCATGGGCACCGCCGTGTCCATGGGGCCGGGCTACTATCCGCTGCTGATTTTCTCGGCCATCGCGTTGCTCGGCCTCGTGGTGGCTGTGCGCGGTCTGCGCGGGTCAGGGCTGCAGGCGGCCGCGCCCTTGTGGCGACCGCTGGTTTTCGTCACGGCCTCGCTGCTGGCGTTTGCATTGCTGGTGGACAAGGCCGGGTTCGTGGTGGCTGGCATGGCGTCCATGCTGCTGTCGATCAAGGCACAGAGCCACCTCGACTGGCGCCGCGCGATCCTGCTTTCAAGTCTCACGGTGCTGGCGACCTCGCTGATTTTCGTGGTCGGCCTGAAGCTTCCATTCCCCCTCTGGCCCACATTTTTCTGAGAACGCTGCATGGATCTGTTCGCAAACCTGTGGCTGGGCCTGGGCGTGGTGATGCTTCCGGCGAACCTGCTGGCCTGCCTGGCAGGCGTCGTTCTGGGCACGCTGATCGGTGTGTTGCCCGGGCTGGGCCCGACGGCCACCATCGCGATGCTGATGCCCATCACCTTCGGCCTGCCGGTGGAAACCTCCATCATCATGCTGGCCGGCATCTACTACGGCGCCTCGTACGGCGGCTCGACGACCGCCATCCTGGTCAACCTGCCTGGTGAAGCCGCGAGCGTCGTGACGGCGCTCGATGGCCACAAGATGGCGCTCAAGGGGCAGGCGGGTGCCGCGCTGGCCATCGCCGCCGTCGGCTCGTTTGTCGCAGGCACCTTTGGCACGCTGGTCGTCGCGGCCTTCAGTCCGCTGCTGACCAAGGTGGCGCTTAGTTTTGCACCGCCCGAGTATTTTTCGATCATGGTGCTGGGGCTGCTGATGGCGGTCATTCTTTCCCATGGATCGTTTCTCAAGTCCGTGGTGATGATTTTCATGGGCCTGGCGTTCGGCATCGTCGGCACCGACATCAACACGGGCGTGACCCGTTTCACCTTCGGCATCGACGGCATCATCGACGGCATCGACTTCGTCACAGTGGCGATGGGCCTTTTTGGTGTGACCGAGATCATTCGAAACCTCGAAGTGCGCCAGCGCGACGGCGAAATCGAACTCGCCCCGATCTCCGGCCTGGTCCCCACGAGAGAGCAGATCAGGGAGGCGATTCCACCCGTGATCCGCGGGACGCTGGTCGGCTCCGCCCTGGGCATATTGCCCGGCGCCGGGCCGACACTGGCGGCTTTTGCAGCCTATGTGCTCGAAAAGAAGGTCAGCCGCCGCCCGCAGGAGTTCGGCCACGGAGCGATCGCAGGCGTGGCCGCGCCTGAGTCCGCGAACAACTCGGCGTCGCAGACATCCTTTATTCCATTGCTGACACTGGGCCTGCCCACCAACTCGGTGATGGCGCTGTTGATCGGCGCGCTGATCGTGCAGGGCGTGCAGCCCGGCCCGCTGGTGATGACCAACCAGCCGCAACTGTTCTGGGGCCTGATCGCCAGCATGTGGGTGGGCAACCTGATGCTGGTGATCATCAACCTGCCGATGATCGGCGTGTGGGTGCGGCTTCTGCGCACGCCCAACCACTACCTGTACCCGGTGATACTGATGTTCTGCGCCATCGGCGCCTATAGCCTGAAGAACAATGCGCTGGACGTGATGCTGATGGCCGCATTCGGCGTGCTGGGCTACTTCTTCATGCGTGGCGGCTTCGAGCCCGCACCCTTGATCCTGGGCTTCGTGCTCGGGCCCATGCTCGAAGAAAACCTGCGCCGCTCGATGACGATGTCATTCGGCGATCCCACCACTTTCTTTACGCGGCCTATCAGCCTGGGCATCCTTGTCTTTACGGCCGCGGCGGTGCTGCTGATGGCGGTGCCTTCGGTGCGCAAGAAGCGCGAGGACGCGTTCGACGAATGACTGCCGGGCGGCAATTTCCAAAATCTTTATATCCCTTTACTGATTGCCAATGACTGACTCGAACACCTGGCCTGCGCTGCTTGCCGACACGGCACAAAACTGGCACGGCCTGCTGCTGGACACACCCGCCGCCCAGGCCCTGACGGGCTCGTACGCTTTGTGGAAGGACACAGTTGCCGCATCCGCGCCGCACCTTCCCATGGACAGCGTGCCAGAAGATTTCGGCGCGGTTCTCGCGCAGTCTGCTGTGCACCAACCGATCCGCTTCGCAGCCTCGAATGCGGCCGCACGCTTGCCGGCGACGGATGACCCGCTCCAGGCGGATCTCACGCAGATCGCTGCGATGCTTCGCGACCGCGCCATCAGCGCGCGCGACCTGACTCAGCTGTCGCTGGCCAGGCTACACGCGGTGCATGACCGGACCAACGCCTGCGTCGCCATCGACGATGACGCAGCCCACGCGCAGGCCGCGCGCTGCGATGCGGCGCTGGCAAAGGGTTTGACGCTGGGCCCGCTGCACGGCGTGCCGCTGGCGCATAAGGACTTGTTTTATCGGGAAGGCGTCGAGGTAGGGTGCGGCATGCGCGTGCGCGAGGCGCGCCATTACGCCTGGCCCGGCACCGCTCCCGTGCTGGCCAGCCTGGAGGCGGCCGGGTCGGTCAACCTGGCTCGCCTCCACATGACGGAATGGGCGTTCGACCCTTCGGGCCTCAACGAAGAGTTGGGCACTTGCCGCAATCCCTGGGACCTGGACCTGGTGCCAGGCGGATCGTCCAGCGGCTCGGCTGTCGTGGTCGCCGCGCGCGCAGTGTATGCCGCGCTGGGCACGGATACCGGTGGCTCGGTGCGCATCCCGGCCGCGTTGAACGGGATCACGGGCCTCAAACCCACCCGCGGCGTGGTGGACGTCAGGGGCTCGATGCCCTTGAGCCATTCCAACGACACCATCGGCCCGCTCGCGCGCAGCGCCGCAGACTGCGCGCTGATGATGCAGGTCATCGCGCAGGGCGGCGCGGTACCCCCGGCAATCCTCCAATCCATGCAGCAGGGCTTTGCCGAGGTGGCGCGCGGCGGCGTAGCGGACCTGAAGGGCCTGCGCATCGGCGTTCCCGAGCGCTTCTTCCGCGAGGGTGTGGATGCGCGCGTCGCGGCGCCGCTCGAAGAGAGCCTGATGCTGCTGAAGGAACTTGGGGCATTGCTCAAGCCTGTGCCCGATCACGACTGGCGCGCGCTGAACACGGCAGGCGCCATGCTGACCCGCGTGGAAGCAACCGCCCGACTTGCGAAGCTCAGCACGTTTGGCGACGTGCGTCCGGCGCTGCTGGCACGCTTTCAGGAAGGGCTGGCGATCCCCGGCTCGGTCTATGTGCAGATTTTGAACGAGCGCGCGGCGCGGCTGCGGCAGTTCCTGGACACGGTGATGGCCGACATCGACTTGCTGCATGTCCCTGTGTGCCGCGTCGTCACGCCGACGATTGCATCGGTGGAAGCGGGCGGCGCCACTGCAGCGGCGGCGCGCATGGAGCTCACGGTGCTGAACCGTCCCTTCAACTACCTGGGCGTGCCGTCGCTGGCGCTGCCATGCGGCTTTGCGGTGGGCGAAGGTGGCAGCAAGCTGCCGGTTGGTTTCCAGCTGGTAGGAAGGCCCTACGCAGATCACCATTTGCTCGCGATTGGTGCCGCGTGGCAGTCACGCACAGCGTGGCATCGTGAGGCGCCGAAGTGACGACCAGCCAGCCTCGGTTGCGGCGCTACAGCTGAGCCTGTCTCAGCACGAGCAATACGCGCTGGGCCTCTCGCTGTAGCAGCGAGACAATTTCCGGCAG
This sequence comes from Pseudomonadota bacterium, assembly GCA_040386635.1. Lineage (GTDB taxonomy): Bacteria > Pseudomonadota > Gammaproteobacteria > Burkholderiales > Burkholderiaceae_C > Ramlibacter. Next base: position 11,261 of record JAZKFD010000110.1, read on the forward strand.
CCGGGCCCGCGTGAGGCGCGTCGATATGGCCGCTATCGTCAGCGAAGCCAGGGGATGGCCATCCGGGCCAACACACGGCACAGCCAGGCCCCGATACCCCTTGACGACCAAACCGTCGCTCAGCAGATAGCCTAGCTCGCGAGCCCGTTGCAACACCTGGGAGATGTTGTCGCACTTGAGGCCAAACTGCGCGAAACGCAGTGCATTGGCCGCAATGATCTCCTGCGCCTCGTCCGCAGGCAGCGGCATCAACAAGGCCAGCGCGTTGGCACCCGCGCCCAGAGGCCGCCTCGTGCCGATGTCCAGCGGAAGCGCCCTGATCGGGTACTGGCCTTCCTTGCGGTCGATGCAAACGGCATCCAGCCCGCTGCGCACCGACAGGAACACGGTATCGCCTGAGTTGGCGGCGAGCCGCTCCAGGGAAGGCGCGCAGACCTGGCGAATGTCCAGGCGCGTCGCCGCCGCCAGGCCCAGCTCGTACGTCAGCGGCCCCAGGCGGTAGAGCCCCTCGCTGTCTTTGACGACCAGGCCTTCGCTCAGCAGGCTGCGCATGATGCGGTGTGCCGTGGGCATTCCGAGCCCCACTTCATTGCACAGCACCTGCAGCCGCACGCCGCCGGCATGCTGGGTCGCAACCTGCTTGAGCAAGGCAATTGCACGATGGATCGCCTGCGCGCCAGCCACAGGCGTGATGCCCTCGGCGGGAAGACCCCCGGAAATCTTGTCGCCAACATCCACGATCTGGAAGTCCTTACTTGAGCGCCCGCCTGCAACAGAACAAACTGTTTTCCTGCGCCGCGTTGAAGTTCCATTATCCGGAAATGCGCGACATCTAACTCAACCCTGGAGTCCGAACTCATGCCTGAACCTCAGGTCCGCTTACTGGTCGATGCAAAGAACGTGCTGGGCGAAGCCCCCATCTGGGACGAGCGCGAGCAGGTCCTGTGGTGGGTGGACAACCTGAACCCATCGGTGTGGAAGTACGATCCGGCAACGGGCCAGTCGCAAAGCTGGGTAATGCCCGAAAACATCGGCTGCCTGGTGCTGCGTGAAGGCGGCGGCATCTGCGCCGCCATGAAGTCCGGCTTCGCATTCCTGGAGCTGGACCCGCTGAAGGTACAGATGGTGGCCACGCCCGAGGCGCATATCCCGTTCAACCGGATGAACGATGGCCGTTGCGACCGCCGGGGCCGCTTTTGGTGCGGCTCGATGAACGCTCGCGGCAAGGATGCACCTCGCGAGAAGTCAGCCTCGCTTTACCGGCTCGACCCGGACCTGAGCTGCCACAAGATGGACGAAGGCTTCACCGTCTCCAACGGCATCGCCTTCAGCCCGGACAACCGCACGATGTACTACTGTGACACGCCCGGCCTGAATATTCTGGCCTACGACTACGACATCGAGACCGGAAGCATCGCCAACCGCCGGATCTTCGCAAAGCCAGACACGCCCATCGCCCGGGTGGACGGCGCTGCCGTCGACAGCGAAGGCGGTTATTGGTGCGCCCACGTCTTCGACTGGTGCATCGCTCGCTATACGCCAGATGGCCGCCTGGACCGCAAGATCCAGCTGCCCACGCGCAACGTGACCTGCGTGGCCTGGGGTGGCCCCGACTTCGACGTGATGTACGTCACATCGGCCACTACCTACCTGGGCGAGCAGGAACTCATCGACCAGCCGAATGCCGGCGGCCTGTGGGAAGTTCGCGGGCTCGGCTTTCACGGCCTGCCTGAGCCCCGCTTTGCGGGTTGAGCATCATCAATTTCCTGAAACTGGAGGTCCACATGCGTTCCTTTTCCTTGCGGTTTGCTGGTGTGCTGGGACTCGCGGCAGCGCTGGCTGTCGTTGCGCCTGCAGCACTTGCGCAGAGCTATCCCGACAAGCAGGTCAGGCTGGTCGTTCCCTTTCCTGCGGGCGGGGTCACCGACGTACTGGGTCGGCTCGTGGCGCAGAAGCTGTCCGAGCGGTGGGGGCAGCCCGTCGTCGTGGAGAACCGCGCCGGCGCCGGCGGCAATGTGGGCACCGAATTCGGTGCGCGCGCGGTGCCCGATGGCTACACACTGACCCTGGGCTCGATCGCGACCGCGATCAGCCAGAGCCTGTACAAGAATCTGCGCTATGACATGCAGCGCGACTTCCGGCCGGTCTCGATGCTGGTCACTTCCGACCTCGTGCTGCTGGCGAATCCCAGTTTTCCCGTCCGTGACGCGGCTGAACTGGTGGCCTATGCCAAGGCGAACCCAGGCAAGGTGGATTACGCGTCGTCGGGCAACGGAACGTCCTTCCACCTGGCAGGCACCATGCTCGCAACAGCTGCGGACATCCGCATGCAGCATGTTCCATTTGCGGGTGGTGCGCCTGCGATGACTGCACTCATAGGCGGACAGGTCCCCATCATGTTCAACAATGTCGTGGACGGTATGGTGCAGGTCAAGAACGGCAAACTCAAGGCGTTGGCCGTGACCGGCGCGAAGCGCTCGGCCACCGCGCCCAACGTCCCAACCATGGTGGAACAGGGCTTCCGGGATTTCGTGGTCACGCCATGGTTCGGAATCATGGTGCCCAAAGCAACCCCCGATGCAGTCGTGCGCAAGCTCAATGCCGACATCAACGAAGTGCTTCGCCAGGCTGATGTACGCGAGCGGCTTCTACAGCTTGGCGCCGAGCCGGCGGGCGGCACGAGCGAAGCATTCGACGCCTTCGCCCGGGCCGAAGTGGATCGCTGGGCCAAGGCCGTCAAGGCGTCGGGCGCGAGCATCGAGTGACAGCCGCACCTCGCATGTGGCGGCCGGACGCCGTGGCCCTGCACCACGCCATGGTCAGCGGTGAAACAGATGCGGCCGAGATACTCGAGCAGTGCCTTGAGCGGATCGAATCGACCAACCCACGCCTGAACGCCATCGTCCACCTGGATGTTGAAGGCGCACGCACAGCGGCCGCGGCCAGCGTGCGGCGAGCGCGCGCAGGCACGCGCCTTTCGCCGCTGGACGGCATTCCGGTGACCGTGAAAGACAACCTCTTTGTCGGGGGCATGCCCGCCACATGGGGCAGCCGCCTGTACCGGGACTTCGTGCCGACGCAGGACGACCTGTCGGTGGAGCGTCTGCGCAAGGCCGGGGCCGTGATCCTGGGCAAGACCAACACACCGGAGTTTGCACTTGCCGCGCGCACCGACAACGCGTTGTTCGGTGCCACGCGCAATCCCTGGGATCTGAATCTCAATCCCGGCGGCTCGAGCGGCGGAGCCGTCGCGGCGGTGGCTGCCGGCATGGCGCCCCTGGCCCTGGCTACCGACGCTGGCGGCTCGACACGCCTGCCGGCCTCCTACACCGGCCTTGTGGGCCTGCGGCCATCGAACGGCGGAGTCGCCCGGCGATACGGCTTTCCGGCCATGGCGCTGGACTTTCAGGCCGTTGGACTGCTCGCGCGCACCGTCGCCGAGCTCCGCTTGCTGCATGACGTGGTGGCGGGTGCCGACCCCCGCGATCCGGCCTCGATGCGGCTCGCGCGCCATCGCTCGCGCGGTGCGGACCCACAGCGGATTCGCCTGGTTCTGTCGGTAGCAGACGAGCCGGTCGATCCGCAAGTGCGAGCGCGCGTCGAAGAAAGTGCGCGGCATTTCGCAGCGCTCGGCCATCAGGTGGAGATCGGACCTGCGCCCTACGACCTGGCGCTGCTGCGCCGCGTCTGGGGGCTTCTGCCAGCAGTGGGCGCCGCGCGAGCCGCGACCGCGTTCGATGATTGGGAGCAGCAGGTCAGCGAGGGGATTGCAGCTCAGGTCCGCTCCGGACTCGCGACCAGTTCGCTGGACTATGTCAGGGCCATCGACCAGTTGATGGATCTGAGAGCCCAGGTTGAAGAGGCCTGGACCTTCGACGTGCTGATCACGCCCACCAGCGCCACGCCCGCCTGGCCCCTTGGGCGCTTGTTCCCTGAACAGATCGACGGGCGGCCCGGCACGGTACGCTCGGCCAGCATCTTCGCCACCTGGGTCAACGCCTGCGGATACCCTGCGATCAGCTTGCCCACCGAACCCGATGTCGATGGGCGGCCCATCGGCCTGCAGATCATCGCGCGCGCCGGACAGGATGCGCTGCTGCTCGATCTGGCTGCTCAGTTCGAGCGCGTCGCTCCCTGGGCGCATCGCTGGCCGACGCTGGATTGAGCGGTCTTCGCACGAGACCAGCCCTGCGCCCCGCCGTGTGCGGGGTGGCTCGTGCCCTGACGAGCTCTGGCTGTCACTGCGCGGTCACGCGCGGGTCTCCGGCAACTCGATTTTCACCTCCAGCACCTCCAGGTTGCCCTGTCGTTCGAGCTGGACCTTGATGTCGTTCGGGTCGATCTTGATGTACTTGCTGATCACGGCAACCAGTTCACGCTGCAAAGCGGGCAGGTAGTCGGGCGCTGCAGCGTTGCGGCCGCTGCGCTCGTGCGCAAGGATGATCTGCAGCCGCTCCTTGGCGACGCTCGCTGTCTGCTTTTTTTCGCCCAGCAGGAAGGAAAGAAAAGAGCCCATCTCACTTGCCTCCGAACAGGCGCTTCAGGAAACCGGTCTTCTGCGCATCGATGAAGCGCATCGGCACGTCCTTGCCGAGGAAGCGCTCGATGACGTCCTTGTAGGCCTCGGCAACATCTGTGCCCTTCATGTGCACCGCCGGGACGCCCTGGTTGGAGGCTTGCAGCACCGTGTCGCTTTCGGGAATAACGCCGATGAGCTTGATGCGCAGGATGTCCTTGATGTCTTCCAGCGAAAGCATCTGACCCTGATCGACGCGGTTCGGGTTGTAGCGCGTGATGAGCAGGTGCTCTTTGATCGGCTCCTTGCCCTCGATCGCGCGTTGCGTCTTGCTGGCGAGCATGCCCAGGATGCGATCGGAGTCGCGCACCGACGAGACTTCGGGGTTCGTGACGACCAGGGCCTCATCCGCAAAATGCATCGCCATCAATGCGCCGGTCTCGATGCCTGCGGGGGAATCGCACACGATGTATTCGAAGCCCATTTCGCCGAGGTCCTTCAAGACCTTTTCGACGCCCTCCTTCGACAGCGCATCCTTGTCGCGTGTTTGCGAAGCCGCAAGCACGAAGAGGTTCTCGCACTGTTTGTCCTTGATCAGCGCCTGGTGGAGGTTGGCCTCGCCCTGAATGACGTTGATGAGGTCGTACACCACGCGTCGCTCGCAGCCCATGATCAGGTCGAGGTTGCGCAGGCCCACGTCGAAGTCGATGA
>JAZKFD010000111.1:0-21521 GCA_040386635.1 Pseudomonadota bacterium
AGCAGGTAGCTGGTCATGCTGAGCGATCCGAGCGTGCAGCCTTCAGCAAACGGTTGCGCCGCTTGCCCATCGGCAGCGCATAGACCGGCGAGGTAGGCAAGCGGCAAAAAGTGCTCGGGTGTCGGCACGGCCAGGGAATAGTCCGGGTGATTCTGTACTTCGCCGAGTGACGCCGGGCGGGTTGTCATCAGGTCCCGCACGTGCGTGTCGAACCGTTCGGCCCAGTCAAAGCCCTGGTTGCCGCTCGACCATTCGATGCGCCGCAGGTTGTGCACCACATTGCCGCTGGCCACGATGAAGATGCCGCGCTCGCGCAGGGGCGCCAGCCGGGCCGCAACTTCCATGTGGTACTCGAAGGGCGCGGCTGCATGGACTGAAAGCTGCACTACCGGTACATCCGCCTCGGGAAACATGTGACCCAGCACCGACCAGGTTCCATGGTCGATTCCCCAGCTATCCTGGTCAAGCCCAACATGGAGCGGTCGCAGCACGTCCACGACCTCGGCCGCGGTTTCAGGGCTGCCCGGCGCCGGATAGTCGAATGCGAACAGTTCAGGTGGAAAGCCAAAGAAATCATGGATCACCCGCGGCTGCTGCATGGCAGTCACCGCGGTTCCATTGATGAACCAGTGCGCGGAAATGGCCAGGATCGCGCGCGGTCGAGGCAGGGCATTGCCCAGATCACGCCATGTCTGCGTAAACGAGTTCACCTCGAGCGTGTTCATGGGGGAACCGTGACCGATGAAAGCCGCTGGCATGCGCTGGAGAGCCGGTGTGTTCATACGTGCCAATTAAAGACCGTCCGCCTGGTCAGCACAAGGGGCTTCATGCGATGGTCGAGGTCGGTTTCAGGCCCCTCTCGTACCAGCTCTGTGAACGGTTGACCACGGCGACCACGGCAAGCATCACCGGCACTTCGATGAGCACGCCCACCACCGTGGCCAGAGCTGCGCCCGACTGAAAACCAAACAGGCTGATGGCGGTGGCTACCGCGAGCTCGAAGAAATTGCTGGCCCCAATGAGCGCTGATGGGCCGGCAACGCAGTGCTGCACGCCCAGTCTCCGGTTCAACCAATAGGCCAGCCCGGAGTTGAGCACGACCTGAATCAGGATGGGAACGGCAAGAATCGCGATCACCAGAGGTTGACGGATGATCTGCTCGCCCTGGAAAGCAAACAGAAGCACCAGCGTGAGCAGCAAGGCGCCGATCGAGAACGGCCCCAGCCTGCCGACGACCCGCTGGAAGTGCGAAGCGCCCCGGCGCAAGAGCGCCTTGCGCCAGAGCTGGGCGATGACGACGGGCACGATGATGTACAGGCCAACGGAGGTGAGAAGCGTGTCCCACGGGACGGCAATGGACGACAGCCCCAGCAGCAGCGCAACGATGGGTGCAAATGCAACGATCATGATGGCGTCGTTTAGTGCAACCTGCGACAGGGTGAAATACGGATCGCCTTTGCAAAGCTGGCTCCACACAAAAACCATCGCGGTACAGGGCGCCGCCGCCAGCAGGATCAGGCCGGCGATGTAGCTGTCGAGTTGATCGGCCGGAAGCCACGGGGCAAGGAGGTGCCGGATGAAGATCCATCCAAGGAGCGCCATCGAAAACGGCTTGACGGCCCAGTTGATGAAGAGCGTGACGCCGATGCCGCGTGCATGTGAGGTGACCTGCCCGAGCGCCGCGAAGTCGATCTTCAGCAGCATCGGAATGATCATCACCCAGATGAGCAGGCCCACCGGAAGGTTGACTTTCGCGACCTCGACAGCGGCTATCGCCTGGAAGGCGCCGGGAAACAGCTGGCCGAGCACGATGCCCGCCACGATGCACAGCATGACCCAGATCGTCAGGTAGCGTTCGAAAAAACCGATGGCGGGTGCGGCGGGTGCAGTGTGGGCGCCGATATTCTCTGAGAGAGGGGACGTGCTCATCTTCGTCAGCTCCCGGAGATTTCATTGAGCGCCTTCTGGACCTGGGCGTTGCTCATTTGTTCAAGGGGCAGCTGGACCAGTTGCAGCATGCGGTACGCCAGTGCCTGACGTGTCAGATCGAACGCGTGCGCCTTTTCTGCCCCGGCCGCGTTGGACGGGTCCGGATATCCCCAATGCACCTTGACCGGCCCGCCCGGCCAGTACGGGCATTGCTCTGCGGCAGCGCTGTCGCAGACGGTGATGACGATGCGCATCTCAGGCGCTTCAGGCGCTGTGAATTCATCCCAACTCTTGCTTCGGTAGCCCGAAACATCCACGCCCGCACGCTGCAGGGACTCGATTGCGTGGGGGTTGATGCGGCCGCTGGGCGCACTGCCAGCGCTGTAGGCCCGCACGTCCTTGCCCAGCCTGGCGGCCAGATGATTGAGCATTCCTTCGCCGAGCACGCTTCGGGCCGAGTTATGGGTGCAGAGAATGAGGATGTTGGTGGTCATGAAATGGCGCGTTCAGTTGCAGTGGTGCAGTGGCCGGGCGTGCTGGCCTCGCACGCAGCGCCAGCGCAGCAATGCTCGGTGAGATAGCCCAGAAGATCGTTCATGGTTTCAAAGTTGGCCCGGTAGATGAGGTTGCGCCCACGCGACTCGCTGGTCACCAGGCCCGCGTGCGCTAGCTCCTTGAGGTGGAAGGAGAGGGCGTTGGGAGCCATGCCCAACTGGGCGGCAATGACGGAAGGCGTCATTCCTGCCGGCCCCGCCACGACCAGGGCCTTGAAGGCGCGCAGCCGCTGCGCCTGGGCCAGCGCAGCCAGCGCCGCAACACTTCGTATTTCGTCCATCGTTCAATAATACAAGAATTATTGAACGATAGTAAATGCCCGACCGCGCATACGAGCGCCCAGGGCCACAAAGCGAGCCCGCACAGCAATTCGAGAATGATTAGCACCAGGACGAGATGGCCCATGCTGCCAAGATGTTTGTCCCAGCAGGTAAGCGAAGCGCCCAGTGACTGCGGCAAGCCACGCTCGCGCCTGCGGCTCACCTCGTACAGGCCTATCGCGAGGAAGGGCCCGACGAGCAGGCATCCCGCAACGATGGTCATCGTGTACCCGGGGCGATGCCTGAGCACGGCGCCAGGCCCCAGGGCCATGGCCTAGAAGCAGCCGCCGTAGAACTGCGAGATTGCCGGTGCGGCGGCCAGGTCTGATGCGCCGCGAGAAAGCCAGCGCAGCGGCGCGAAGAAGGCTATCGCACGCGCGTGTGGACGTGCAGGCAGTTGCTCTCGAATCAACAACCTTGTGTTAATGCGACTCGCGCACGTTCGAGCCGCTTGCCTGCTTCGTCGGCGACGGCTTTAACACCCGGATTTGCGGTCAGTTGCACCATCGTGTGCGGGTCAAGAAATCCGACGCTGATGCGGCCGTTATCGAGCTCACGCACCGTGACATTGCAGGGCAACAGAAGGCTGATCTCCGGGTCTGCCTGGAGGGCCTGGTAGGCCAGAGGCGGATTGCAGGCGCCCAGAATACGGTGGGCCGGGATGTCCTTACCCAGCTTTTCCTTCATGGCTTTCTGGATATCGATGTCGCTCAGCACGCCGAACCCCTCGGTTTTCAGCGCGGCGAGAACCCGCTCGAGTGCGTGGTCGAAAGGGCCAGCCAATTCAATGTGATGTCCGTACATGGGTTTGCCTTCCTTTGCTCAAATGATTCCCTGCGCCAGCATCGCATCGGCCACTTTCACGAATCCAGCGATATTGGCGCCATCCACATAGCTGATACGTCCATCAGCCCCCCGGCCGTGGTGAACGCAAGCGGCGTGAATGCCGCGCATGATGTCCAGCAGTCGGGTATCGACTTCTTCGCGCGGCCAGGACAGCCGCATCGCGTTCTGGCTCATCTCCAGACCCGATGTCGCGACCCCGCCGGCATTGCTCGCCTTGCCGGGTGCAAACAGCACATTCGCGTGTTCGAACACGTTGATCGCCTCCAGCGTGGACGGCATGTTCGCGCCTTCCGCGACGCAGACGACACCGTTGCGCACCAGCGTGCGCGCGTCGTCTTCATGAAGCTCGTTTTGCGTCGCACACGGAAGCGCAACATCCATCTTGACGCCCCAGGGACGGATACCAGCATGGAATTCGCTCGCGGTGCGCTTTGCATACTCGCTCACGCGACCGTAAAGGTGGTTCTTCACCTCCATCAGTTCCGCCAGTTTTTCCGGCGTGAACCCGCTTTCGTCAACCACTGTCCCGCTGGAGTCGGAAACGGTGACGACCTTGGCGCCCAGCGCCATCGCTTTCTCAACCGCATACTGCGCGACGTTTCCGGACCCGGACACGCCCACGCGCATGCCGTCAAGGCTGCGGCCGGATTCTTTGAGCATTTCCTGCGCAAAGTACACGGTGCCGTAGCCGGTCGCTTCCGGCCGCATGATCGAGCCACCGAAAGACAGGCCCTTGCCTGTGAACACGCAGTCCGCGCGATTGGTGAGTTTTTTCATCATGCCGGTCATGTAGCCGACCTCCCGGGCGCCCACGCCGATGTCGCCTGCGGGCACGTCGGTATCGGAGCCGATGTGACGGAACAGCTCGGTCATGAATGACTGGCAAAAGCGCATGACTTCGCCGGGGCTGCGGCCTTTGGGATCGAAGTCGCTGCCACCCTTGCCACCGCCCATCGGAAGGGTGGTGAGCGCGTTCTTGAAGGTCTGCTCGAACGCCAGGAATTTCAGGATGGATTCGTTGACCGACGGGTGAAAGCGCATGCCTCCCTTGTACGGGCCGATTGCCGAACTGTGCTGGACCCGAAAGCCGCGGTTGATCTGGACTTCGCCCTTGTCATCGACCCAGCTCACGCGAAACTGGATGATCCGCTCGGGCTCGACGAGCCGGTCGAGAAGGCCGTGCTCGGCGTACCGGGGATGACGCTTGATGCAGGGCCAGACGCTTTCGACCACTTCGCTCACGGCCTGGAGGTATTCCGGCTGGTAGGGGTTTCGCTTGGCAACAATTGCGAGAAAGTCGCTTGGATTCTGGTGCTTCACAGGTGATGGATGAGTGGGTTGGACATAACAGTTGATTGTGCCTGCGAGCCCAGTCAGGCCGTGACTGCGGCCGTGGCCGTGGCGGTCGCGACGGCGACGGCGGCGGCAACCGCGGCAGTCGCGCCAAAACCTGCGAGCACCCGCCAGCCGAGCCGCGCACCGCCCAGGCCGAAGGCCAGCGCCGCCTTGCTCAGCAGGTTGGCACCGGCAGCCAAGGCGATGGCAGCTGTTGCGGCAGTGGCGGCCAGCTGACCCTGCTCATGCATCTGGACGCTGGAGACCAGGATCGCATCGACATCGGCCAGCCCCGAGATGAAGGCAATCGCATAGATGGCGGTTTCGCCCATCCACTGCTTGCCTGCCCGGATGGCCACCGCGACAACACCCAGCACCACCCCGAACCCCAGCGCAGTCGGCAGGTCGAACACATTAACCTTCGCTTCAATCGGGACCGTGCTGGGCACCCCGGTGCGATGCCACAGCAATGCTGCCACCAGGATCGAAGCCGCACCCGACAACACCAGCAGCAATCCGATGCCGGCCGCGAGGCTGCGCTGAAGCACCACGACCAGCACGGCCATCCGAAAGAACATCACCCCGCTGGCCAGGACGATGGCCGCCGCCGCCGGCCCCTGGACTGCCGGCTGTATCCGGACTGCCCGGGCCAGCGCCAAAGTCGCAGCAGTGGAAGAGGCCAGTCCCCCGAAAAATCCCATCCAGAGCAGCCCTTGCCGCTGCCCACGCAAACGCATGGCGGCGTGTCCGGCCAGCGAGAGCGCTGCCACCAGCACCACAGCGAGCCACAGCTGATACGGGTTGAGCGCCGCATAGGGCCCGTAGCCAGCATTGGGCAGCAGCGGCAGTACCACGGCGCTCAACACGCCCAGCTGAAGGACGGCGTTGAGTTCGGCCGGCTGGATGAGGCGCATCCAGCGATGCAGCACCGGCTTGAGGTCCAGCAGGAGCGCCACGACAACGGCGGTGCCGACCGCCAGAACCGGGTGTCCGCGCGCGGCGAGCGCGCCAAGGCTGAAAGTGGCAATGGCGGCGACAGCGGACGTGATGCTCAGCGATCCGGCTGCCTCGGATGCACGCCGGAAAGACACCGCAAAAAGCAGGACGACCGCAAGCAGGCCCGACCCCAGCAGAAAATGCGACGCCGGTTCCAGAAGGGCGAGCACGCCCCCCAGCAGGCCGATAAGCGCGAAAGTTCTCAGGCCCGCAACGCGGCCGCCCTCGGGAAGATCGCGATCGCGCCAGCCTCGCTCGAGTCCCACCATGAGGCCGACAGCCAGAGCCGTGCCCAGCGCCTGTGCTCCTTGCGCGAGATCGAGGTCAGCGGGATTCACGGCAGCTGCGATGGGCTGCGCGACGCGCCCCTCAACGCCTGGATATCGGGCAGGTCGAAATCCCGAGCAGGCTGTATAGCGGACACATTCCCAGGGCCCCCGTCACCAGCGGCACGATGCCGATGTAACCCCAGGGACCGATGGTGCCCATGTACGCGAGCGCAATCAATGCGATGCCGGCAAGAACACGCAAGGTGCGGTCCAGGGTGCCTTCGTTGACTTTCATGAGTTGTCCTTCGATGTGATTGAACGTTCGGGGCAGGTGTGGCGTTTCACAACTCGTCGCTGCGGATAGTAAGAACCGGCACTTTCGCCTCGCGGATGATCTGGTCCGCGCCGCTGCCCATCACAAGCCGGCTGAAGCCGCGGCGCCCGTGTGTTCCAAGCACGATCAGGTCTGCGCCCCAATCGGTGGCTACCTTTGTCACCGTCGCGCCGAGGCGCTGCGCGGGCTGATCCACCAGTTGGGTGTCGGCCGCGACTCCGGCGGATTTCGCTACCTCCAGTGCATCGGTCAGTACCTTGGCTGCGCCCTCGCGGACTTCCTCCATCAGCGCCGGGCTGTAGTTGTACGTGTTGACGTACACGAGTTCGTCGATGGCGTGCAGCAACCTCACGTTCGACCCCAGTTCGCGGGCGAGCTGCAAGGCCTTGGTCAGGGCTTTGCTGGAGGTTGCACTGCCGTCGACCGGCACAAGGATGCGCTTGAACATGGCGGACTCCCACTGGTTGATGTGGCTCCATGGTCCGGCAGCCAGGCCAGCGCCGACTTGACGAGGATCAAACATGGTGCAGGTTGACACTGCGCAAGCGCGTCGTGCGACGCACGCGCGTATGGGTTGGCCCCCGAAGCGCGAGGGAGAGGAACAGGAGTACGATCCCGCTACAAAAGCATCGCAAGAGGTTCGCATGGGAAACCGGCCGAGGTTGATCGTCGTGGACGACGACGTGCGCCATCTGCAGGCGCTGCGTACCCTCCTGCAGGACGAGGGGTACGAAGTCGATGCCTACGGGCGATCGCTCGATGCACTCGCGGCGCTCGAGGCGCGTTCGTACGACCTTTTGCTCAGCGACATCCAGATGGCCGAACTCGATGGCGTGACGCTGGTTCGGGGCGCCTCCGTGATCCAGCCGGACCTGATCGCGATCCTGATGACGGCGCATGCAACCGTGGACAACGCGATCGAGGCGATGAAGCTGGGCGTGTTCGATTTCATCCGAAAACCCTTTCGCATCACCGAGATACGTCCGGTCATCGCGCGCGCCCTCGAAGTTCGTCAGTTGCGCCTTGAAAACCTGCGCGTGCTCAAGCTGGCTGAAGAATCGAACGCGCAGCTCGAGTCGGTGAACGCGCATCTCAATTCCTTTGCCGGCAGGGTGTCGCACGATCTTCAGGCCGTGATGCAGGTGATCGCAGGATTCGCATCGGCCCTTCAGCGCGACCTGGGGCCGACCCTGGAGGGAAAGCAGGCGCATTACCTGCGGCGGGTGGTCGAAACGAGCGAACGTGGCACACGCCTGGTGAACGAATTGCTCGCATTTGCGCGTCTGGGTGAGCGGCCACTGGAATTCACCGCTGTGAACATCGCCGACACCTTGCAGCTTGCACGCAGGGCGCTCGCGCAAGAATGCGAGAACCGCCAGGTGGAATGGGTCGTGGGCGACTTGCCCCTGGTGCACGGCGATCCGGACCTGCTCCAGCAAGTTCTGGTGAACCTTTTGTCCAACGCCCTCAAGTTCTCGCGCGACAGGCAACCTGCTCGAATTTCCATCGAATGGCGCGAGCGCGATCCCGGTGTCGAGATCCTGGTGCGCGACAACGGCGTGGGGTTCGACACGCAGTTTGCGCAACGCCTGTTCCAGCCGTTTGAAAGGCTGCACGCCGCCGATCAGTTCCCGGGTAATGGAATGGGCCTGGCCCATGTGCGCAAGATCGTCGAACGTCATGGCGGCGAGGTCCGCGCCGAATCGTCCGGCGAGGGCGCACTGTTTGCCTTCACTCTGCCCATCGGAACCCGGCCGCCCGCGCCCCCACCCGGGCAAGCGGCACCGGCTGCGGCGCAACCGGTCGCGCCGCCAGGTCCGCGGATCCTGGCGATCGACGATGACCCCATCGTCCTCATGTCCCTGCGCAACATGCTTGAAATCGACGGCGCGCAGGTCGATGTCGCGGCCGGCGGCCAGATCGGCGTCGATGCATTCGAGCGGGCATTGAACGAGGGCGCGCCCTATGACGTGGTTGTCACGGATTTCGGCATGCCGCAGATGGACGGGCGCGAAGTGGCCCGCCGGATCAAGGAACTGCGGGCGCACACCGTCGTCATCCTGCTCAGCGGCTGGGGTTCGCACCTGGACATGAGAAGCGACTGGCAGTCGTACGTGGACAACCTCCTGAGCAAGCCGCCGCGCCTGGCCGAGCTTCGCAAGGCGGTTGCGCAATGGCATCCGCAGGGCTGATGCGGTGCCCCAGCCCCTTGCCACGGTGCCGGCATTGAGCAGGCCAGCGCCGCCCCAGGACAGCGAATTCGGCACCCCTTCACCTGGTGTGTCGTCGCGTGCCCTGCGCATCGTCATTGCCTATGGCGTCGTTGCCACGCTCTGGATCTACCTGTCGGACCGCGCTTTGGCGCTCATGGTTTCCGATCAGCAGATGCTGGTGCAGTGGAGTGTCTACAAAGGCATCGCCTTCGTCGCATTCACATCGGCTTTTCTGTTTCTCCTGACGCGCAGGTCGCTTCGCGCGATCGAACGGCGGTCTGGCCAGCTGCAGCAGACGCGGGCGCAGCTGGAGCGTCTGAACCACCTCTATGCGGCGCTCAGTCAGGTGGGGCAGGCGGTGGTGTTGTCCGACCGGCCCGAAGAATTGTTCCAACGCGTTTGCGAGACGCTGGTCAGACACGGCGCAGTCAGCATGGCCTGGATTGGCATGCACGACCCCGTGACGCAACAACTCGTTCCCCGCGCATTTTTCGGCGCAGGCAGCCGATTTGTGCATGACGCGCCCATTTATGCGGATGACCGGCCTGAGGGCAGGGGGCCTTCCGGCATCGCTTTCCGAACGGGCCGTCCCTATGTGTGCAACGACCTCGCGGACGACCCCGGCACGCTGCATTGGCGGGCAGAGGCTGCGGGGCACGGTTTGCTGTGCTGTGCCTCATTTCCGCTTCGCGTCGGTGCGCGCGTTGTTGGCGTTCTGAGCGTATACGCCGGCGAAGCGGGGTATTTCAGCCCGCGCGAGGTGGCAGTACTGGAGGAGGTCGCAATGGACCTGTCCTTCGGCCTGGACAATTTCGGCCGCGAAGACGCACGCCGCGGAGCCCTCGAGCTGCAACAGCTCGCCCAGGCCGATCTGATCAAGCTCAACGAAACGCTCGAGCACAAGGTCGAGGCACGCACCGTGGAATTGCAGGCGTCTCTTCGCCGCGCCGAAACGGCCGACCGCCTGAAGTCGGCTTTTCTTGCGACCATGTCGCATGAGCTTCGAACGCCGCTCAATTCGATCATCGGCTTCACCGGCGTCCTGCAGGGCGGCCTGGCCGGGCCGGTCAACGAAGAGCAGGGACGGCAACTGGGCATGGTCAGGAGCTCGGCCCGGCATTTGCTCGAGCTCATCAACGACATCCTGGACTTGTCGAAGATCGAGGCCGGCGAGCTGCGGATCGTTTCGGACTACTTTGATCTGCGCTCTTCGCTCGTGCGCGTTCATGCATCCCTGGAGCCCGCCGCGCGCAGGTCGGGTCTGGCCTTTGATTGCACGATCGACAGCCGGCTGCGGACAATGAATGGTGACAGGCGACGCTTCGAGCAGGTGCTGCTCAATCTCCTGAACAACGCGATCAAGTTCACGTCGGCTGGCGCGGTGACGCTTCATGCCGAGTGGGTGGACGATGCAGCGGACCTCACTGGTGGGATGGAGGCACCGGCGGTACGAGTCCGTGTGGCTGACACGGGTATCGGCATTGCGCAGGACGATATGGCACAGTTGTTCCAGCCATTCAGGCAGATCGACAGCGGGCTCAGCCGGGGATACGAAGGCACCGGGCTGGGGCTTGCCATCTGCCATCGGCTGGTCACTCTCATGAATGGGACCATCGAGGTCAGCAGTACGCCGGGGGCCGGCAGCTGTTTCACCACCACTTTTCCCCTGGGCCGGCGGAGCCAATCTTGAACCTGAACATCCTGCTGATCGAAGACAACGAGCAAAACCGGTATCTGGCTACGTTCCTGCTTGAAAGGCGCGGGCACCACGTCGTTACCGCGACCACCGGAGCCGAAGGTGTAGCAACAGCTCCTGCCATGCGTCCGGACATCATCCTGCTGGACATCCAGCTTCCAGGCATGGACGGCTATGACGTAGCCCGATCACTGCGGCAAATCGACTTTCTGGGCCAGACGCCGATCGTTGCGGTGACGTCCTACGCCATGCCCGGCGATCGGGAGAAGTGCTTTGCGGCTGGCTGCGATGGCTATGTCGAAAAGCCCATCAGCCCGGAGACTTTTGTCGATGAAGTCGAGGCCTTTCATCGCGCCGGCATTGCAGGAGTCGCCGGAGCTGCGCGAGGTGCCGGATGAAGCGCGTATTGATCGTGGACGACAAGGAGGAAAACCTCTATTACCTGCAGGTCCTGCTGAACGGGCATGGGTTCGTGACGGAACTCGCGCGGCATGGCGCGCAGGCGCTGGTCATGGCGCGGCGTACGCGCCCGGACCTGGTCATCTCTGATCTTTTGATGCCGGTGATGGACGGTTACACCCTGCTGCGCCACTGGAAGCTCGATCCCGCGCTTCGGCAAGTGCCGTTCGTCGTGTACACCGCTACCTATACCGAGCCCGAAGACGAGCGGCTGGCCCTGGACATGGGGGCTGACGCGTTCATCCTCAAGCCGTCCGAGCCAGAGGATTTTCTTGCCCATGTGGAGGCGGTGCTGGCCGCCGGCGCGGCAGTGGCTGCCGCGGCACCAGACTTCAAGCCGGAGCCAGGGCGCGACGAGTTTCTGATGCAGGGCTACAGCCAGACGCTGATACGAAAACTGGAAGAAAAATCGATCCAGCTGGAGGAGGCCAATCGCGCTCTCCACACCGAGCTGGTCGAACTCGAACGCGCGCAAGCGGCCCTGCGTGCCAGCGAGCACGAATTGCGGGCGCTTGCCGAAGCCATGCCGCAAATGGTGTGGATGACCAGGCCCGATGGGGCCAATGTGTATTTCAACCAGCGCTGGGTCGATTACACCGGGTTGAGTGTCGAGGCGAGCTGCGGGGACCGGTGGATCGAGCCGTTCCATCCAGACGACAGAGCCGAGGCAGAACGCGCATGGAAGCGGTCCACGCAGGGCCAGGGCGACTACAGCATCGAATGCCGGCTGCGACGGGTCGATGGCGCTTATCGCTGGATGCTCATTCGGGGATTGCCCTACCGGGACGAAGCGGGGCAGATCGTCAAGTGGATGGGCACCTGTACCGACATCGAGGACCTCAAGCGCAGCGAGGAGGTTGCCCGCGACAACGCGCGTGAGCAGCGCCGCCTGGCTCACGAGCTCGAAGCCGAACGCCAGCGGCTGCTGGCCGCCCAGGAGGTTTCCAAGGTGGGCAGCTGGGAAACCGACCTGCAGACCCTGGAAGTGACCTGGTCACTGGAGACCTATCGGATCTTCGGGTCGTCTCCGGCAGAGTTCCAGCCGTCGCACGAGAAGTTTCTGGCGATGGTGGACCCGCAAGACCGGGAGATGGTGGACGCCGCACTGAAAGGCTCTGTTGACGACCGGTTGCCTGGCTTTATCGAACACGGGATCACTGCGATCGACGGGACTGCCAAGCGGATCGAAGAGCGCTGGAAGATCGTCGAATCAAACGGCCTCTTGCGTGCCATCGGCACTTGCCAGGACGTGACCGAACGGCAGATGCTGGAGGCGCGCATGCGGCAGGGCCAACGGCTGGAATCGATAGGGCAGCTCACCGGCGGCGTTGCGCATGATTTCAACAACCTGCTAACCGTGATTCTGGGCAATGCGGAAATTCTGACCGAGCGGCTGGCAGGGGACCCACGCATGGCCGAACTGGCCGAAATGGTGGTTGACGCGGCCGAGCGCGGCGCGCAACTGGCACAGCGGCTGCTGGCGTTCGGGCGCAAGCAGGCGCTCGAGCCGCGTTCGGTCAACGTGAACGATCTGGTCGCCGGCATGGATGCCCTGCTCAGGCGCACGCTGGGCGGGCACATCGAGATCGAATTTCGCGGAGCTGGCGATCTGTGGAATGCACTGGTGGATCCGGCCCAGCTGGACAATGCCCTTCTCAATCTCTGCCTGAATGCCAGGGATGCGATGCCAGGCGGCGGCCGATTGGCGATCGAAACCGCCAATGCCGATCTGCGCAGCCCCGGCGCCGCACAGCTGACTGGCGTGAAGCCGGGTCAGTACGTGCGGCTGACCGTCACCGATTCAGGCACCGGCATTTCTGCAGCGCACCTGGGCCGGGTGTTCGAGCCCTTTTTCACGACCAAGGAGGTGGGCAAGGGAACTGGGCTGGGTCTGGCCATGATCTATGGATTCGTCAAGCAGTCGGGAGGACATATCACGATTGATTCGCGTCCCGGCGGCGGAACCGCTGTGCGGCTCTACCTGCCGCGGACCACCAGCGAGCCAGCGTCGGCGCCGCGTGTCCAGGGGTCCGCGCCTGCACCCGGGCCTGCGAACGGCCGGGGCACCATCTTGCTGGTCGAAGACGACAGCCTTGTACGCCGGTACGCAAATGACCAGTTGACCGGTCTTGGCTACCACGTCCTCGAAGCAGATTCGGGCGCGCAGGCCCTTGCCTTCCTGAGCCAATCAACGCCCGTGGACTTGCTGTTCACCGATGTTGTCATGCCCGGAATGAGCGGCAGCGCGCTCGCCGAGCGTGCCTGCCAGTTGCGGCCTGGACTGCGGGTTCTCTATGCGTCGGGATATACCGAAGACGCCATCGTGCATCACGGGCAACTCGCGCAGGGGGCACCGTTGCTGGCCAAGCCTTACCGGCGCGACGAACTCGCAGGCAAGGTCCTGGAGGCCCTGTCGAGGCCAGGCTGAGACCAGGCTGAGGTCAGTTGACTAGAATGACGCCATGGATCTCAATATCAAAAAGCGTGAAACCCGGCGGGAAGTTGTTGGCACGATGAAGGCCCGCGCGCGGGACGGCAGCGAACGCACCATCGAGGAATGCATCCCCTACGTCCGCACCCGCGGAGTGGGTGGCGAATGGTCCGAATGGACGGTCAACGGCCCCAATCAGTTCTGGAGCGGTGGCATCTTCTGCAACCGTTTGAGCGAAACGGAATTCGAGCCCATCATGACCGAAGAGAAGCTCACGCTGATCTAGGTCGACGCCCCATCATCCAGGGCAGGTACGTCTCCGCCAGGCTGCCTCACTGCCTGCGGTGCAGGCAGCGCTAGCTGCGCCGAAAGCGCGACCTTCACGCAGTCCTTGATGTGCTCTTCGCCCAGGTAGCGGATCGCAGCGTAGCCCATGACAGCCGCAACCGCCTGGCCGGCGAACGGGACGTACTTGGATGCCTGCTTGATGGTGATGCGTTTGCCGGCGGCCTGCGCCATGCGTATCACCAGGTCACGCGTGACCAGCTTTCCCACCATGACGGAGCCCACCGTGGCAACGGCCTTTTGTACCTGCTCGCGCTTGTGGGCCGGTAATTGGTCGAGCTGCGCGGGCGTGAGGCCGAACTGCGCGTTGATGGCAGGAATCAGGCGTGAGAGCAGGGCGGCATCGACCGCCCAGTCCAGCCCCGGAATCGGGACGGCGCTGGCCGCGGCACCCACCATGGCACGCTTGTTAAGCATCTTTCTGGCGCGCCGGACCGCATCAGAAAGCATCGGGTTGTCGGCGGCAAGCTGCAAAGATGTAGGCATACCCTCAAATGTGGGGCTTTCAGCGCCCCGTTTCAAGCGCTTCGATCTCGCCCGACAGCGCCATCCACCGCTCCTCCAGTGAAGCAAGCTCATCGGTGACCAGTTTCAGGCGCTTGCCGGATTTGGCGAGTTCGGCTGGAACCAGAGGCTGCGAAAGTTGCGCTTCCAGCCTTTCCTTCTCACTGGTGAGCGTGGCCATGCGTTTTTCAGCCTGTTCAAGCTCGCGCTTGAGGGGCTTGGATACGGCAGCAGCCTGCTGACGCGCCTGCGCTTCCAGGCGCCGCTGTTCATCGGGCGAGACAACGGGCACCTGCGGCTTGGCGGCGTCGAGCTTGACCGCTTCGCGCACGCGCTTGGCTTCGTCCAGCAGATACTGCTGGTAGTCATCCAGGTCGCCATCGAACGGCGTGACCTTGCCGCGTCCGACCATCCAGAACTCGTCGCACACGGCGCGCAGCAGGGCGCGGTCGTGGCTCACCAGCATGACGGTGCCTTCGAACTCGTTGAGCGCCATCGAAAGCGCCTCGCGCGTGGCCAGGTCCAGGTGGTTGGTCGGCTCGTCCAGCAGCAGCAGGTTGGGGCGTTGCCACACGATCATCGCCAGCACGAGCCGAGCTTTTTCGCCGCCGCTCATCGTGCCGACGGCTTGCTTGACCATGTCGCCGGTGAAGTTGAAGGTGCCCAGGAAATTGCGCAGATCCTGTTCGCGGCCCGATTCACCGGAGCCTGGCCCCAGCTTGCGTGCCAGCTCGAACATGTGCTCGAGCGGCGTGTCGGCCGGCTTGAGCACGTCGAGCTCCTGCTGGGCGAAGTAGCCGATGTTGAGGCCCTTGCCTTCGGTGATGGTGCCGCCAAGCGCCGGAATGTCGCGTGCGATCGTCTTGACCAGCGTCGATTTGCCCTGGCCGTTGGCACCCAGGATGCCAATGCGCTGACCTGCCAGCACCGATTTGGAGACGTTGCGCAGGATGGTTTTGTCGCCATAACCAAACGCGCCATCGGTGATCGCCAGCATGGGGTTGGGCAGATTCGCCGGTTCCTTGAACTCGAAGGTGAAGTCGGCATCGGCCAGGACCGGGGCAATCTTTTCCATGCGCTCCAGCGCCTTCACGCGGCTTTGCGCCTGCTTGGCCTTGGAGGCCTTGGCCTTGAAACGGTCGATGAATTTCTGCAGGTGCGCGATCTTTTCCTTTTGTTTTGAGTACGCGCCTTGCTGCAGCGCCAGCTGCTCGGCGCGCAGCGTTTCAAACGCGCTGTAGTTACCGCCATAGCGCGTGAGCTGCTGGCGCTCGATGTGCAGGGTGACGTCGGTCACCGCATCGAGAAATTCACGGTCGTGGCTGATCACGATCAGCGTGCCGGCATAGCGCTTGAGCCAGGCCTCCAGCCAGACGAGCGCATCGAGGTCCAGGTGGTTGGTCGGCTCGTCGAGCAGCAGCAGATCGGACGGGGCCATGAGCGCGCGCGCCAGCTGCAGTCGCATGCGCCAGCCGCCGGAAAAACTGTTCACCGGCTCGTCGAGCTCAGTGGTCTGGAAACCCAGGCCCAGGATGAGTGCCTGCGCGCGCGGAATCGCATCATGTTCGCCAGCGTCGGCCAGGTCCGAGTGCAGGTGCGCGATCTCCATGCCGATGTCATGATCGTCCGGGTCTGCATCGTGCCGAATCTCGGCTTGCTTGAGGGCCTCGCGCAGGCTGCCCAGGAGGGCGTCGCCGCCCAGCACGAAGTCAGTCGCGGCATCCGAGGTTTCGGGCATGTTCTGCTCGACCTGGCTCATCCGCCATTGCGATGGCACCGAAAACTCACCGCCGTCTTCGTGCAGCGAGCCGTTGAGCAAGCCGAACAGGCTCGACTTGCCCGCTCCGTTTCGACCGACCAGGCCCACCTTTTCGCCGGGATTGATGGTGGTCGAAACACGATCGAGCAGTACCTTCGCGCTGCGGCGAAGGATCACGTTACGAAGCGAAATCATGAGCGCTTGCCGCCGAGTTTGTCCAGCGCATTGCCGAAATCTTCGAGCAGGTCCGCCTGCGCTTCGATGCCGACCGACACGCGAATGAGGGAGTCGGCGATCTCCATGCTCTGGCGTTGCTCCGCGCCCATTTCCCAGAAGATCGTGCGTGCAACGGGCAGGGCGAGCGTGCGGTTGTCGCCCAGGTGGCTGGACTTGATCACCAGTTGCAGGGCGTCGAGCACCTCGAACGGGTCAACGCCATCCACCGTCTCGAAACTCAGCAGCGCGCCGAAGCCGCTGAAGAGCGTTCGGGCGCGCTTGTGCTGTGCGTGGCTTTCAAGGCCCGGGTAGTGCACCCTGGATACAAGCGGCTGCGATTCGAGAAACCTGGCAATGGTCATTGCGTTGCTGCAGGTTCGCTCGACTCTCAGCGCGAGCGTTTCGGCGCCAGCAGCAATGCGGTGCGCGTGTTCTGCGCTCAATGTCGCGCCAATATCGCGCAGACCCTTCTTGCGGATCTGAAGCAGGCCCCATGTGCTGGGGGCGCCCTTTTTGTAGGCCGGCAGGATATGGGGATAGCCCGACCAGTCGAACACCCCTGTGTCCGAGATCGACCCGCCCAGTGCATTGCCGTGGCCGCAGATGGACTTGGAGAGCGAGTGCACCACCAGCGATGCCCCTACGGCCTTCGGCCGGAACAGGGTGGGCGTGGTCATCGTGCTGTCAACGATGTAGACCAGGCCCTTGCTCTTGCAGACCCGGCCGATGCCATCCAGATCCGCGATCTGCGTGCGCGGGTTTGCGATGGTCTCGACGAACACGATGCGCGTGGCGGGCGTAATGGCCGCTTCAACGTTCGAGGCATCGGTTGCGTCAACGAGCGTGACCTCGCAGCCCATCTGCTGCAGCGTGTTCATCCAGCTGGCGGTGTTGCCAAACAGGAAGCGGCTCGCAATGACGTGGTCACCTTTGCGTAGCAACGCCATCATGGCCGAGCAGATCGCGGCCATGCCCGTGGCAAATGACACCGTGCCGATGGCGTCTTCCATCATCGTGATCTTGGCTTCAAGCGCCTGGGAAGTCGGGTTTCCCTGACGACCGTACACGTGGCCCGAGCGGGTGCCCTGAAAGACCTCGGTGAGTTCGGCGGCGGTGGCGTAGCCGAAGGCGGTGGCAATGTGCAGGGGCTTGAGAACCGCGCCATGTTCCACACCGGCCAGGCGGTCGGCGTGAAGGATTTTTGTTGTGGTGTCGAAAGGCATGGCTGTATTGTCGCGGATGTGGGTTTTCCCTAGCCTGCCGGGAAATTAATTGGAATCTGACCCTAATTAAAGGTCAGGGGCGCAATGACAGAAGCGATTCCCGCGTCATGACCAGAACCTGGTCTTCGCCCGCGCTGGTCTCAAGCCACACCACTTCCAGTTCGGCGAATGCCGCTTCGAAATGCTCGCGCTCGTTGCCGATCTCCAGCACAAGCACGGCTTCGTCGGACATGCAGGACGGGGCCTCGCGCATCAGCTTGCGGATGAAGTCCATGCCGTCCTTGCCGCCGGCCAAGGCAAGTTCAGGCTCTGCGCGGTACTCGGCCGGCAGTTCGGACATGCTCTTCGAATTCACATAGGGCGGGTTGCACAGGATCAGGTCATACGGGCCGGTCAAGGACGCGAGGCCGTCCGATTCGACCAGGCGAATGCGCTGCTGCAGATCGTGCCGATCCACATTGATACGCGCGACCGCAATGGCGTCGGGCGAAATGTCGGCCGCATCGACCGAGACCCCGGGATACGTGAGGGCAGCCAGCACGGCCAGGCTGCCGTTGCCGGTACACAAGTCGAGCACGCGCCTGGTTCGCTCGTCGCTCAGCCACGGATCGATGTCGCCGCCCACCAGCAGCTCGCCGATGAAGCTGCGCGGCACGATGGCGCGTTCATCGATGTAAAAAGGCACGCCCTGCAGCCAGGCTTCGCGCGTCAGGTAGGCGGCAGGCTTGCGGGTAGAGATGCGCTCTCCGATCAGCTCCTGAACACTGTCGTTCTGTTCGGGAGAGATGGACAGGTCGGCCACATCATCGAGTTCGTCCAGCGGCAAACCCAATTGCCACAACACCAGCCAGGCTGCCTCATCGAAGGCGTTGTCGGTTCCGTGACCGAAGGCCACGCCCGCCTCCTGCAGGCGCGCAGCACTCGCCTCCACCAGTTCCATCAGGGTCATGCGGGCCTGTCGAGGTTTTCAAGCACGCGGCGATAGATGTTTTTGAGCGGCTCGATCTGATCGACCGGCACGTATTCGTCGATCTTGTGGATGCTCGCATTGATCGGGCCGAGTTCGATCACCTGCTTGCAGATGCGCGAGATGAACCGGCCATCGCTGGTGCCACCGGTGGTGGAAAGCTCAGTCTCCAGCCCGGTTTCGCTGCGGATCGCGTCCTGCACCGCCGTCACGAGCTCACCCGGCGTCGTGAGAAACGGCTGGCCGCCGACGACCCAGTCGAGTGTGTATTCCACGCCGTGGCGGTCGAGCACCTCATGCGTGCCTCGCTTCAGGCTTTCGGGTGTCGATTCGCTGGAAAAGCGGAAGTTGAAATCGATGACCACGGCGCCGGGGATGACGTTGCCCGCACCGGTTCCACCGTGGATATTGCTCATCTGGAAGCTGGTCGGTGGAAAGAATTCGTTGCCGCGGTCCCATTCGATCGTTGCGAGTTCGGCCAGCGCCGGCAGTGCCAGGTGAATCGGGTTTTTTGCAAGTTGCGGATAGGCGATGTGGCCTTGGACGCCCTTGACGGTGAGCTTGCCGCTCAAGCTGCCGCGACGCCCATTCTTGATCATGTCGCCGAGTTTTTCTACCGAGGTGGGCTCACCGACGATGCAGTAATCCAGACGCTCGTTGCGTGCCTTGAGCTGTTCGCAGACGACCACCGTCCCGTCCACGCTGGGGCCCTCTTCGTCGCTGGTGATGAGCAAGGCGACATTCAGCAAGGGATCGGGATTTGCCGCAAGAAACTCCTCGACCGCCACGGTGAACGCGGCGATGGAAGTCTTCATGTCGGCTGCGCCGCGACCATAGAGCCGCCCATCGCGATGCGTTGGCGTGAACGGATCGCTGGTCCATTGCTCCAGCGGGCCGGTCGGCACGACATCGGTATGGCCCGCGAACACCACGGTGTGCTCACCGCGACCGGCGCGCCTGGCCCACAGGTTGGTCACGCGGAAATCGGCGGGTCCGCTTGCAATGGTTTCGCATACGAAACCCAGCGGCTTGAGGCGCGCGGCCAGGATCTCGTGGCAACCTGCGTCGTCGGGCGTGACCGAGCGCCGGGAGATCAGCTGTTCAGCGAGGTGCAGTGCTTTCAATGTTTGACATCCAGGGTGATTTCGGTGAATGACGGCTCGTCGGCCAGGTCTTCATCGGAAGCGCCATCTTCGGGGCGTTCCTTGTCGGTACCCGCAAAGTCGTTTTGCAGGCGCCATTGCAGGTTGGTTGGCGAGTCGGCATAGGCCAGACCTTCCTTCTTGTCCACCGTGCCGTCGATGATCAGCCGCGCGATGTCCTGCTCGAATGTCTGCGAGCCCTCGGCCATCGATTTTTCCATCGCTTCCTTCACACCGGAAAAGTCACCTTTTTCGATGAGTTCAGCGACGAGCTTGGTGTTGAGCATCACTTCCACCGCAGGTGTGCGAGAGCCATGCACGGTGCGCAAAAGCCGCTGCGAGACGACTGCTTTCATGGCCGCAGCCAGATCGCCCAGCATCGTCGGGCGCACTTCGACTGGGTAGAACGACAGGATGCGGTTGAGCGCCTGATAGCTGTTGTTGGCGTGCATGGTGGCAAGGCACAGGTGGCCTGACTGCGCATAGGCAATCGCTGCCGACATGGTTTCGCGGTCACGGATTTCGCCCACCAGGATCACATCGGGCGCCTGCCGCAGCGCGTTCTTCAACGCCGTTTGCATCGACTGGGTGTCGCTGCCGACCTCACGCTGGTTCACCACCGATTTCTTGTTCTTGAACAGGAATTCGACCGGGTCTTCAATCGTGAGAATGTGGCCGGAAACTTTCTCGTTGCGGTAATCCATCATCGAGGCGAGCGTCGTGCTCTTGCCCGCACCGGTCGCCCCCACCATGAGCAGCAGCCCGCGCTTTTCCATGATGAGGTCGCCCAGGATCATGGGCACTGACAGCGATGCGAGCGCCGGAATGTCGGTGGTGATGTAGCGGATGACGGCGGCGTAGGTGCCGCGCTGGCGCATGGCTGATATGCGGAAGTTACCCACGCCCGCGATGGCGTGGGCCAGGTTCAGCTCACCGGTTTCTTCCAGCTCCTCGATGCGCGCGGCAGGCAGCACTTCAGCGAGCAAGGCGATTGGCGCGTCCGGCGGCAGCAGCTGATTGTTGATCGGCAGGCATTGCCCGTTGATCTTGATCAGCGCTGGCGCGTGGGCCGACAGGTAAACGTCCGACGCCTTTTTTTCGCCCATCAGGCGAAGAATCCGTTCCATCGTGGACATGCACGCCCCTCGGTTTTGTTGTGTGGATCAGTCGCGCAGCAGGTCGTTGAGACTGGTCTTGGCGCGCGTCTTCGCGTCCACTTTCTTCACGATCACGGCGCAGTACAGGCTGTACTTGCCATCGGCGCTTGGAAGGTTGCCCGACACCACCACCGAGCCGGCCGGAACGCGGCCATAGGTCACGGTTCCCGTCTCGCGGTCATAGATCTTGGTGCTCTGGCCGATATACACGCCCATCGACAGAACCGAGTTCTCCTCGACGATCACGCCTTCGACCACTTCGGAGCGCGCGCCGATGAAGCAGTTGTCTTCGATGATCGTGGGACCCGCCTGGATCGGCTCCAGCACGCCGCCGATGCCTACGCCGCCCGACAGGTGCACGCCCTTGCCGATCTGAGCGCAGCTGCCGACGGTGGCCCAGGTATCGACCATGGTTCCCTCATCGACGTAGGCGCCTATGTTCACATAGCTGGGCATCAGGATCGCGCCCTTGGCGATGTAGCTGCCCCGGCGCGCCACCGCAGGCGGCACCACACGAACCCCGGTGGCCGCCATTTCTTCGGGTGACAGGTGCGCAAATTTGGTCTGCACCTTGTCATAGAAACCCAGATCGCCCGCACGGATCACCTCATTGTCTTTCAGCCGGAACGACAGAAGCACGGCTTTCTTGATCCACTGGTGCACCGTCCACTGGCCCACGCCTTCTCGCGTCGCCACACGCAGGTGGCCGTTGTTCATCTCGGAGATGACGTGTTCGACGGCATCGACGATTTCCTTCGGGGCTGAGGCGACGGACAGGCTGGCGCGGTTTTCCCACGCGTCTTCGATGATTTTCTGGATCTGTTG
>JAZKFD010000112.1:0-64779 GCA_040386635.1 Pseudomonadota bacterium
TCTACATCGTCGAGGGCGACTCCGCCGGCGGCTCCGCCAAGCAGGGCCGCGACCGCAAGTTCCAGGCGATCCTGCCGCTGCGCGGCAAGATCCTGAACGTGGAGAAGGCACGCTACGAGAAGCTGTTGTCCAGTGACAGCATCGTGACCCTGATCACCGCGCTGGGCACCAGCATCGGCAGCGAAGAGTTCAACATCGACAAGCTGCGCTACCACCGCATCATCATCATGACCGACGCCGACGTGGACGGCGCGCACATCCGCACGCTGCTGCTCACGTTCTTCTATCGCCAGATGCCCGAACTCGTTGAGCGCGGCCACATCTACATCGCGCAGCCGCCGCTCTACAAGGTGAAAGCGGGCAAGGAAGAGCTCTACCTGCAAGGCCAGAGCGAACTCGACACCTTCCTGCTGCGCATCGCGCTGAACAACGCCAGCGTGCAGACCGGGCCTGAAGGCAGCTCCATCATCAACGGAGAGACGCTGCAGGAACTCGCGCGCAAGCACCAGATTGCAGAAGCCGTGATCAAGCGCCTGACCGGTTACATGGATGCGGAAGCACTTCGCGCCATCGCCGACGGCGTGAGCCTGAACCTGGACACCGTGCTCGATGCAGAAGCGTCAGCTGTCGCTTTGCAGACCAAGCTGCAGGAACTCGACAAGGCCAGCAATGCTGCGCCCGCCGAGGTCGCTGGCGAGTTCGACACCCGCACCGACAAGCCAGTCCTGCGAATCAGCCGCAGGCATCACGGCAACATCAAGAGCAGCGTGATCACGCAGGACTTCGTGCACGGTGCTGACTACGCCGCCCTGGCCGAAGCTGCCAACACCTTCCGCGGCTTGCTACGTGATGGTGCGAAGGTGATGCGCGGCGAAGGCGAGAAGCAAAAGGAAGAACGCGTCGGCGATTTCCGCCAGGCCATGCGCTGGCTCATTGGTGAAGCCGAACGTGCAACCGCAAGACAGCGCTACAAGGGCCTGGGCGAGATGAACCCGCAGCAGCTGTGGGAAACGACGATGGACCCGACGGTGCGCAGGTTGCTGCGCGTGCAGATCGACGATGCGATCGAAGCCGATCGCGTGTTCACGATGCTGATGGGCGACGAGGTTGAGCCGCGCAGGGACTTTATTGAGACCAATGCGCTGCGGGCGGCGAATATTGACGTTTGAGGGCTGCTGGGCAGCCAGAGCCAGCAATGGATTGGGCAAGCAGATGCTTAGGCACGCGCGTGCTAAGCGATGCAACGCTAGATGAAGCTAAAGCGCCTCGCGTGTGCGGCTAAGAGTTCTGGATTTGGCCCGAAGCGCCCAGGTACTTTGATCTTTTGGTTATCGCACTCCAGTAACGCGTCCGCGAGAGCCGACGTTCTTGCGAGGCGCCGAAGTTGCGCGTTAGGTGGGGCCTCCCATTGCAGAGCGTCCTCGAGAAGGACGTCGGCATATTTTGTTGACGAGACTTGTTTTTGTTCGGTTACGAACAGGACGATCTTGTTGTCGTTGGCAGGAGTAACGACTCCACGAGCCAATGTTTGATAAGCCTGATAGCCCCAAATGCTCGAAAGGGCTTGACGAGACCAGCTGCTTCCAACTGATATGGAGTCAAACGATACTGGCATGAGCTTGGCATGACATGGGCGCATCTTGCCGAAGTTGATGCCTTATCGCAATGGGGCGATGGCAAGCAATTAAAGCCGCCTTTAATTGCTCCCCGCCTAAACTCCCCCCATGCCCATCGCCGTCCTCGACTTCGAAACCACCGGCCTGTCCCCCAACATGGGTGACCGTGTGACCGAGGTCGCCATCGTGCTCCTGGACAACGGCCAGGTGATTGATCGCTTTCAGTCGCTGATGAATGCCGGCGTTCGCATCAACGCGTTCATCGAGCAGTTCACCGGCATCTCCAACGACATGATTGCCGATGCGCCGCCCGCTGAAGAAGTGATGGCGGCTGCGAGCCGGTTCGTGGGCGATGCGCCGCTGGTGGCGCACAACGCATCGTTCGACAGTCGCTTCTGGGCTGCGGAGCTCACGCGGGTGGGATGGGATTGCGGCGCTGCGCCTTCCAATCATCACGCGCCGTTTGCCTGCACGATGCTGCTGTCACGGCGGCTGTATCCGGAGGCCATGAGTTTCCGGCTGGCGTCGCTGGCCGCGTTCCATGGCCTGTCGTTCTCAGGTCGCGCGCACAGGGCGATGGCAGATGCGGAAGTGACTGCGGCCTTGCTTGCGCGCATACAGCGGGATCTTGAACGGCGCTATGACGTGTTCGATCCTTGTCATGAGTTGCTGGTGAAGGTGCAGAAAGCGCCGAAGGCGAAGGTGCCGGACGCGATCAAACGGCACTTTGACTATATTGCTTCCACCCCATCGCGCGCAACTCACACGCCGGACACGCCCCACACCCGAATCCCCAGTCATTGACCGTCGCGTGGTCGCCGGTGTAGCAGCTATGTGACTCGGTGCGAATCAACTCCACCAGCGGGGCACCGCCGATGCGTTCTGCCATCTCCCAGGTGCGCGCCTTGTCGAGCCACATCAAGGGCGTTTCAATGACCACGCGTTCGCCCATTCCCAGTCCCAGTGTGACCTGCAGCGACTTGAGCGTGTCGTCGCGGCAATCGGGATAGCCGGAGTAGTCGGTTTCGCACATGCCGCCGACCAGGACGGTGATGTTGCGTCGATAGGCGACGGCCGCAGCCAGCGTGAAGAAAAGAATGTTGCGCCCCGGCACGAAGGTGCTGGGCAGGCCGTTGCTTTGGTAGGTGATCTCGCGAGCCTGGGTCAATGACGTGTCACTGATTTCAGCCAGTACCGGCACATGCAGGACGCGGTCGTCGCCGAGCTTGCCGGCCCAGTGGGGAAACTCATCGCGCAATCGCGCGAGCAGGACGGTGCGGCACTCGAGTTCGACGCGGTGGCGCTGGCCGTAGTCGAAGCCGATCGTCTCCACGTGGTCGAAGCGGTCGAGCGCCCAGGCCAGGCAGGTGGCGGAATCCTGGCCACCGGAGAACAGGACGAGGGCGCGGGTGTGCATGACCCGGATGTTAGGCGAGGTCCGGGAGGGCGATGGCTATCGCCGCGGGTACTGGGTACTACTTGTTGGTGTGGATCAGGCCGTGCCTGAACTCATCGGGCTGCCCGCTTGGTCCCGATGATCGTCCCGTGCCTGGCTTTTCTACCCGCCGGCCCGTGACCGAGGTCCGACCGGTGGTCGGGCGCTGCGTGGACGCCCGCAAGTCTTCCGTCGGTACTTCGGAATGCCTGTTGTCATGTGGTGGCGTGCTAGCGGCAGTGGGGTGCGGCATGAAGTAGTTCCAGGCGGCTGCGCGCTGATGGGGCGTGGTATTCATGGCTGGTTTTCCTCGATCTTGCAGAGTCTGGTCTGCTTGTTGGCACTTGTGCGTAGGCGAACGTGCCTCAACCGTGGCAGCGCAGTCTCACCTGAGGTATGCACGGCGCATGCAGCCGCCTGGGCACCGCACGCACACCCCATAATTGCCCGGACACTTGACGCTAAAAGGGACGCAATGCTGATTCTGGTGCTGGGGCTGGTTTTGTTTCTGGGCGTGCATTCCATTCGCATATTTGCTGACGGGTGGCGCACGGCCACCATGGCCAGGATGGGTGCGGCGCCATGGAAGGGCATCTATGCGACCTTGTCCATCATTGGGTTTGTGATCCTGGTGATCGGGTTCCGGATGGCCCGGCAGGAATCGCTGGTCCTGTATGTCACGCCTGCGTGGATGAAGCACCTGACGGCCGTGCTGATGATGGTGGCCTTCGTGCTGTTTTTTGCGGCTTATGTTCCACGCAACTGGTTCAGATGGAAGTTGCATCATCCCCAGGCATTGAGCGTCAAGATCTGGTCAGTGGCGCATCTGCTGTCGGTGGGGGTGCTCGCCGACGTGGTGCTGTTCGGCTCGTTTCTGGTGTGGGCCGTGCTCAGCTTCAGTGCCGCTCGCCGTCGCGACCGGGCGAACAACGCGGTGTATGCGCCGTACAGCGCGATTGGAACGGTCGTCACCGTCGCGCTGGGGCTGGTGGGCTGGTCGATCTTTGCGCTTTTGCTTCACGGGCCGCTGATCGGCGTGCGGCCGCTGGGCTACTGATCCACGCGCCTGGTTCTGTCAGTTGCGGTGGAGTCGATGCAGGTCTATCGTCACTGCCCTCACCACTTCCGACGGAGGCTTTCATGCCCAGCAACAACCTGCCTGGCAGCGTGATCTCGCACGTATCCCTGGGCACCAACGATTACCCCAAGGCCAAGGCGTTTTACGACGCGGTGCTTGCCACCTTGCAGATCAGGTGCGTGATGAGCTTCGAAGGTGGCGCAGGGTACGGCCGCAAGTTTCCTGAGTTCTGGATCCAGTCGCCGCACGATGGCGGCAAGGCCAGTGTCGGTAACGGCGTGCATGTGTGCTTTCTGGCTAACTCCATCGATGAAGTGAAGGCCTTCCATGCCCGAGCGCTGGAGCAGGGCGGCACCGATGACGGCGCGCCGGGCTTCCGCAAGGAGTACGCCGACGATTACTACGCAGCGTTCGTGCGAGACCTCGACGGAAACAAGATCGAGGCCATGCTGATGGTGGCGGCGTAGCGGTTCCGGCAATTAGGGGCCGCGTCCGACATACGGCTGAGCAGCATCGCTCCAAGAATGGCGCATCACTCTTCAGGAGCCATTCCATGTCAAAGCGATCGACACCCACGGCCAACGCATCACCCGACGTTGACAAGCAGGAGCCGCAGACCGGCAAGGTTGAAAACGACAACAACAAGCAGGGCAACCAAAAGCCCACCCAGAAGCACGAAGCGCAACGCACACCGCAAAGCCGCAGCGACCGTGAATCTCACATTGGCGGCAACAACCAGAACCAGTCGCGGCGCGGTGGCGGCGGCAATGCGGGGGGTGGCGGGGCGGGTTGAGGTCGAGCAGCCTTACGGCCGGTCAACCCACTGGCCGGAAGCCCCAGCTGCGGGTATTGAGCACCTTGTCCAGCTGCTCCAGCATTTTTTCCCAGCCCTGGCGCGTGCGCTCACGCATCACCTGAGCGGTCTCGTCGTCACCCAGGTTGTGGGTGAGCACGATGTCACAGATCGTCGGACCCAGCGGCACGAAGTCGAGCGATACGCGCGTGGGTTGGTGCGAGTAGGGCTCCACGCTGAAGCCGAACACGATGCGCGATGGCCTGTCGATTTCCAGGAAGGTGCCGCGATGCTGTGCGTCTAGAAAGCTCTCGTCCCCGTCGGCGGTCGGCCTGCGATCCGTGACCAGGAACTTGCCGCCGACCTGCGCATCCATCTCGCAGTGCAGCACGTTGCCGGTACGGGTGGCAAACAGGAAGCGGCCTGCTGTCGCAGGCGTGAGCCATGCGTCGAACACCCGGTCTGCCGGTAGGTTGTAACGGTGCGTCACACGCACGATGGTCGGGTCTGCCATGCTTGCGATTATGGCGTCTGACAAAGCGCCGCAAGCCGGCGACGTCCTACATCATCTGTGGCGCATTGCAGATGGCGCGGGTAGGGGCCAGAACCACACTGGTAGTAACGCACCAGGAGTCACTATGAACCATCACGCTCCACATCACTGGATTGCAGTTGCGTTTGCGTTGGCCGCTCTTACATTGACGATTACCGAAGCCAACGGGCAGGCCCCGGTGCGCTCTGGTGAGCTCGTCGATAAGACCCAGAAAGACATCATCCGTAAACCCGACACGGGCGTGGCCCGGGATCAGCGCAGCACCGTCAAAAAAACCCGGCGTGCGGCAAAGTCGGTGGTGCAGCAGGCCCGCACGGGCGTTGTCATCATCGACTCAGCAAGCCAGAAGCGCTGACCGCGGGCATTGGCCCAGCTATCTGCCAAAGACGGATTGATACAGCGCAGACCACACGGCGTCATCGGCGCCGGGCGATGGCATGTCATCGCGCGACACGCCGGGTGCGAAATGCAACTGCTTGCCATCGCATTCGACCGAGCGCCCGGGCGTGAAGATCACCCACATCTCGTTGCCCAGGCGTTCGGCAAACCAGGGGGCGATCTTTTCGACGATGCGATGGGCGGGATCGAACCAGGCCATCTGGCGGGACCGTCCCTGTTTGTCCATCACCGACCTGAACTGGATGGACGATTTCATCTTGTGCAGGTCGCGCCTGACCGACTGGCCCATCTGCTGGGCGTGTAGCATTTCCGCGTCGATCGAGTTGTTGCGCAGGTGCGGCTCGTAGACCAGTCGCCACAGCAGCCGGTACAGCAGCGCGAACCGCTCCGGGTCGTGGTGCAACACGACCACATCGCAAAGACGCTGGAACGAAGCCGGGACGATGGATGACCCGGCCCGGGGCGCACCGGGCGAGGCCGGGCCGGACGACACTTCCGCAAACCGTTCGCTGTTTTGTGCCTCAGCAGTCCAGTGAACACTGTCGGGCGGAACCTGCTGGGCAAGCAGCAGCCGCGTCTCTGCCCGGAAGCCCTCGATGTCGGTTTCGCTGGACAGCCGGGCTTCCATCACCGACCTCTGGACGGACGTTTGGAGACACCCGAGAGTCGCCGCGCGTTGGCCGTGGCGGTCCGGTGGATGGGTGCGAGCGCTGCACTCGTCATCTTCGCGGACCCGGCCATCGAGCCGAGCATCATCTGCTGCCACGCAGCCAGCGCCGCCTGGTTGAACGCTGTCACCTTCTCGGTGCCCATGCGCTCGAATTCCCTGCGATCGCGGGCGCTCGGGTTGGGTCCCGCGGCCACCATCCGGCCGACGCGATTGTTGATGACCACGCTCGACGAGACCAGCATCTGCGTGGTCTTGGCTGCAATGTCCATCCACATGAACAGGGGGGCGATTGCATTGACGGCCAATGGTTGTTTCTTCATGCAGGTACTGCCCCTTCGGTTTTGATTCGTTGCCTGGCGTGTGCTTCCATGACCAGGTACAGGGCTGTCGCCAGGATCAGCGGGCCGATGTAGTAGATAGCCCGATAAGCCAGCAGCGCAGCAATCAGTCGGCTCTCTGGCACCTGATGCGACAGCAGCGTCACGAAGATGAACTCCAGCACGCCCAGCCCGGCGGGCACATGGGTAATGACGCCGGCGATCGCACCGATCAGCAGCACGGTGAGCACATCGGTGTACCCCACACTCTGTCCCAGCAGCACGTAGATCACGCCCCCTATCAGGCTCCAGTTGGTGGTGGCCATGACCAGCTGCAACAGTGCCATGCGCAACTCCGGCAGATGCAGTTCGTGACCACGCACGGTGAAAGTCTGGCCGCCCTTGCGCCAGCACGCGATCAGATAGCCCAGGGCCACCATCACCAGCGCAGCGCCCAGCCATTGCAGCCCGTGGTTGCCCATCTTCCAGCTGGGGGGCAGCTGCAACGGTTGCATCACGAAAACAATTCCGGCCAGCAGCATGTAGCCCAGCCAGTTGGTGAGCATGCTCATGGAAAGAATGCGCGTGATTTCGCCGCTGGACAAACCCAGGCGCGAATAGAGGCGGTACCTGAATGCAACGCCGCCGACGAGGGAGCCCAGCGACAGGTTGAACGCGTAGCTCACGAAGTTCACGCCCATGACGGTGGGCGCTGGCAGGGTGTGTTCGGTATAGCGCTTGCCCAGCAGGTCGAAGCAGCTGTAGAGAAGATGGCTCAGGGCGGCAAGGCCGACGGCGAGCATCAGGATGGGGACGGGTGTGCTGCGCAGCGATGCGAGCACGTCGTCCCAGTCCACCGTGCGACCGTAGCGCACCAGCAGCGCGATGACCGCGCCGAAGAACACCAGCGACAGGATGCGTTTGGCCCAGTTCCACCAAGGCTGGTCGCGCCATCGCTTTTTGTCACTGGCGTGCGCACTGGTGCCGATGTCCATGGATCGTCAGTCCTTGGCGCCGGCCTGCGGCGCAGCCGAACCGGTATGCGCATAGGCAGCGCGGATGCGGTCTGCGAAAGCGGGCAGGAGGCGCGGTACATGGCGCGGCAACCATGAGGCCCAGCCGGGGTACAGGCGCGTGAAGTGATAAGCCACGTAGCTGCGCAGAAGCGCCATGCCGCGCAGCTCTCCCAGTGATTCGGCCTTGATTTCGTTGCAGCTGGCGCACATGAGCTTTTCAAGACGCGAGTACAGGTGGTGATTGAACTCGCGATCGCGAATGATCACGTTGGCTTCCAGGTTCAATGCCAGGCTCAGCGGGTCGAGGTTGCTCGAGCCGACGGTGGCCCACTCTTCATCCATCAACGCTACCTTGCCGTGCAAAGGCCGGTCGCAGTATTCGTAGATCCGCACACCGGCTCGCAAGAGCTGGTGATACAGCATGGTGGCCGCTGTTTTCACGATCGGCATGTCGGGCATGCCCTGCAAAATGAGACGCACATCCACGCCGCGCCGGGCTGCGCGCTTCATTTCCTTCATGAAACGATAGCCGGGAAAGAAGTACGCATTGGCGATCACGACCCGATGGCGCGATGCACGCAATGCGATCCGGTAGTGACGCTCGATATCGTTCCAGTGATCGCCGTTGTCTCGCACCACCAGCATGGCGGCCGCATGTCCGGCGCGCGGCTGGCTGGCAATGGGCATGCGCGCGCTGCGGCGTTGCCTCCACCAGTCCCGCGCGCGCTGGTAGCGCTGGCCCTGAATCAGCGCGCCGTGCGTGAACCGGTGCATTTCCGACACAAGCGGGCCGCGGATTTCGACCGAGTAGTCCTGCTTGGCCTCGGGGCCGAAGTCGGCCAGGTGATCGGCTGAGTAGTTGATGCCGCCGATGAAAGCGATGCTGCCATCCACCACGACGATCTTGCGGTGCATGCGGCGCAGCAGGTTCACCCGGCGCCCCAGGAATGGTTTACCCGGGTCGAACACATGAACACGCACACCCGCCTCGCGCAGGGACCCCAGGAATTCGTCAGAAAGATCAGGCGAGCCGAAGCCGTCGATGGTCACATCACACTGCACGCCGCGCCTGGCCGCGCCGATCAGCGCTTCGTGCAGTTGCTTGCCCACCTTGTCTTCGAACAGGATGAAAGTCTCCAGCACCACTTCGCGTTTGGCGTTGGCGATGCAATCGAAGACGCGCGGAAAAAACTCCTCGCCATTTTCGAGAAGACGGATGTCGTTGCCTTCGATCCACTTGCTGTTCATGACCCGGCTCCTACAGATGGATTTCAGCTGCGAGCGGCGCGTGGTCGGACAGGTGCGACCACGGCTTGCGCGGCAACACGACGGGCAGGTGCACCGACGCGTTGCGCACGTAAATGCGGTCCAGCGAAAGCAAAGGGAAGCGAGACGGAAAGGTCTTGGCCGACTCACCGTATGCGGTCACGAATACTTCACGCAAGCCCACCTCGCGCTCGAGCACGGCGTGGGCGCGGCGGCGCCAGTCGTTGAAGTCACCGGCGACGATCAGCGGCGCGTCGTCGGGCACTTCACCTCGAACCATGTGGCACAACAGATCGAGCTGATGGGCCCGATGCGATTCGGCCAGGCCCAGGTGCACACAGATGGCGTGAACCTTCTGCTCGCGTCCCGGCATGTCGAGCACGCAATGCAGCATGCCGCGCTTCTCGGGCCCTGCGATTGAGACGTCGTGGTTCTGGAAATGAATGATCGGAAACTTGGACATCACGGCATTGCCGTGGTGGCCCTTCGGATAGACCATGTTGCGCCCATAGGCGAACTGCGGCCAGATCTCGTCGGCCAGGAATTCATAGTGCGGCGCGTCCAGGTCTTCCTTGGAGTGGTGGCCGTTGGTCCCCATGACTTCCTGCAGAAATACGACGTCTGCTCCAACGGCGCGCACGGCATCCCTCAACTCCCGCAGGATGAACTTGCGGTTGAAGGTGGTAAAGCCTTTGTGGATATTGACCGTCATGACTGTCAACAGGGGCGCGGCTACCAGAGGTTCTGTCATCTAGATAAGTCTCGTTGGAGGAGAGCAGGTTTTGTACCGCCGCGCACCTTGGCCGGGTGTAGGACTGGCGGCAGACACGGTGTACTCAGCCGTGGTCAATCGCGCGGGTGCAAGGCGCTGGAGATGGCACACTTCGCAGTCGTCTCAATTTCAACCGCCAATCCGGGGACCTTCATGCCTTTGATCCGAACCTTGTTGCCCATTGCAGCGGCCTGTGCGGCTGTGCTGTCGGTCTCCGCGCATGGCGCAGACCTGCGTCCCTCGGGCTACTTCCTCCAGGGCGCGATTGCCGAGCGCAGCGCCTACAGCGTGACGGGGGGGCTGGTATGGAACTGGGACTGGCGCACGCAGATGGCCGGCGGCGAAATCACGGCCATTACCGAGGCGTCGGTCAGCCACTGGAGTGGGCGCGCGGTGGGGGGCGGCCGCGACTCGTTCATCCAGCTGGGCCTGCAACCCATCTTCCGCTACCGGTTCAACCAGGGCAGCTCACCCTGGTTTCTGGAAGGCGGGATCGGCCTGACGGTGACCGACAAGCTTTATGTGACCAGCACCAAGACCTTCAGCACGCGATTCAACTTTGCCGATACGCTGGGCTTCGGCGTGAGCATGGGGCCCCGGCGCGACAGCGAGCTGGGCTTGCGCCTGACGCACTATTCCAACGCCAGCATCAAGCGGCCGAACCCGGGCGAGAACTTCCTGCAGCTTCGCTACGCCAAGACTTTCTAGACGGCAGGAGGAGTTATTTGGGCCGGGGCGGCTTCAGTGCGCTGCCGGGTTCGCTGAGTTTGCCGGTGCGCAGCTCGCGCACGGCATTGGCCACTGCGCGTGCGACATTGCGCACTTCTTCCTGGATTGCCTCGTCCCTGTCGAGGGTCTCATGGCTGGTGGCATAGGGTTCGTAGTAACCGATGAAGCGATCCAGCCGCGATTTTTCGCCGGCCTGCACAAGTCCCATCCAGTCGAGCCAGTCGCACAGGGCGCGCCGTGACCCTTCGATTCCGGCGACGTCGCCATGCACCACGACACCGTATGTGCGCCCATCGAGATGCTTGGGATAACTCCACCCCTTCATTTCCAGCGCCTTGGCCTCCTGCGCTTTCTTGCCGTGGGTGGTCGTCGGGTCGGGATTGCCGCCGTCGGCGCAGACCAGTCGATCAATCATGAGCTTGAGCGGACTTGCGACCTGATACCAGTAAACGGGCGTGAGCAGGATGACGCCATGGGCACGCACCCACATTTCGTAGATGTCGTTCATCCAGTCGCCGGTCTGGCGCGTGGCATGGTTGGGGTAGCAGCTGCACGGCCAGTGGCACAGGGGCATCGCCGTGGAAACGCATCCCTTGCAGGGATGGATGTGCCGGTCGTAATCGGAGGTGATCCGGCTGAGGTCGAGCACTTCGACTTGCAACCCCTGCGATTCGAGCTGCTGGCGCGCGATTTCGGTCAGCCGGAATGTCTTGGAAATTTCACCGGGACAGGTGCCGTCGTTGCGGGACGATCCGCAGACCAGCAGCACGCGTGAAGCGGTTTCTGGTTGGGCCCAGGCGGCTTGCGCGGCCAGGAGCCTGTCGTGCGTGGCGAGCCACTCCGCCGAAAGCTCGTAGGTCGGGTCTTCGAAGCGCGGCCCTGCCGGCTGCGTGACCGGTGCCTTGTTGCCATCCACATAAGCCTTCCACGCGATGGCTTCGAGCCGTGCGATCGACGCATCTTCAGCGCGATAGGCCGGGTCCTGGTACGACCCCATGAAGCGGATGTGGAATTCGTTGCGACCGATAGGGGCGGGCGCCTGACCCTTGCGAACATTGGACATGCAGCCAGTGTAGGCAGGCGCCCCCCCGAAGTGGTGCTCTTCCATGACGAATCTCGCGCCGTCAGACCGGCGCCGGGATGACCGCCGGGATTAGCCCTCAGGTGCGGGAATGACCGCCCATGTGGTGACCGCCGTGTCCACCATGACCGCCGTGTCCACCGTGGCGGCCACCCTTGCCCCGCATGAAACGCGCGCCGATCTCATCGAACGTCTTCTTCTGCTCGGCATTGAGGGCCGTGTAGAAGGTCTTGGTCGCGTCCCCGCGCTTGTCTGCTTCAGACAACCGGGCGGTGCGAATGGCGCGC
Source organism: Pseudomonadota bacterium (assembly GCA_040386635.1). GTDB lineage: Bacteria > Pseudomonadota > Gammaproteobacteria > Burkholderiales > Burkholderiaceae_C > Ramlibacter. The sequence continues at coordinate 12,013 of JAZKFD010000112.1, forward strand.
ATGCGGTCGATACGCTCTGGCGTGCTCATTTTCTGGAACTCGCCGCGATTGGGGCGCTGCATTAGCGTGGGCTTGAGGGCTGCGACATAGGTGTTCCAGGCGCCTTCCTGAGCCGGCGTGATCTGCAGCTTCTGCTTGAGCATGCCCATCCGTTTGGCCATGCGTTCTTCCATGCGCGCCTGGCGCTTGGCGGGGTCCATCATCCGGCCGCGGCCGTCGTGGGCCTGCATGCCTTGTGCGGCAGGCCCCTGTGTCGGGGCGGGGGGCGGCGTCTGGGCCGTGACAGCCAGGCCCATGGTGGCCAGGAGTCCGGCAGCAATGAAATGTCTGGTAGCGAGCTTCATGAATGGGTCCTTTCAGTCTTGAAAAGCCTGGCCGCAATGGAACAGGTTGAAGCGCAGTCTGCGGCGCGCTTGTAACTGTGCCGTGCGCGCCAGGTAGCTGATGTGTAAAGAGCGCGCTAGCCATGGAGTGCGCTTGTGCTGTGGGCGGGCTCCTACTGGATTTTCTCGATTTTCACCACATCCGCAATGGGTGCGGTTGGGCATATTTGAATCAGTGCAATCAAGCGTGAAAGCCTCGAAGGAGCCTGCCATGAAGTACCTCCACTCGATCCGTGCAGCCAGCGGCGCGCTGGTGTTGTTTGCCGCTCTCGGGGCTGGGTCCGTGTTCGCTCAGCCGTCAATGACAGTCATCACCGATGTCGGGCCGCTGCCCGCCGAAGAACGCGAAAGTGCCGGCGCGATCGTGCTGGACGCCAATCGCGTGCCGGCGCTGCGCGATGCCAGCCAGCGAGATGCCGATGCGAGGCGGGCCACGACCCGGATGGGCAGCGCGCCGGCGACCAACCGGATGGGATCCGGACCGGTTAATCAGCGAATGTCGCCCGAGCGCGCCAGGTATGAAGCGGAGCAGGCGCGTATCAGGCAGGAAGAGGCCGACCTCAAGCGCAAGGGCGCTGCGAGCGTGCTGGAGTAAGACCCGACGCAGGACCAACGGCCCAGGTGGTGACAATGCTGCATGGGCCAGCATTCCGATCATTCACCGCCATTGCTGGCATTGGCGGTCGCACTTTCATTGGGCGCCGCCGTGTCGCTGGGCATCACACGGTTTGCCTACGGACTTTTGCTGCCGCCCATGCGTGCCGACCTCAACTGGTCTTACACGCTGGCCGGCGCGATGAATACGGCTAACGCGGCCGGCTACCTGCTGGGCGCGCTCGCGACTCCCGCGTTGATGCGGCGCCTGGGACCTTCGACGCTGCTGGTCGTCGGGGCCTTCCTGGCCAGCGCTTTCATGGGACTGAGCGGCTTTTTTACCGAAGCCGCTCCCTTGCTGCTGCAGCGCGTGCTCGCAGGGGTCGCCAGTGCCTTCCTGTTCATCGCGGGCGGCCTGCTCGCGGCGCGCATGGGCGCGATGCAGCCGTCGCGCAGTGGCTTCTTGCTGGGCATCTACTACGGCGGAACCGGCGTTGGGATTGTGTTGTCCGCGGTATTGGTGCCAGCTGTCCTGGATGCAGCGCAGGCGCGCACGCACGGTTGGGCATGGGCCTGGTGGCTGCTCGCGCTGGCGTGCTTCGTCGGCTCGGCCCTGCTGATCTGGCCCGCGCGCGCGCTCGCACGCATCGAAAGCAATGCCCGGGACAACGCCGCAGCCCGCCCGTCTTCGCACGTTCGATTCAGCTGGCGCGCATTTGCGCCTTCGCTGGTCGGCTACACGATGTTCGGCGTCGGCTATATCGGCTACATGACCTTCGTGATCGCGCTGCTGCGCGAACAAGGCGTCGGCGCCTCACGCATCACGCTTTTTTACGCGCTGCTTGGCGTGGCCGTGATGGCGTCATCGCGGATCTGGGCCGGGCTGCTCGATCGCTACAAAGGCGGGCAAGCGCTCGCCATTCTCAACGCCTTGCTGGGCGTCGCCACCATCCTGCCGGCCGTCACCTCGGCATGGCCGCTGGTGCTGGCCTCGGGCCTCGTATTCGGCGGCGTCTTTTTGTCCGTCGTGGCCTCGACGACCGCGCTGGTGCGGCACAACCTGGCGCCCTCGCAATGGGCGGCAGGCATCAGCGCTTTCACCATCGTGTTTGCCGCCGGGCAGATCGTGGGCCCGACCATCGTGGGATGGATCGCGGACGGCCCCGGCGGGCTGTCGCGCGGCCTGGTGTTTTCTGCCTGTGCGCTCTGGGTGGGCGCGGCCCTGGCCTGGCGCCAACGCCCGCTGCAACCGGCAGCCATTCCAGTTACTTGATCAGGTCTTCCGCCCGCATGGCCTCTTGTACCGCCGGTCGTGCGCTCACGCGATCGAACCATGCCTGCACATTGGCAAAAGGGGACAGATCGACATTCATGCCCTTGGCCCAACGCGTGACGGCGAACAGGTAGCAGTCGGCGATGCTGAAGTTGCTGCCGGTGATGTATTCCTTGCCCGCGAGCTCGCCGTCTAGAAAACCAAAGCGGTTCAGGAGCTTGTCGCGAAAGACCTTCTTTGCTTCTTCAGGCACGGACGGATTGAAGAGCGGACTGAAGTTCTTGTGCAGTTCAGAGCTGGTGAAACTCATCCACTCCTGCAGCCTGTAGCGTGGCAGCGTGCCGTTGGCCGGCGCCAGGTTCTTCAGCGGCGACAGGTCGGCGATGTATTGCAGCACCACCTGCACCTCGCGCAGCCGCGCACCATCGTCAAGTTCGAGCATCGGCACATAGCCGAGCGGGTTGATCGTGTAGTAGTCGGTGCCGTCTTCGAGTTGGTGGGTCTTGGTGCTGGCCATGACCGGCACGAAGGCCAGGCCCGCTTCGCGCAGTGCGATGTTGGTGGACAGGGAACATGCACCGGGGGAATAGTAGAGCTTCATCGCGTCTTTCAGAGAGTAGATATCGACTCGCCGATGCTAGTGCGCCGCGGCAATTCTGTGTTGCGATCGGGGCAGCCACAATGCGTGTCATGAAGAGATGGATGTGGATATTCACCGCGCTTGTCGTGCTGCCGGTCCTGCTGCTGATCCTGGTGGCGCTGGTCCTGCAACGGTGGGTGGGAAGCTACGACTTTCGCGAGTTTGTCGCCGACGAGATCTCGCAGGTTGCCGGTGTGCCGGTCGAGGTGGGGCGCGTGCATGTGAACGTGTGGCCGCTGCCCGCCGTGGCGCTGGAACAGGTGCGCATCAAGTCCACGCCGGCGCTGACGCTGGAGCGAATCGAGGCGAGGCCCTCGTATGCGCCGCTGCTGGCCGGTCGCCTGGAAGTGGCGACCCTGATCGTGCGCAACGCGGTGGTGCCCGAGCAGGCGGTCATGGCGCTGGCTGCCGTCTTGCAAAAAGCCGACAAGGCTGGCCGTGAGCAGAAGAACTCGCAGACGACTCCATCCGGATCCGGCATGCGTCTTACCCTTCCCAGGCGCACGGTGCTGGACGGCCTCACCTGGGTTGGAGCCGGTGGCAAGACCAACACCATTGATGCAAGCGCCACGCTCAATGACGATGACCTTCCCGCCCGGGTGGATGTGAGCGTGCGCGCGGGCACCTACGCGGGCGCGAAGCTCGCGCTGGACAGGCAGGCGGACCACTGGGCCTTGCAGGCGGATATCGGCGGCGGCACGGTCAAAGGCCGGTTCAAGCTAGGCGACTCCCGGCTGCAGGGGGATCTGGTGACATCGAATGTGGAACTGGCAGCGCTCACTGCGCCCAGCCGCACGCTTACCGGCAAGATCGACGCGACGACCAGTCTGCAAGCCGATCTGGGGGCCTCCGTCGCGCGTGCGGAATCCATTGCCGATGTCATCTCCAGCCAGACCCGGTTCAATGTACGGAGCGCGGTGGTGCAGGGTCTTGACCTGACGCAGGCCGTCAGGTCGGCCGGCATGAGCCGTGGCGACCAGACGTCGCTGGACACGCTCTCTGGCAACGTGAGCACGCGGGGCAGGGCGGTCAACCTGACCAACAACGCGGGGTGCAGGCCTCACGCTTGCGTCCTACATCGCCGCGCGCCGGCTGCTGATCGCGTGCGGGCCGGTCATCCGTAGGATCTGGGCAAGGCACTTTCGCCTGCTTGCAATCCCATTTCATCATGCATGTTTCCACCGTCGAAACGGTTCTCGAATACGAGGTGCTGGCGCCGACGCACTTTTGCTTCAACCTGGAGGCCGCGCACTGGCCTACGCAGTCCATCCTGAGCGAGAAGCTCGCCGTGTCTTCGGGCGTCTCGGTGCACAACTTCTCCGACCATGGCAGCGGCAACCGGTTCTTTCGCTTCGACGCGCAGCCGGGTCACCTGCTGGTGAACTACAAGGCGGATGTCGAGGTGTACAGCGAGCATGTCGATGAACACCTGCCCGAAGATTCGGTGAGCGACGTTCCCGACAACATCTTTCACTACCTCATGCCCACGCGCTACTGCGAATCAGACGTGCTGTGCCCGGCGGCGCAGCAGATGTTCGGCCAGGAGCCCCCGGGCATCAGCCGTGTGCGCAAGGTCGTGCAATGGATCCACGATCACATCGTCTATCGTCCCGGCAGCACGACATCGACCACGACCGCGCAGGAAGTGTTCGTGCAACGCGCTGGGGTGTGCCGCGACTTCGCACACCTGGGCATCACGCTGTGCCGGGCGCTGAATATTCCGGCGCGGCTGGTGGTGGGCTATGTCTGGTTCGACGAGCCGCCGCAGGATTTCCACGCGACTTTCGAAGCCTGGCTGGGCGGACGGTGGGTGCTGTTCGACCCGACGGGCATGGCGCCGGTCGATCGTCTGGTTCGTATCGGCACCGGGCGCGACGCGAAAGACGTTGCGTTCGCCACGTTCTTTGGCTCGGTGCAGATGATCCGCAAGGAAATCAGCGTGCACGAGCACGAACCCAGGCTCACCGCCAACAGCGGCAAGGCCGTGCTGGAGCTGGCGGCAGTGGGCGCCGCCGCTGCCTGATCCTGATCGATCAGGTGCGGTAGCTGGGATCGAGGCGATCCAGGCGGCGAATCAGGGCGGGCCATACCAGCGCGCCCGGACCGCCGGCAGTGACGGCCCTGGCCGCAGCCGTCGCGCCTTCGATGATGCGCGGATCGACGGTGATCAACTCGCCGCCGGCTTGTGCATCGATCTGGATGCGGCAGGTGTTTTCAAGCGTGTACATCGACAGAAATGCCTCGGCGATGGACTTGCCGCACACCAGCAGGCCGTGATTGCGCAGCACCAGGTTGTTGGCCCGGCCCAGGTCGGCCTGCAGCCGCGCCTTTTCTTCATCGCGCAGCGCCACGCCTTCGTAGTCGTGATAGGCCAGTGAGGCCAGCACAAAGGTCGATTGCTGCGAGATCGGCAGAATGCCGCACATCTGCGCGCTGACGGCGATGCCCGCGCGGCTGTGGGTGTGCAGCACGCACATCACGTCGTGGCGCGCTTCGTGAATCGCGCTGTGGATCACAAAGCCCGCGGGGTTGACCGGAAACTGCGACGGGATCACCTTGTTGCATTGCCCATCGACCTTGACCAGTGAAGACGCCGTGATCTCGTCGAACATCAGGCCGTAGGGATTGATGAGGAAGTGATGCTCGGGGCCCGGCACGCGCGCGGTGATGTGCGTGAACACCAGATCGCTCATGCCGTACATCGCGACAAGCCGGTAACAGGCCGCGAGATCGACGCGCAGCTGCCATTCTTCAGGCGTGACGGAATCCTGGAGGGAGGGGATGTTCATGACGGCCCTTTCATGTTCATGCAGTTGGCGGCCCACAGCACCTGGTCGATCACGGCTTGCACCCGCTGCCGGGCCGTATCGGCGATGAGTTGCCCCTGGTCGTCGAACGCTTCGTTGGCGCGTCCGAGGGCGAAGTTGGTGGGCGCAACCCACATCTGCAGGTTCATCAGCAGCGGTACAAGATGGCTTTGCGAGCGGATGCCGCCAAACCCGCCGGGCGACGCGCTCAGCACGCCAGCAACCTTGCCGCGGGTCGAGCGCATGTCGTCGCTCCACACCGGATCGCCCTTGACGGGGCTGGAGATCCAGTCGAGGGTGTTTTTAAGCAGGGCGGGGTAGCTCTGGTTGTACTCGGGCGAGCTGATGATCCACGCCGGATGGTCAAACCCGAGCTGCTTGAGCTTGATGACATCAGCCGGCGTTCCGCGCGCCTCCAGATCGGCGTTGTACATGGGGATGTCGAAGTCGGACAGTTCGATGTGCGTGACTTCTGCGCCGCTGGCGGCGGCCATCTGGGCGGCGGCGGCGGCGAGCTTGCGGTTCAGGGATGCCAAGCGGGTGCTGCCGGCGAAGATTAGTAATTTCATCCTGCTATTGCAGCATGCTTCTTGCTGTGGATTTTTTCACGACGATTTGTAACGTCGATTGTTCAGTATCGATGCGTTGGTATGAGGGGATACGCATTGCCCTACAGTTCCTTTAACAAGCGCGAACTGCCATACTCGAGCCTTAGGTTGTTACAGATTGGTACAAGAAGTGTTTGACGCGATATGAACCTCGATAACGCCGCGATTGCAGTCATCGGGCTCGGCTATGTGGGACTACCACTGGCAGTGGAGTTCGGGAAGACGCGTGCGGTCCTGGGGTTCGATGTCAACCAGGCGCGGATCAGTGAGTTGAGGGCCGGACGAGACACCACGCTGGAAGTCAGCGGCGACGAACTGGCCGGCGCACGCCATGTCACATTCACCAGTCAGGCAGAAGACCTGCAAAGCTGCGATGTTTTCATCGTCACTGTGCCTACGCCGGTCGATCAGGCAAACCGCCCGGATATGGCGCCCCTGGTCAGGGCCAGCGAAACCGTGGGACGTGCCTTGAGTGTCAGGCAGGCGGGTGCGCCGGGTGCGGTGGTCATTTATGAATCCACGGTTTACCCCGGCGCGACCGAGGAAGTGTGCGTGCCTGTACTCGAAAAATTCAGCGGCCTGAAGTTCAACCGGGACTTTTATTGCGGCTACAGCCCCGAGCGCATCAACCCGGGTGACAAGGCGCATCGTCTGCCGACCATCAAGAAAATCACCAGCGGCAGCACCGCCGAAACGGCCGATGCGGTTGACAGGCTCTATGGCCAGATCATCACCGCAGGGACCCACAAGGCCAGCAGCATCAAGGTGGCCGAAGCCGCCAAGGTGATCGAGAACATCCAGCGGGATGTGAACATCGCGTTGATGAACGAGTTGAGCCTGATCTTTCACCGGCTGGGCATCGACACGCTTGAAGTTCTCCAGGCGGCGGGTACCAAGTGGAACTTTCTGCCGTTCCGGCCCGGTCTGGTGGGCGGGCATTGCATCGGGGTCGATCCGTATTACCTGACGCACAAGGCTGAGGAAGTGGGCTACAGCCCCCAGGTCATCCTGGCGGGCCGGCGCATCAACGACAACATGGCCACCGTTGTTGCCGACGAGACCATCAAGCTGATGTTGCAGAAGAATTTCCCGGTATTGGGCAGCAAGGTGCTGGTGCTCGGCCTGACCTTCAAGGAAAATTGCCCTGACTTACGCAACACCAAGGTCGTGGAAATCGTGCGGACGCTCAAGCGTTACAACACCCAGGTCGATGTCTTCGATCCGTGGATCGATGTGGCCGAAGCCGAGCGCGAGCATGGCCTCAAGTGCCTGCCTGAACTCCCCGCGCCCGGCAGCTACGATGCCGTCGTCATTGCCGTGTGTCACCGCGAATTCCAGGAGCTCGGCGAGTCCGGCATCAAGGCCCTCGGGCGGCCAGGCGCCGTCGTGTACGACGTTAAAAGCATGTTGCCTCTTGGCGCTGCGGACGGGCGGCTGTGAACAAGCACGCGGATCAATCGGCTCCAGGGTTGTGCATCGCGGTGGTGGCCAACACCTCGTGGAACCTGTTCAATTTCCGGTTGAACCTGATCCGTGCGCTGCAGGCGGCGGGCCATACAGTGGCGGCTGTCACCCCTGACGATGCCTACCGGCAAAAGTTGAGGGCCGCCGGCATGGAGGTCCACACCATCCCCCTGACGATCAGCGGAATCAATCCACTGGCCGAATTGCGTGCCGTTTTGCGATTCCGTTCCGTCTTCAAGCGAAATGGCATCGATCTTGTCTTGAGCTACACGCCCAAGGGCAATTTGTATGCGGCGTTGGCGTGCTTGACCTTGGGGGTGCCATTTGTCCCTAATGTTTCCGGCCTGGGAAGAGCATTTATTCGCAGGTCTCCCGTCACCTGGGCGGCACTCGCGCTGTATCGATTGACCTTCCGGCGTGCGCATCATGTGTTCTTCCAGAATTTTGATGACCTCGATCTGTTTGTGAAGGCAGGGCTGGTCGCGGCTTCCAAGGCGGAGCGGCTTCCGGGTTCGGGCGTTGACCTGACCCGCTTCGCGCCCGCCACCGTCACCCGCAAGGCAGTGCAGGATGCCCCGGTGTTCTTGCTAGTGGCGCGCATGCTGTTGGACAAGGGTGTGGGTGAATACGTCGAGGCTGCCCGCATCATCAAGAAGCGTTTTCCGAAGGCGCAGTTCAGGTTGTTGGGTGCTCTCGCCAGCGGTAATCCTTCGGCGATACCCGAGCAGCAGGTTCAATCGTGGGTGGATGAGGGCCTGGTTACTTATCTCGGTGGCACGGAAGATGTGCGCCCTTATCTTGCGGAAGCAGACTGCGTCGTGCTTCCTTCCTATCGCGAAGGTGTCCCGCGGGTGCTGCTGGAAGCGGCCGCTACGGGCCTGCCCCTGATCACCACGGATGCGCCGGGTTGCCGCGATGCGGTCAGGCACGGCGTGACCGGCCTGATCTGCAAGCCACGCGATGCAATGGATCTGGCGCGCGCGATGAACGATTTCATCGCCCTGAGTGACGAACAGCGTGCTGCCATGGGACGTGCGGGTCGTGCTTTCGTCGAGGAGAACTTCGACGAGCAGCTGGTCATCGACAGATACCAGCAACTGGTATCGGACTTCGCCGCATCCCGCAATGCGGCCCGTTTGCGTGGCCAGGCCTATCCCGCCCCAGCTTCAGGCACCACCGGCGCATGATTGTGCAAACGAGTGCGTATGCGCTGCTGCGCGAGAGACTGAGCCATGAACAGCACATCTGGCTTGTCACGGGCGTAGCGGGCTTTATAGGCAGCAACCTGCTGGAGACGCTTCTCAAGCTGAACCAGCGCGTCGTGGGCCTGGATAATTTTGCAACCGGCCACCAGCGCAACCTGGACGAAGTGCAAAGCCTGGTGACGCCAAGCCAGTGGGCCAACTTCAGGTTCATCAAAGGCGACATCTGCAATCTGGCCGACTGTCAGGATGCATGCCTGGGTGTCGATCATGTCCTGCACCAGGCTGCCCTGGGCAGCGTGCCACGCAGTATCGAAGACCCGATTCGTACCAACAGCGTCAATATTGGCGGCTTTCTAAACATGCTGGTTGCCGCGCGTGACGCCAAGGTCAAGAGCTTCACCTATGCGGCCAGCAGCAGCACCTATGGCGATCACCCGGGCTTGCCCAAGGTGGAAGACGTCATCGGCAAGCCGCTCAGCCCCTATGCCGTGACCAAGTATGTCAACGAGCTGTACGCCGATGTTTTTGCGCGCTGCTATGGGTTTAATACGATTGGCCTGCGCTATTTCAATGTGTTCGGACCGCGGCAGGATCCTAATGGTGCGTACGCTGCCGTGATCCCGAAATGGACGGCGGCGCTGCTGGCGGGGGAGACGGTTTACATCAACGGGGATGGGGAAACGAGCCGCGATTTTTGCTATGTTGAGAATGCGGTGCAGGCGAATTTGCTGGCTGCTATGGCAGTGAACCTGCAGGCGTTGAATGAGGTTTACAACGTGGCCGTTTCGGATCGAACTACGCTGAACAAGTTGTTTGAGTTGTTGCGTGATGGGCTGATCGGACAGGGGGTGGAGGCGACAACGCAGCCCGTGTATCGCGATTTTCGGACTGGTGATGTGCGGCATAGTCAGGCAGATATTTCGAAGGCCCGGCTTTTGCTGCGATATGAGCCAACGCATCGCCTCGGTGACGGCATTCGCGAGGCGCTGACTTGGTATGCCCAAGACTCCATCAACAGCGCCTCGCGAGAGGTATTGCGGTGACCATAATTGCTCAAGTCGCGTTGATCTCTCCTTGGCTCTCGATGCAGGTTGAGGGACGGTGGCGATGACGCAACCGTTCATTCACGCTTTTGCCGATGTCCAGACCAGTACGATTGGGCCAGGCTCAATGATCTGGCAGTTTGTTGTGGTGTTGTCCACAGCAAGAATTGGGGCAGACTGCAATATCGGCCCTAACTGCTTTGTTGCAAACGACGTTTTCATCGGTGACCGCGTAACTCTAACCAGTCACGTCCACCTGTCGAGCGGCTTGCATTTGGGGGATGATGTTTCCATTGGTGCTAACGTATCTTTCGCTGGATCAAGGTTGCTCAGTGCGGCGGGGATAGAAAAGCAGGTAGCGACGACCGTAGAAGACGGGGTCTCAATCGGAGCAGGTGCAACGATTTCACCTCATATTGTTTTGGGTCGCCACGCCGTGGTGGCCCCAGGGGCAGTGGTCACGCGTTCCGTCCCAGCTAATGCGGTAGTTGAAGGTAATCCAGCAATAATTGTTGGCTACGTGGATGCGCCGCATAGCAAAGCCTCTGGTGCGCCGGTCCCGATGGCAGAAGGATCCCATTCAACGCGCGTCACTGGGGTCACACGGTACCGACTCCATTTAGTGCCAGACATTCGTGGCAGTCTGACGGTTGGAGAGTTTGGTCGCAGTATTCCATTTGCTGTGAAACGGTACTTCATAGTTTTTGACGTGCCAAGTGCTGAGACGCGTGGAGAACACGCACACCGAGAATGTCATCAGTTCTTAATCTGCGTGCGTGGAAGTTGCTCCGTCGTAGCAGATGACGGTAATAATCGGGAAGAGTTTCAACTTGACCGCCCTGATGTAGGCCTCCATTTGTCCCCGATGGTGTGGGGCATTCAGTACAACTACTCGGCCGACGCAGCGCTATTGGTCTTCGCCTCGCACGCGTATGACAGCGAAGACTACATTCGCAGTTACTCTGAATTTCTTGCCCGTGTGAAGTCGAAGTGACGTCTGCACGGATTCAAAAGGCTCGGGGCATTTGGGGAAAGACGCTTGTCTTTCGTGATGCGGATTCCACGGACGCCGGATTTATATTGTCGCTGCGGTCTGATCCGGTTAAGTCCAAGCATCTTTCAAAGATTCCTGGGGATCTCAATGCGCAGTTGGAATGGCTTTCTCGGTATTCAGTCAGCGACAGCGAAGCATATTTTGTGATCGAAAATCATTTGGGCGTGCCGTTGGGGACGGTGAGAATTTACGACGCCCGTGGCGACAGCTTCTGTTGGGGAAGTTGGATCTTGGTTAAACAAGCACCGACGAGTGCTGCTATTGAATCTGCCTTGATGGTCTACCGGTATGCGCTTGAGTTTCTTAATTTCGGTAGTGCTCACTTTCAAGTACACCAGGAAAACGAGCGTGTTTGGCGATTTCACGAGCGATTTGGAGCCGAGCGGATCAGCGCAGATGAGGTGCAATATGAATACAAGATGTCGAACGCAGCTATCAAAACGTCTCTCGAGCGATACCGGCGGTTCCTTCCGAACGGAATTGCCTGCGTGTTTAGATGATTCCCTTTCTTGATTTGCGGGCGCCGTATGCGGAGCTGAAGCTGGAACTGGACGCAGCCATCACACGCGTTGTAAGTTCAGGATGGTTTGTAGGCGGAAGCGAGGTTGAGGAATTCGAAGTCGAATATGCGGCCTACTGTGCTGCAAATCATGCAGTGGGCCTGGCCAACGGATTGGACGCGCTGCATTTAGCTTTACAGGCAATGGATGTCGGTCCGGGTGATGAGGTTATCGTTCCCAGCAATACATATATCGCCACCTGGCTGGCCGTAAGCCAATGCGGCGCGACCCCCGTCCCGGTTGAGCCCGACGAAAGCACGTTCAACATTGATCCATCTCTAATCGAAGCGGCTATCACGCCGCGTACGCGTGTCATCCTGCCTGTCCACCTTTACGGGCAGCCAGCTGATATGGACCCCATCCTTGCCATCGCGCGCAAGCACGGGCTGCGTGTGTTGGAAGACGGCGCACAAGCGCACGGGGCCAGATACAAATCCAAACGCATTGGAGCCCACGGGGACGCCGTGGCTTGGAGCTTTTACCCGGGAAAGAACCTGGGCGCGATGGGCGACGCCGGCGCTGTGACAACAAATGATCCAGAAATTGCCGACCGCATCCGGGTGTTGCGCAACTATGGCTCCCGCGTCAAGTATGTGAACGAGGTGCAGGGCTACAACAGTCGGCTCGACCCCATTCAGGCCGCGATCCTGCGTGTGAAGCTTGCCCACCTGGACGAATGGAACGACCGCCGCAGCGTATGTGCCGCCGCATACACGCACGGCCTTGCGGACTGTGGGTTGCAATTGCCTCATGTTCCTGAATGGGCAAAGTCCGCTTGGCACCTCTACGTAGTACGGCATCGGTCGCGGGATGCGCTCCAAGGGTCTTTAGACGAAGCCGGCGTAGGTACCTTAATTCACTACCCCATCCCGCCGCATCGTCAGGGGGCGTATAAAAGTGCGCGGTTGCAAACTGACGCTTTCCCACTCGCGGAACGGATGGCGGATCAGGTGTTAAGCCTACCTATGGGCCCGCATGTAAATGCAGAGCAAATTAATATGGTTATCGAAGCAATCCGGCATGCCGGGCGTCAAAGTGCTTGAGGCGAAGAAGTCTTACAAGGAGATCGTTCGGTCCTCTTCAATCATTGGAGGGTCCCAGGTATTTATCTTCGTTGTCGCGTTGATTCGTACAAAGATTGTGGCCCTTCTCCTGGGTCCGAGCGGGATCGGCTTGGTCGGTATCTATTCTTCGGCCATGACGGTCATCGGGGCAGCGACGGGCTTCGGTATTAGTAGTAGTGCCGTCCGTGAGGTGGCACATGCCTATAAGAATGAGGATGGTGAGCAGGTGGCGCGTACAGTGACCATCCTTCAGCGTGCCTGCTGGGTTACAGGAATATTCGGCTGGCTCATTGCCGTTCTGATTGCCAAGCCGGTAAGCCAGTGGATGATGGGTACCCCTGAATATGGTTGGGCTCTAGCAGTCCTCGGCGTTACGCTTTTAATTGGGGCCATCAACTCAGGTCAATTAGCGCTTCTTCAAGGCTCGCGACGCATCGGTGACATTGCTCGGGCGAACATGTTGAGTGCCGCGATCAGCACCTTTGTGGCGGTTGGGTTGTACGCTTGGCTGGCTGAAGGCGGTATTGTCCCAGTGATCATCGCCTCTGGTGCAGTCTCCCTCGCTTCGTCTTATTGGTTTGCGAGGAAGGTGAAAACGATACCGCTCGCGGTTTCCTGGGTGGAAACGGTAGCCGGTACACGACGTATGGCGAGACTGGGTATTGCATTCATGTGGAGCGCGCTACTCACCAGCGGATTGGAAGTGTTGACTCGGGCCATCGTTAGCAGAGAGCTGGGTCTGGATGCAGTAGGGATTTATCAAGCTGCCTGGACTTTATCTGGTCTTTTTGCAGGATTTATTCTGGGAGCAATGGGCGCTGATTTCTATCCACGTCTTGCGAGCGTTGCTGCGGATAGTGTCGCTGCTCGTCGTTTGGTTAACGAGCAGACAGAAATCGGAATACTGCTCGCGCTTCCTGGACTGCTGGGTACGTTAGCGTTCGCTCCTGTACTGATTGAGGTGATTTTCTCGAGTCGGTTCGTGGCTGCTGCGGATTTATTACCGTGGATGGTGTTGGGAGTGTTTTGCCGGGTGGTGGGTTGGCCAATGGGGTACGTTCAGGTGGCTAAAGGTGCCTCGCGTTTGTACATTGCGACTGAAACTTTCTTTGCTGCTGCCACGGCAGTACTGCTATTCGTATTCATAGCGAGTTATGGCGTAGTTGGTGCGGCGTATGCCTTCGCGCTCGCCTATGTTTTATATGTGCTGGGTATGCTGTGGGTGGCCCGAGTACTAATAGATTTTGGGTGGTCGTCAGATGTGATTCGATTACTCTGCATTACTGGGTTCCTAGTTGGCTTGGGCATCCTCATTAGTATCCATGCCCCGTCGCTTGTGCTTCGGCTAGTCGCGGGGGGTGCAATAACCGTGGTGGGCACTTTGTATAGTGCGCGTGGATTGGTTCGACGTCTTGGTACGACCAGTCGGTTAGTTAGTTTAGCGAGTTGGTTGCCTGGTGGGCGATGGCTTCTTGGATTATGAAAGACGAACGGCGCTGCGCATTGAAAGAGCCGCCTTTGGTAACTTTCGCCCTGATAGCCTTTAACCAGCGCGAGTTCATTGCAGAAGCAGTGCGAGCCGCGCTGGCGCAAGATTACAGCCCTATACAACTGGTGTTGTCGGACGACTGCTCGACCGACGACACCTTTGAAATCATGAGTGCGTTGGTCAGAGATTACCGAGGTCCGCACGAAGTCGTTTTGAATCGAAATGCCGTGAACTTGGGAAGCCGGGGCATTGGTCTTCATGTAAACAAGATCATCGAACTTTCGCGGGGTTTATTGATTGTTCTGGGAGCCGGCGATGATGTGTCGCTTCCGGACCGCGTTTCTGTCTTGACAAACCGGTGGGTCGCTGCTGGCGCACCTGACGGCTCTATACATAGTGCAGCGACAAGTATTTCGGGTAGCGGAGCGTCTTCCGGTATCTTTCACGGCGATGCGAAGTTTGGGCAACGATCGGTTAGCGAATCCGTGCGGATTGGGTGCGTTGGCGTGTTGGGTGCAACGCATGCAATAACACGCAGCGTCTTTGATCGATTCGGAGGCCTTCCGGAAGGGACGCTTTTTGAAGACCGCACACTAGCTTTTCGTTCGTTGCTGATGGGGACGGTGCTGTATTGCCCCGAGGCACTTGTTAAGTATCGTCAGCATGATGAGAACCTCTCTGGAGGTCAGAATTACTCAGATGCGGCCCGATGGTCGCGCTGGATCGAGGGTACCGTTACGAAGTACGAAACGTTTCTCGCAGACTACAAGATATTTTTGCGGGGTCGGGCGCCGGATCCAAAAGTATTGCGAGCGATCAGACGGGGATTAGCGCGCGCAAAAAGGTCGCGGCAGCTTGTGGTTGGATCGCCTTTCGCACGGGCTTTTTCAGCGCTCAACTACTCAAAAGGATTCAGGATGTCTGATCGCGTTGCTTTTGTTTTACAGAGCGCTGGAGCTGGGAGCAGCTTCATCTATAGGTCGATGGCCGTGATCTGGAAGGCCTCTCGACGCCTTTTCCGTTAATTAGCCGACCGCTCTGCGATGACGTCAAAAAACCATCCGTGGGTCGGCGATGACGGCCGCAATTCCGCAACAGGAGTGGGCACGCGCCCCGTGGTGTGAAAATCTTACTCATTACTGAGACGTTGGTTACGGGGGGTGCTGAGACATTTGTGCTCCGCCTTGCGCGTGCACTTCGCGAATCTGGAAACGACGTATCGGTGTACGTATTGCGCGCCGATTTGGTTGACTTTCGACTGGTTCAAAGCATTGCCCCCGGAGTGCCGGTGGCGCTGTGTGTAGTCCCGTGGCGCAAGCTGATTTTGAAGATTGACGGCCTTCTCTTCCGGATGAAAGTAGGTGTTTCTCTACTGCGCCGACTTCAAGTACATCGATTGCGCGCGCACTTGAGTACAAATCGACCGGACGTCGTGCATGCTCATCTCCTGACCAGTGACCTGGTAGCGGCCATAGCGACGAGGTCGTTGCGGATCCCATGGTTAACGACTATGCACGGGGACTATGAGGCAATTGAAAGTGACGGGTTCAGTAGTGCTGCGAGGATTGGAGACTTCACTGTCGCTGTTTCGAAAATTGGAAGATCAGTTGGTCATATAGTCTGCATCACTGATAAACAGGTGGAGCAGCTTGGCCGGCTGCTGCCTGGCCACGCCAAGAGTGGCCGCATTTCCAAGATCTACAACGGTTATGCAGCGTCTGTTTTAGGGAACCTGGGAGACCCTCCGGAGTCTCTAGCGAATATCCCGCCAGACGCCTTCGTAATAGGAATGGTTGCCCGTGGTATTCGCGAAAAAGGCTGGGAAGTGCTTATCCAGGCCTTCCTGGAGCTTGACTTGCCGAACAGCCGGTTGGTGTTAGTGGGTGACGGCGAGTACCTTCGAAGCGTCCGCTCGGGCATCCAAGACGCGCGGGTTGTGTTCGCTGGCCAAGTCGTTGATCCATTGCGATACATCGCGCGGTTTGATGTGGGTTGTCTGCCGAGCTGCCTTAGCGCCGAGAGCCTCCCGACGGTCGTCATTGAGTACCTTTACTTATGTAAGCCGGTAATCGCGTCGAATGTCGGCGAGGTGGCAGCCATGCTGGAATCGGGAGGCACCAGCGCGGCCGGAATAGTTATCGAAATTGACGAGGTGGACGCGATGGTCAAGCAATTGAAGCTTGCACTAACTCGTTTATTCAGTGACCGAGAGCTGCGGGAGGGTATGAAGCGTAACGCGGCGACAGCCTACAAAAAATTCGATATGGCGCGGTGTTTAGCAACGTACCTTTGCGTGTATGACTCGGTCCAGTCCTAGAGTAAGTCGTAAGGGCGGTGCCCGATTCCAGCTCCACGCGCCTTGGCACCCGGCGCGCTTGGATGCGGTAGTAGAGTTCGACATGCAGGCCTGCGTCGATCGCTGCGCCAACATTTGTGCCGACGTCCTTGCATGAAGCCCCTGCGCGTCTTAATGCTGGTCACTAACCTCGGTTTGGGCGGAGCGCAGCGCGTCTTCTTCGACCATGCGACCGCCTTCTCCGACTTCGCCGAGGTTGAGGAAGCAGTATTCAAGTTCGAGGCTCCCGAGCGTATATTCGACACCGGTTTGCCTCTTCGGGCGTTGGAGCTTCCGCGATTATCGAAGGCCTTTGGGCCGGTCGGGCGTCTGATAGGACGGGCCTTCGCCTTGCGCAAGCTGGTCAGGGAGCAGGGTTACGACGTCGTGATCAGTCACATGGATGGGGCTAACTGGGTCAACGTGCTTTCTGGTTCGCGTGCGCGCAAGATACTCGTGGTGCATGGCACTGTGCTGCAAGACGATAATGTGCGTGGGTGGGTCCAGTGGCTGCGTCTTCGCTTCATATTTCCCGTGCTCTACAACATCGGCGATCGAACCGTCGCCGTGAGTGAAGGAATCGCGCGCGAACTGCAATCTGCTGGCAGGGTCCGCAACGTGGAGGCCATTCCCAACTTTTTCAACCTTACGCACATCCAGGCTCAGGCGCGAAGTCCGCTAGATACAGGGTGGGACGAAGTTTTAGCTCGGGGCAACGTTCTCATTACATCCGGCAGGCTAGCCAAGGAGAAACAGCAGGCTCACATCATTGACATCGCTGCGAGACTACTTCATTGCCGGAGCGACATGCGCCTTGTCATTCTGGGAGACGGCCCCATGCGCGAGACGCTGCTCTCCCGATGCAGAGCAGCCGATTTGAGGGTGTATAGCAGCTGGGACTTGTCATGTCAGCTCCACCAGGACTATGACGTGTACTTCGCCGGCTACGTCACCAACCCCTACCAATTCTTGGCCCGCAGCAGTCTCTTCATTTTTCCTTCAGCTTGGGAAGGCTTTCCGCTCGCACTGTGCGAGGCCTTGGCCTGCGGCGTGGCGACCGTGAGTGCGGACTGCCCAACAGGTCCGCGGGAAATTCTTGCCCCAGGAACGCGAAGGGATTCATACGATCTTCGCGTACCTGAAACTGCTCAGAACGGTGTGTTGATGCCGCTCATATGCAAACCTGCAGACATTGATCTTTGGAGCAAAACCGTTAGTCGCCTGTTGACTGACAGTCAGGAGAGAAGCCGCCTGGTGGCTAACGGAAGGCGTTCAATCCAGAAGCTCGATCGTCCCCAGATCGTGGCTCGTTGGAAGCGCCTTATTGCAAAGGTGGTTCGGTGACTCATAGCGGTGCAGTTTGTCTTGTCGGTGGCGGAGGATTGCTCGGCACAGCATTACTGTCTGCCTTCTCGGCGAAGGGCTACAAATTGCTGACTGCAGGTCGTACCCTGGAAAATTGCTACAAATCCTGTGGAACGCTATTGTCATTAGCGCGACACACCTTGCCGAGCCTGCCGTTACTCTTAAAAGACGTGCAACTTCAAGTGGTCATTGATCTCGCACGCAACTCAGTGCCAAATGCCACCGTCGATTCGGTGGAAGACATCGCGCGGAATCTGGCGAATGCAGCGCCCACCTCAACTTCTCAGGCGCACCCCGCTCGATTCGCCCCTAAGCCGAGGTTTTCTGCCATCGCCTGGCGAACAGCACATCTGCTTCGTTCAATGTAAGGTCGGCGCTTCTGGATACGGCGTAGATTCCCACTGGATGAAATCCAAAGTCTGCCAGTGCCCGCACGGTTTCTTCGAAGGTCGGGCCGCCGATATACACAGCCCTGAATGACAGCTCCATGTGAACGAGTGAAACACGCTCCATGAGGCTACTCGCTCCTGCGAGCACCTTTAAATCATATCCTTGCGTGTCGCTCTTGAGTAGGATGCGCGAGTACTGATGAAGTTCAGGATATGAGTCAAGCGTCCGCACCTGCACCGTTTCTTTTCCGCTTTCTCTTGCCTGCTCCCAGCTCTCCGCGCCGAACTCAGAAAGCTGCAGGAATGACGAGAAAGCAGTATCTGGTGAGACGTTGATTTGTGCTGTCGCCGCATTGGCTCCGAGGGCAACATTGAAAACATGCCACATACCATCGCTGCAACTTTGGGTCTGGAGCGTTTTGAACGCGGCAGAAACGGGCTCAAACGAGTAAATGGCACCCCGGTAGCCCAGGTCGCGCAGCTTGCGCCCGAACTGGCCTGCGTTCGCGCCAACATCGGCCACACAGTCGATTTCGAACTCCTCTAGTCCCCTCGCAAGCGCAGCGGACTCCGTATGCATCGATCTCCAATGAACGACATCAAATCCTGTCAAAGAATTGAAGACACGGCGTGCTGATCGAGGCATGGCGCGGATGGTAGCATCGGCTGTACGGCGAACGCCCCGCGCCCTTTCACTCGACGCTGCTCAGAGATGAAATTTTGCATCTACTACATAAACCTGGACCGATCACCCGAGCGGCGCGCGTTCATGGATCGGCAGCTAAGCCGTTTGAATTTTCCGTACAGTCGCGTAGCTGCGGTAGATGGCAGGGATTTGAACATGCGCAACCTCAGCGCATTCGCGGTCCCGGCAAGAGTAGAGGAATGGAAGCATCTGCTCACGCCCAATGCAATAGCCTGTTCGATGTCACATAGGAAGGCCTATGCAGCCGCACTTGCGGACGGAGTGGATGTGGCCTTGATCCTAGAAGACGATATCGCGTTTCTACCAAGCTTTGAGGCTGTGGTACAGCAGGCAGTTGGGAGAAGTCGCATGCAGGACGTCTGTCTCCTGTACTTTCACGGCCCCGACAAAACATTTCTGAGGGATCAAGCAACCCATTTGAATGGGGGCTTCGGTATTTACAGAGCCAAGACCTCGTGGGGAGCCTATGCGGCTGGTGCATATCTTATCCAACGGGACACAATCAAGCGCCTGCACGACCACGTTTTCCCGGTGCACACCACGGCCGACAGCTGGGGCACCTTTTGTCGAGATGGGGTCATCAATGGCCTTTCCGCGGTACTTCCTCTTCCCACTGCGGATGCGCCGTTCGCCAGCGGCATCGGCTACGGTCGTTTTCCTCGCCTGAAGAACATGCTGACGAGGTCTCCGTTGGGGCAACGCTTGCTTTCGCTGGTTCGAACGCATCTGAAGCCAATACCGCACGGATACCGGATCACGGACGAGCAACCCGAATCCATTTAACAGTCGGCTCGGCTCTCTTGGTGCGGGCCACCCGACCACCGCGCGCCCAGTGACCTCGGATGAAAACTCGTTCAAACTTCCTCAGGGCTGAATTTCTCAATAAAGTGCCCCTTTAGGCGTGAGTGAAGTTGGCTATTGCCATGCCAACTATGATCCCCGTTGTTGTCTAGAGGCTTGGGGGCAGTGGCGCAGCTGATCGAAGGCGAAGGCGTTCTTAACATGTCAGGTGACTTGCGATATCGAACGAGACTTTTGCTGGTTGAGAACTCATTGCACATGACCGGCGCCTTCAAATCGGCAATGGCCACGGCGGCGGTTCTTCGTGCGGACTTTGACGTCGAGTTCGTCCTACCAGCCAATTCAGCTCTCCAGGCACAGGTGGAAGCTCAGGGCATCCGGTGCCATCTTTTGCCAATGAGTGAATTGGGGCGCTCCTGGTCACGCCTGCTGCGCTATGTGCCTCTGCTGCTGCTCAACACGGTCAGACTGCGAAAATTGCTTTCGCGGCGAAAAATCCAGATCCTCATCGTGAACGACTATTACAACCTGCTCGGTGCGACGGTGAAAGCTACGGGGTGGCCTGGACAAATGCTGACGTTCGTGCGGCTGTTGCCCTGGAATCAGCAGCGACTATTGAACCGTTTGTGGACGGCGCTCGCTATTCGATGTTCAGGCTCAGTTGTAGCCGTCTCACGCGCTGTCGCGAGTCAATTTCCGGCGAGTCAGAAGGTGCGAGTGATTTACAACCCACACCAATTGCGGGAGCGTCATTCTGAGACCTTGACCCGAAAGAATGACAACACCGTTCTTTGCCTGTATCTGGCCAATTACATCCACGGCAAAGGCCATGCGGACGCGTTGCAAGCGTTTGCTCGCGCCTACGCGCAGAACACCCGGCTTCGTTTACGTTTCATAGGCGGGGACATGGGCTTGCAGAAGAACCGCGACCTGAAGCGATCGCTGGAACTCAATGCAACGCAGATGGGATTGGACCAGGTCGTCACCTTCGACGGTTACTGCGACGACGTTGAGCTCGCGATCAAACAGTCGGATATCGTCCTGAACTTCTCGCATTCGGAATCGTTTTCGCTCACTTGCCTCGAAGGCAGCGCGTACGGCAGGCCGGTGATCGCGACCCGTTGTGGTGGGCCTGAAGAAATTGTGGAACCGGGCGTCACGGGCTTGCTGGTGGGGGTCGGCGAGATTGCGGAAATGACGCAGGCGATCTTGACCTTGGCTGGCGACCCTGATGCGCGGGCCAGGATGGGACAACAAGGGCGTTCCCTGGTTCGCCAGCGGTTTTCACCCGAGCAGTTTCTGCTTCAATTCCGTCACGCAATCAACTATCCCGGCTCGTCATGCTGATCTACGCCCTGATGCTGCTGGTTCCCCTTTTTATCGGGTTATTTCATCCGATGGCGCCGAAGAGAAGCTATGAGGGCTTCTGGTTTTTCTTCGTTGTTTTGCTGCTGTTTTGCGGACTTCGTTTTGAGGTGGGTGCCGATTGGCGCGGCTACGAAAACATCTACGACCGGGTGTTCGACAAAGACTTCGACGAAATTTTTCAGAGCGCCGAACCTGCATTCTTCTTGTTGAACAAGGCATCTGACTGGTTTGGGGTCGGTTACCCGGGCGTCATTTTCGTGAGCTCCCTGATTTTCCTGGTCGGGTGTTTCACGTATGCCCGTAAGACGACCAACCCCTGGTTGGCGATAGCAGCCGTCATGCCGTATCTGGTTTTCATCATTTCCCTGAGCGGCATCCGGCAAGCTTGCGCGATCGGACTGGGCTTTTATCTGTTTTCTGATTGGGCTCGGTCATCGCTATTCAAGAAACTGGCGATCGTCGCGCTTGCTGTTGCCTTCCATAACAGCGCGGGGGTCTTGCTGGTTTTTGTCATTTTCGGCATGAAGACCAATATGTTGGTCAAGCTGGGGCTTGCCGCTGGTGTGGCGGTGTTTCTCGCGTTCGGCCTGAACGTGGACGAGACGGAAGCATTCGGCAAGTACAAGAGTGTCTATATCGATGAGAACCTGGTATCCGAAGGCGCCTTCTTTCATGTCCTGCTAATTGCTTTTCCGTCGGCGCTGTACCTGCTGTTTCGCAAGAAGATCGAAAGGGCGGGGCTTGCGGATACCAATGTGCTGCTGGCATCTGTGCTGACCTTGTGCGCCATGCCATTGCTGCCCTTGTCGTCCACTGGCATTGACCGCCTGACGCTCTACTTCTCTTTCGTGCAAATGTGGACGTACCCCGCGCTTTTGCGCTCGGGCGTGATCAATCAGGCCGTGCTCAAGGTAGGCTTGACCGTTCTTCTGCTGGCGATCTTCCTGGTCTATTTCATGTTTGGCGCGCACGCTTCCGCCTATCTGCCTTACAAAACCATCGTTTCCGGGTGGCTGGTTTGACTGTTGCAGCGTTTACCTTGTCGCTTGATTGCGAAGGCAAGTGGGGCATGGCAGATCAACCCGCTGTCATCAATGGCGAGGCTATTTCCGACGCGTCGTTGAACGAGGCCTATGCCCTGATTGCCCGCACGCTCGGCGACAACAGAATCAAGGCGACTTGTGCTTTTGTGACAGCCTTCGCCGCTGGTGAAGAGGCGCTGCGCGCCAACGGCGACACGCTGCGGCTGCTGGCTACGCACGCACCACACTGGTTTTCAGGGATCTTGTCAGCCATCGACAGCGGCCGCCCGGAGGGGTGGTTTGGACCGTCCTTTTACCGGACTCTGCGAGAGGATGGCCATGAGATGGCGTGGCACGGCGCGACCCATCTGTCTTTGGCAGACCAGACACCCCATGCCGCGATCCAGCTGGAGCTTGAGTTGGCAGCGCGCCTGTTTCAAGCGATGGGTGCAACGCCCCGCACCATCGTCTTTCCGCGAAACGTGCCGGGCCATCTCGACACCCTTCGCCACGCTGGCTTCGACACGTACCGCGCGCGCCTGCCAGCGGGCCTTGGAACAAAGGTGAAAGGCTTGCTGGGTGAATGGAAGGTGTGGGACGGAGGCATGCAGCCCACACCCAGCCTGCAGGATGGCTGGCATGTGTCGCCGGCGGGTCTGTTCCTCAATTGGCCGTCAGGTGTGCGCGCGTTCGTTCCGGTCGATGTCACCGTCCGTCGATGGAAATCGCTGTTGCGCACAGCCGTGAGGCAGGGAGGATATGTCCATATGTGGTTTCACCCGCACAACCTCATCACCGCACCAGCGATGCAGGTGACCTTTGCCGAAGTCATGAAGGAAGTCGGCGCCCTGATCCGCTCGGGTGACATGGTGAGCTTGACCATGGCTGAAGCGAACGACTATTACCCCGCCCCGGTTCAAGGCGGCACACGTTGAGCGCTGAGGTTTCCATTGATGCGTATTCCGACGCGCACATCGCGCCGATGTTCGAGTTGTTTGCCAGCCATTTTTCGCCTGACGATCGGCTGCTGACGACTGCTTATACAAACTGGCTCTATGTGCTGAATCCGTTTGGGCGAGCCCTCATGGTCAAGGTGACGGATGGCGACCGGTGGATTGGCTTTATGGCGATGGTTCCGGCAGAACTCAAGAGCCGCTTCGGGCGGCGCAGAGCTTATTACGCTGTGAACGCACTCGTTCACCCCAAGCACCAGGGTAAGAATATTTTTGGCCGAATGATTGCCGCCGCGCGCGATCGCACCGTGGCTGAGGATGCGGCCCTCCTGGGACATCCCAATCAGATCGCAGTCAAGACCTGGCAGCGGGCGCGCGCACATTTTCACGAGGCCTTGCGACCCAGCCTGGCGCTACCGGCTTTCGGTCGGCGCGGGCTCTGCGCCACGGAAGTGAATTCCATTGAGGATTTGAAGCGGGCCGGGGCGTTCCTCGATGAAATTACCGCGCAATCAGAATCGTGGCGTTTGGCAGTTACCGCTGAATACCTCGATTGGCGTTATCTCCGTCATCCCTCCAGTAACTATCGGATTCAGTTGTTGGACCTTGGGGGAGCACCCATGGGCGTGCAGATGACAAAGCGAGTTCGTCCCGGTCTCCACCTGCTGATCGATCAGTTCGTGCAGGCGGATCAGGTGTTGGCTGCCACACGCCAACTGCCATGGCTGACACTCTGTTTTCTGCCTGAGTCGGTTACGCTGGAGTGCGCAGGCGCGGTCTGGCCGTTGCCCTGGAAGAAGCGCATACCATTCTTCCTTACTTACGGTGTCGAAGCGTCCGACGCGAAATCCTTCGCGCGCATGGGGTTGTCGGCTTCCGACTTCTAGTCAGCAAACAGTGCGCTCGAATCAACCAGACAACAACGTGGATCCACACACAGTCGATAGCTTCGGCGACGAGTGGGCGCGTTTCGATCAATACGAGCTACCGGAAGCCCGGCAGATTTTTGACGAGTACTTCGCTATCTTTCCCTGGAGCGCGCTGCCGCCAAACGCATGTGGTTTCGACATGGGGTGCGGGTCGGGGCGTTGGGCTCGACAGGTGGCTCCGCGGGTGGGCCATCTTCACTGCATAGATCCATCGTCAGCCATCGAGGTGGCCAGGAGGGCAATGACTGGAGTAACCAATGTTTCATTCCACCGAGCCTCGGTGGACGAAAGCGTGCTGCCGGCGGGCAGTCAGGATTTCGGCTATGCGCTGGGGGTTTTGCACCACTTGCCTAACCCCGCTGGAGGGATCGCAGCGTGCACTGCCTTGTTGAAGCCGGGTGCGCCGTTTCTTGTCTATCTCTACTACGCTCTGGAAAATCGGTCTTCCGCGTACAAGCGGTTGTGGCGCCTTTCCGACCGGCTGCGCCGCATCATTTGCAAGTTGCCACCGACGCCAAAGCATCTGATGACCAATGCAATCGCAGCTCTGTCGTACTTTCCTCTGGCGCGCTTCGCCTTGCTGGCTGAGCGTGCGGGGTTTGACGTGAGTGGCATCCCGCTGTCGCACTATCGGCGCCACAGCTTCTACACCATGCGCACCGATTCGCGCGATCGATTCGGCACGCCGCTCGAATTGCGCTTTACCCGCGATCAGATCAGATCCATGCTGGTTGCCGCAGGGTTGCAGGACGTGCGGTTTTCGGACCACGCGCCGTTCTGGTGTGCAGTGGGAATCAAGTCATGATCCGCGTACTTGGGTTGGCGCTGTATGGTCCTTTGGCCGCCAGTACGCGTTATCGGCTTGAGCAGTACGTTCCGGGCCTTGCTGGCCTGGGCATTGATCTGCAAGTCAGGTGTCTTCTGGGTGATGAGTATTTGCGCCAGCGTTTCCAGGGTGCACGGCTCCCGCTAGGTTCTTTGTTGGGAGACGGTGCCAAACGGTTGACGCACTTGCGGGACATTGGCAGCTTTGACCTGGCAATACTCTACTGCGAGCTGTTTCCACTGATGCCCGGCTGGCTCGAAACTTCCCTGATTCGCATCCCTTATATCTACGACATGGACGATGCGTTCTATCTGCGGTATCAGATGGGCCGAAAGCGGATTGCGCGGTCGCTACTGGGCGGCAAGTTCGAACGCGTCATCGCTGGTGCGGCGGCTGTGACTGCGGGCAATGATGTCCTGGCTGACTATGCACGCAGGTACAACAGCCGCGTGACGCAGCTACCCACGGTGGTGGATATCACCAGGTATGTCCCTGCAGTCTCCAGGCCGGATGCGTCGGGGCAGGCGCCATTTACCGTGGGGTGGATCGGCTCGCCTTCAACCGCGTCCTACTTGCCGGAGCTGGTGGAGCCACTGGCTGCGCTCGGGGCCGAGGCGCCTTTGAACTTTGTTGTGATCGGCGGCAAGGCGCCCGTGATACCGAACGTCAACGTCATCGAAGTCGAGTGGACCGAAGAATCTGAAGTCGGGATGATCAATACATTCGACGTCGGTGTGATGCCACTGCCCGATGATGAATGGGCGCGCGGCAAGTGTGCGTTCAAGCTGATTCAGTACATGGCGTGCGGATTGCCTGTCGTTGCATCACCTGTGGGCGCCAACAAGGTGGTGGTCAACGATGAATGTGGGTTGATGGCGGCAACGTCGAAAGAGTGGGTCAGCGCCCTCAGGCTGTTGCGTGATGATCCGGCCAGGCGCGCTGCGATGGGGCGCGCGGGCCGGGCGCGCGTGGAGCAGCATTACTCGCTTCATAATAATTTGCCTTCGCTGGCCGCCGTTATTCGCGGCGTCGCCGACAGGGGTTAGGCCATGTGCGGCTTTGCAGGTTTTTTGTCGAACCGGCCTGCCAACCTGGGTGACTTGCAGGCCATCGCAACCCGCATGGCGGATGCGATCGCGCACCGCGGCCCTGACGATTCTGGTGCCTGGGCCGATGCGCAGGCAGGTGTGGCGTTCGGTCACCGCCGTCTTGCCATCGTTGATCTGTCGGCAGCGGGGCATCAGCCCATGGCGTCTGCGAGTGGGCGTTTTGTTCTCGCCTTCAACGGTGAAATCTACAACCACCTGCATCTGAGGGCGCAGCTGGAGGCAGTCAGCTCGCAGTCCTGGCGGGGACATTCGGATACGGAAACGTTGCTGGCGGGCTTCGAGTGTTGGGGCGTCGAGCCCACGCTCAATAAAGCGGTCGGCATGTTTGCCTTCGCGCTGTGGGATACACATGCGCGCACGCTCCACCTGGCGCGCGATCGGTTTGGTGAAAAGCCCCTGTATTACGGCTGGACGGGCAAGGGTGACGCGGGTGCGTTTGTCTTTGGCTCGGAGCTGAAGGCGCTGCGCGCTTTCCCTGGCTTTGACAACCCGGTGTGCCGGCAGGCGTTGGCTCAGTACATGCGGTTTTTGTATGTGCCCGCTCCACGCAGCATTCACAAAAGCATCTACAAGCTGGAGCCGGGGTGCATGTTGACGATTGAAGGGTCACCGCCGGCTGCGGCGCCAGCTGCGCCACTGCGCCCGGCGGCCGTCTATGAAAGCATCGCGCTCAGCCGCTGGTGGTCCCTTGCCGAGGTCGTGCAGGCGGCTGCAGATTCGATGCTGACCGACGAGGCCGAGGCGGTTGATGCGTTGGAGCAGAGCCTTGCAGATGCCGTGAAGGCGCAGTCGCTGGCCGACGTGCCCCTGGGCGCATTCCTGTCCGGCGGGGTCGATTCGTCCTCGATCGTCGCGCTGATGCAGCAGCAGTCCGCGCGGCCCGTGAAGACCTTCACCGTGGGGTTCGAAGAAGCGGGATTCGACGAATCGCCGTACGCCCGCGCCGTCGCCCAGCACCTGGGAACAGACCATACCGAGCTCTTCGTCAGCGCGGCGGAGGCGCAGGCAGTCATCCCCAGATTGCCGTGGATGTACGACGAGCCGTTTGCCGATTCTTCGCAGATTCCCACGCACCTGGTGAGCGCGGCTGCCCGCAAGCACGTCACGGTTGCACTATCGGGCGATGCGGGTGACGAGCTGTTTGGGGGCTACAACCGCTACTTCTGGGGGCCGCGCATCTGGAGCCGGTTGGCCTGGCTGCCCGCGCCTGCGAGGCGCGCGATGGGCCACGCCATCAGTGCGGTACCAATCAGCGGCTGGGATGCCCTCAGCCGTCCCTTCAACGCCCTGATGCCCGGTACGCAGGGAATCGCCCGCGCGGGGGACAAGGCGCATAAGCTGGCCACTCGACTGCGCGGTGTGGACAACATGGAAAGTCTTTACCTGAGCCTGGTGTCCGAATGGCAGGACCCGGCAGAGGTGGTATTGGGCGAGGGGGGCAAACCCGTCAGCGAGCCAGGCAGTCTGCTGGATGACCCGGCGCCGACAAAAGGCCTGGAGCAGAGCCAGTTGCGCATGATGTATCGCGACAGCGTCACCTATCTGCCCGATGACATCCTGTGCAAAGTTGATCGGGCCGCCATGTCTGTCAGCCTTGAGACGCGCGTGCCATTCCTTGATCATCGGGTAGTCGAACTGGCCTGGCGCTTGCCCCTGACGATGAAGATTCGGGACGGGCAGGGCAAGTGGATCCTGCGCCAGGTGCTGGACCGGCATGTTCCCCGCAAGCTGATCGAGCGGCCCAAGGCGGGTTTCGGAATCCCTGTCGGCAGCTGGCTGCGGGGGCCGCTCCGCGCCTGGGCGGACGCGCTGCTCGATACGCGCCGGTTGCGCGCCGAGGGCTACTTTGACCCAGAACCCATCCGGCAGAAATGGGACGAGCATCTGGCGGGAACGCGCGACCATACGCACAGCCTTTGGGCGGTGCTGATGTTCCAGGCATGGCTGGAAAGTCTCAGATGACACGGGTTGGCGCAGTTAGCGATGCAAAAAATTGGCTGGCAAGTGTCATCAAGGGAGCGCCGCCAAGATGGCCTGTCGAGGGTGTTGACGCAACAATGCTCCTCGAAGAAGCGCAGAAGGAAGACGTGGTTGTGCTCGTGCAGTGGAACCTCCAGCAGGCAGGTGAGTCGATACCCGCGGATCTGCTTGCCGCGTTTTCTTCGGCTGCACGCAATGCCACATTGCTGTCGATGCTTCTACAAGCGGAGGCATGCGCGATTTTGAAGGCACTCAAAGCTTCGAGCATTCCCGGCCTGCTTCTGAAAGGGAGTGCGCTCGCGTACTGGGCTTACCCGCAGCCTCAGGCGCGCGCCTGCAGCGATGTGGATTTGCTTGTTCCTTCGCGCGAGGCAGCGGAGTTACTGGCCGGTGAACTTCAACGTCAGGGTTACCTTCGCTCGGAGACTTCAGGTCAGCTTGTCGCTTACGAGCTGATGTGTCGGCGCGAAGCCGCACCGGGATTTCAGGTGGAAATTGACGTTCATTGGCGGCTGGTCAACTCCGTGCTGTTTGCTGAGGCGTTCAGTTTCGATGAGCTCATGGCCGCTTCGATCGCCTTGCCATTGCTCGGGCCGAACGCGCGCGGGCTCGGGCCGATTCATGCGTGCATACATGCATGTGTGCATCGCGCTTTGAATCTTTCCATCGGCATCTCAGACCGGCTCAAATGGCTCTACGACATCGACGTGTTGACGCAGCGGTTTAACGCCAACGAGTGGGATCGTCTGGTGGAAGTCGCTCGAACCCGGGGCTTGGCGGGCGTGGTGTTAAGTGGGCTAAACGCCTCCGCAGATGCATTTGGCCGGGCATTACCGGCAGATGCTGTTACTGCACTGCGCCAGGCTTATGACACCGAGTCGCTGGACATGGATCGTCTGTCGGATTGGCAGTACATGCAGCGAATGACGTTCAATGCGCTGCCGGGTTCGAGGCAACGACTTCAGTGGGTCTGGCAACGGATATTTCCGAGCAAGGCCTACCTGGCCATCTTGTATAGCGCGCCCACGGCCAGCTACGCATTTCTGATGTGGTTGAGAGTGCGCGGCTTGCTCGTGCGATTGATGCGCCGCGCGGGTGATACCCCTGGTTGACCTTGAAGGAACAGTCATTTTTTCCAAGCTCGTATTCCTGCTGATATCTCCCTTGGGCACATCCCTGTTCCTGGGAGCGCTCGCCTGCCTTCTTGGCCTCTTCGGACGCGCACGGCTGGCCCTGTTGCTGGGTTTCACGGCTCTGGTTTGGCTCCTCGTCTGGTCCTTGCCCGCAGTGAGCGTGGGATTTCGTGCGCAGCTTGAGGCGGACTATCCGCCAGTGGCGATGGACGCCGTGCCGGCGGCAGGCGCGATCGTTGTTCTGGGTGGGGGAATCAACGCGCCGGGTACGGGGTATCCCAATGCGGACCTGGGCTCGGCTGCAGACCGTACCTGGCACGCAGCGCGCCTGTTCCGCGCGGGCAAGGCGCCGCTGATCGTTTTGAGCGGGGGAACAGACCCCACGCAGAATCTTGCTTCTGAAGCCGCAGCGATGCGCATCCTGTTGCTCGACCTGGGCGTTCCCGAGGCGGCCATGGTGCTAGAAGAAAGGAGCCGCACAACCGAGGAGAATGCCAGCTTCTCGGCGGCAATTCTCCACCAACGTGGCGTCAAGTCCGTGCTGCTCGTCACCTCGGCCCTGCATATGCGGCGCGCGTCGCAGCACTGGGAACATCGAGGCTTGCAGGTGCACCCGGTGGCAACCGATCACGAGGCGCGACCTGTAGCGGCGTGGCGGATCTGGATTCCGGACACCGGGGCACTGGAAGCAAGCGCTCGTGCAATCAAGGAATGGTTTGGTGGCCGCATGTTCAACGAAATCAAGGGCGTTCGTCGCGCGGCGCCATGATTAAAGCGGCTAACCAAGCTCCAAGTACGGGCATGCGGAAGCGGTTAACACGCCGGGTAGCCTGGCACACATTTGCGTTGCTATCCGCCGCGCTATTGGCCTTCTCTTATCTGGCGGCGAGCGGTGGCCTCGGCCGTTTAGCGTATGGCGCGCTTGTGGTCGATTCGCACGACCAACCGACTGGCGCCGAGCGAATCATCCTCGTTCCGTCTGGCGGCCGCCCCCGTATAGACGAAGCCGTCAGCCTGCAGCGAACTGCCAGGCTGCCGATCTTGGTGGTCGGCGCAGATTCTGCAGTCAACATGAAATGGGTAAAAGAAGCGGGCGGCGTGGGCCGGGTGTTAACGGACGCTTCTCAAGACACAGAGCATGACGCCGCCTTCTTCGCGTGTTCACTGGCGACCGCCGAAGCTGCCACTGTTTACCTGGTAACCGATGCCGCCCACATGCGCCGTGCAGCGGCGTGGTTCGAGTACTACGGCGTGCACGTGACTCGGCGAATCGCGCGGGACGGTCGGGGCGGCACCTCCACTGGATCAATTTTGCATGAGTGGGGCGGGCTGTTGGAGTTCTGGATCAAGCGCGCTGCTCAACACCGGATCGAGTGTCCACACTCGCAGCCACGCTCACCGCGGTAGGGAATGGGTGGTCAAGGCTTACCACTTCCCACCAGTCGCTTCCACCAGGAGCCTGAGGCCTTGCGAACCGGCAGCGGAGCAATCTGCGACGCCAACTCGTTGCGAAGCAGGGCCGCTGACCGCCCCTCCACCAGCAGCTGCGCCTCTTCGCGCCCGAGAAGGCGTTCGGCAACTGCCTTGGCTTCCGACATGACCGGGACTCTGCGCGTGGACGAGTGCGCGTCGGTCGCAATGATGTGGGTCCAGCCCTCACCGACGAAGCGCTCGCCCCAGTATTTCGCCCGCGATCCGAACATGCCCGTCAGTGCACCCGCGGTTACCTGAAGCCACGCGCCCTGCCGGGTGAGGTCGATGAATACGTCGAAGTGGTCTTCTACCCAGCTCAGTCGTTCGGGGTGCGTGATAACGGGCACATAGCCCGCCGCGACCAGCTCGAAAACCGACTCCGCAAAACGCGGGGGTGCGACGTGGTGCGATGGCTCGAGCAGTACATAGCGTGTGTTGTGCAGCGATGGCACGATGCCGGCGCGCAGGCCCTTGAGCAGGCCCGGCACCAGGTGCACGTCGGCGCCCGTGACCAGCTGCAATCCGATGCCGTGTTCGTCGAGCGACACCTGCAACGCATCCCGCGCGGCGACGATGCCGGCGGTGTCGTTCATGTACATGCCAGGATAGATGTGCGGCGTGCAAGCCATCACGCGGATGCCGTCCGCTACGGCTATGCGGGCCATGACCAGGGACATCTCCAGACTTTTGGAGCCGTCGTCGATGCCGGGCAGGATATGACTGTGCAGGTCGATCAAGGCGTGCTCACGCTGTGCTTGGCAATGGTGTCATTGAATCCCCTGATGCCCTTCTTCTGGAGGCGTCAGACGGTCGCAAAAATACACCTGCGAGAAAACTGGCGAGGATGGCAGTGGCGGGAATGCGCATGTTGAACTCCACCAGGGAGTGGAGCAGGAAACCCAGCAGCCCCAGCGCGCAGACCAGAGAAAGCATGCTGTCTTTGGTGATGATCTGTCCGCGCCCGGCCCTGAGCAAGGCAGATAGCTTACGGCCCATGAGAACGGCCAGCGCAATCGCGACGACCACGAACAGAAGTCCTGCCTCGAACAGGAACTCAATGTAGTCCATGTGGGCGTGATTCACCAGGCCGGTCATGGTGGTGGGTTGGAATTGTGCGTAAACGGCTTCGAAGGTCCCCAGGCCCGATCCGAACGGCAGGAAGCGAAGGGCCCCTTGAAGCGAGCTGACCGCCATGTCCACTCGCATCTGTGTGGACTCGTCGCCCAGCGCGGCTGAAAAGCGGGCGGTTGCGAATTCGATGCCGACGAAGCCCACCGAAATGGCCGCGATACCTGCCAGGGCGAACAACCAGCTTCGGCGGGTCATGTTGATCCAGTAGGTTGCCACTATCGCCAGTGCGGCGACGGATGGCAACAGGGCAAAAAGCTGCGCCCCCCTTGAGCGCGTGAGCAGCACCCCGACGAGCAGGGCGATCGCGCAGATGCTCCATGCCAGCGGCGAAAGCGTGCCGGTACGTACTGCGGCCAGGTGCGCGCTGCATGCCAGGGCGCACAAGGCCAGGCACAGGTAGCTGGCGAGGTGGTTCGGGTTGGCGAATGTGCCCAATGGCCGGGTCGCGCCCGTTGTTGCCACCTGCACGAAACACACGGCTACCTGGATCAGTGCGATGGCCAGGACAAGACGCGAGAGTTTTTCAATCTGGCGCCTGGAAGCAAAATAGCCTGTTAGAAGCGCGGCGATCACGGGCAAGCCCGCCAAGGCGGAGTACCAGGTCGCAGCCGGAATCAAGGTGATCGGTCGCAAGGTGCCCACATCCGCGCCGAACGCGCGCAGGATTTCTGCGTAGATGCCGTGACCTGGCAGCGCAGCCCACAGCGCCGTGGGAAGCGGAATCAGCTGGATTGCCGCAATCCACAGCGGCGAAGTAATCACTATCCAGAGCAGCGCGGGCAGTCGATCGGCGCGCCAGGCGTCACTACGCGCGATGACGAACAGGGAAATGATGGAAAGCAGCTCAAGAAACACGAGGGCTGCAGGGCGGTTGCCTCCGTACAAAAGTGGCGCGGCCGCAATCACGAGGGCCGCGACCCAAAAGGCGACGGGGCCCATGGGCCCCGTTTGTCGATCTGCTTTCAGATTACTGGCCGCTGACTGGCGGATTGGGAATGTTGCCGCCGCCGCCAGGAGGCGTGGGAATCTCACCACCACCGCCAGGAGCTGGGGAACCGGAGCCGCCGCTGTTGGCCGCAGCCGTAAGGACGACCAGGCCACCGGCGACAAGCAGGGCGGTTGAAAGGTTGGGTACGGTGCCAGCCGTGGCTGCCGCGGTGCCTGCTGGGACACCGGGAGTCCTGAGAGCGGCCAGCAGCGCTTCGCAGTTGCGGCGGGAATCGATGGTGATGGCTTGATTGGCGGTCATTCGCACTTCACAGCCGGTGCTCAGCCGCAGCGTTGTCTCGGCACCTGCGCCTGTAACGAAGTGAGAGCCTTCGCTGTACTGCGGGCCC
Source organism: Pseudomonadota bacterium (assembly GCA_040386635.1). GTDB lineage: Bacteria > Pseudomonadota > Gammaproteobacteria > Burkholderiales > Burkholderiaceae_C > Ramlibacter. Next base: position 45,054 of record JAZKFD010000112.1, read on the forward strand.
ACCACCACATTGGAGATGGTGGTGCCGTTGCTGACGGTGACGAGGCCCTTGACTTCACGGGCGGTGATGGTCAAAGGCGTTTGGGCAAGAGATGCGCCAGCTGCGAGTGCAAGACCAATTGCGAGTGCGGTTTGGCGCATAGTGTTCTTCCTGATAATTGAAAGCGACTGTATCACCGTACGGACCTAATATCAATTCGGCATTCCGTCAACTTATTTTGGACATCCTGATGTCCCGGAACGATGCGACCCCGCTCGTGCCGGTCTTGCTTTCGAATTCTGCAACCGTTCGCAGCTCCAGTGTGGCGATCGGTCCGCACTGCTCGGGCACCTCGATCGTAAAAGCGAACGGCTGCCAACGACCCTCGGTCGTGACCAGCGCCTTGCCTTGGGCTTTGGGTTTGAGTTGCTCGCAGCGGATCGCCCATTCCAGTCCTTGCTCGAGGCGCAACTGACCGGATTTCCATTCGCCTGCCACTTTGTACTGTCCGGGCGGGACCATGATCATCTGGCGCAATAGCGTCGGCTCAAAGGTCCGTCCGCTCAAACGCACTTCCAGGATACCCCGACCGCCGTCCGGCACGACCTTGAGAGTCGCCCCCGATCGTGTGGTGGGGCTGGCCCAGTTGAAGACGCCCTGGTTGATCGGTTCCCTGAAATTGCTGTTGGAGAGCAGGGGAAGCCCCTGGGGATTGAGTGCCGCCCAGATGGCGTAGGCGTCCGTTGCCTGTTTGTTCTGGACCATGCGGCGCAGCAGGGATTCCAGCTGCTCGGGGCTGATGACCCCTTTCTGATAGCCGGTCACTACCAGCGAGGACAGGTTGGACAGGCGGCCAGGGTCGTTGACCGCCCGGTCCAGCGCATTCACAAGCCAGCGCGAATCCGCCGAAATATGGGGAACCAGGACTTCACCACCTCCGACGCTCACGAGTTTGGCAAGGGACGCAAGGGCCTGCTCGTTGTTGGTGTGTTGGGCTAGCCTGACCAGGTGATTGACCGCGGGTTCGAGTTCCCCGGCAAGCGCTGCGGCGCGGGCGCGCGCAAGCAGCAGGTTCGGCTCTTGCGGGGCGAGGCGGCCCGCGGCTTCGAGCTGAGCCCGATTGGAGGCGGCAGGCCCCGAGGAAAGGGCGACTTGCCTGGCAAGTGCGGCGTTGCCAGGCTCGTCGGCCAGCCGCCTGAGCATGGATTCGGTGGTGTTGGCGTCCGCGCTGCAAACCAGCAAAACCTGAAGTTCAGGGTCCCTGCATCCCGTCAGCAGGTTGACCTGGACGACCGCAAGCGCGAGCGCCACCGCTGCGCCAGCCAGGGACAGGTCGCGCACCTTCATCTGCTGGCCGACAGTCGGGTCATCGCCACGCCCGAGGGGCCGCGAGCAAACTGGGCTTCCAGCACCATGTGCGGGTTTGCGCGGGAGGTCGTGCCCGCCACTTCCAGCGCGAGATTTCCGAGCACGACCAGTCGTGCGCCCTGCGGCTTGCCGCTGAACTGCGCATTGACGACGCGAACCTGCTGCGCGCCACTGGTCAGTGACTCGAAGTTGCTGATGAAGCCCCGCGTGGATTGCGCCGCCCGCGATTCGGGCTCCAGCAGCATCTCGATGCGGTCCCCGCGGCCGGATTCGAGTTCCTGCATCAGTTTGGCGAGTAGGGGATGGACTTCATTCATGCTGGGCGCGCGGGCTTCGGCCGGTAGGGCAGCGGGCGGCGCCAGCGGCACTGTCAGGGGTGCCGCCGCCTGAACGGACGGCGTCGCGGGTTGCGCCGACGTCGAAGGCTCGGGATTGACCAAGGCTGCTGGCAGGATTGGTGCGGGATTTGGTTGCAACGCAAGCGGAGCGCGTGCCCGATGCAGGTCTAGGGCTACCGGAGGTGGCAGAGCCGATGGATTCGGCTCAATGACCTGCGCGGGTCGGACGGGGCGAACGGGAGTAGTCGCCGACGCAGGCTTTTGTGGCGACGAATCTGTGAGGGCGAGAACCGGGGGAGCCGCTTGAGCGGGCCGGGCTGCGACTTGAGTGGGTGTTGACCGGCGTTCGACAAGGCTGATCGGGTCCGACTGTGTCGCGGTCCACCACAGGGCCGCTGCGCCAGCACCGAGTCCACCGAACCCCCATGCCAGGTGCCGGAGGTTGAGCCTTTGCGGATGGACACGCTGTTGGGCACGCTCCATCGCGGGCTTGACCGGCTGCGGTTTCGGCCCCGATGAGGCCAGTGTGCCCGATTGCAACTCGGCGTCGTAGGCTTCACGGCTTTGCGGCGACGACAGCACGCCATAAGCGGCATTCAGTCGGGCCGCTGCGCCGGAGGGCCACCGGGTGTCGCTGGACGCGCTGAAGTCCGGGTGCGTGAGCCGCATCAGCAATCGGTAGTGGTCGCGGATGGTCGAAGCGGTGTCGGTCGGCCTGCAACCCAGCAGGGTGTAGTGATCGGCATCGGGAGCCAGCAGGGCCGCACGCACGAAGTAGCGGGCATTTGCGGCCAACGGTCCCTGCCCGACGCCAGTCTCTTCGCGCGGAACGGCGAGCGTGAGCACTCGCTTGATGTTGTTGGCCAGGATAGAAGCTTCGGGCCCAGGCCGCCCACCAGGACGGGGCGTTTTCCGGTACGCCGCAAGCGCACGGCCTATGAGCAGGTCGTGCGCGGCTCGATCGGGCGCTTCAGGTCGCACTCTTGGTTGGCATCAGAGTGCCTTTTTCGCTCGCGGCACCGTATCCGTAGTACGACTCGTAATGCTTGTTGGCGGAGCCGTGCCTGACCTGCGTGAGCACGATGCCCCGTGGCGCCAGTCCTGCCATTCGCAAGCGTCGCAGTGCGTCCTTGATCTGCGACTTCCGCGTTCGCCCTGCATGAACGACAAACAGGATGTTCTGGATCTGATTGCCCAGCACAACCGAATCCGCGATGCCCAGCAGCGGCGGCGCATCAACCAGAACATAGTGAACGCCATGAGAGGCGGCCTGCTCGATCACTGCCGAGAATTTGGGGCCCATCAATAAATCAACCGGGTTGGGCGGGATGGGGCCGGCCGCCATGATGACCAGGTTGGGAATTTCGGTTTCCTGGATCAGCGTTTCGGCGCCGTAGTCACCCGACAGCAGATTCGACAGGCCGAAGTCGTTGGTGACACCCAGCAGCTTGTGTACCGACGGGTTGCGCATGTCGGCGTCGATGAGCAGCACTTTCTGGCCCAGTTGCGCAAAGCTGATGGCGAGCGACAGTGCGGTGGTGCTTTTGCCTTCATCGCGCGTCGTGCTGGTGATGACCAGTCGGCGTGGGGCCCCGTCGGTGGTGGAAAACTGGAGTGCGGTTCGCAGAGATCGATAAGCCTCTGCGATGCCCGATCTCGGGTCCCTATGCACTTCCAGCGCAACCGTGCCCGTTCCTGGGCGCTTTGGCGCCATGGGGACGATTCCCATGAGCGGCACGCCAAGGGCGCGCTCGACCTCGTCCGGCATCTTGATCGAGTCGTCGAGATATTCGAGGGCGAATACCAGGCAAAGGCCGATCACCAACCCGATCGCCAGGCCGATCAGCACGTTCTGGCGCATGTTGGGCTTGAACGGAAGCAGGGGGGCCTCGGCCTTATCGACAACCGTGATGTTGTTCGAAGCCAGGTCAGCCACCACGTTCACCTGCTTGAGTCGCTGCAGCAGTCCGTCATACAGCTGGCGGTTGGTATCCACCTCCCGCTTGAGCAGGTTCAGGTCGATGCTGCTGTCCTGGGTGCTCAACACCTGCGACCGGGTTTCGCCCAGCTTGCCTTTGAGCTGCGACTCCTGCAGGCGTGCCGACCGCAACTGCGACAGCACGGCTCCGCTGATGGCGGCGACCTCGGCCTTGATCTGCGCTTCGACTTTTTCAATCTGGGCCCGCAGCTGAACCATCTTTGGAAACTCAGGCTTGTAGGTTCCCAGATTTTGCTGGTACTCCACTTCCAGCTTGGCGCGCGCGTCCTTGTAGGTCTGGATGGTCTTGCTGTCGAGCACCTGCTGCGCATTGTCGGGGTCCTGGCGCAGCTGCTCGTAGGCCGACTCGACCTTGATGCGTTCCTGCTCGGCTTTCGCAACGGCGTTGGCGAACTCCGTGTAGGTCTGGCTGATGACGTTCGTCTTTTCGTCGAGCGTGAGAATGTTCTTGGATTGCGCGTACTGGTTGAGGCGACGCTCAGACTCCTCGAGCCTGACCTTGACCTGCTTGATCTGGTCTTCCAGGAAGTTCTTGGCATACAGCGAGGTTTCGACCTTCTGCTCTATGCCGCTGGTGATGAAGTTCTGGACCGTGGCGTTGGCAATTCGTGCGGCGAGTTCGGGGTTTGAATTGTCGACGTGCAGGCGCATCAGGCGCGAATTGCGCACGGGCTCCACGGCGATGGATGCCATCAGCGCCCCGACGGCGCGGTCGCGGCTCAGGATTTCCTGGTCCTTTGTCGCGGGGGTGGTGAGCTTTCGATAGCCCCCAAGCACTTGGGACATGAAGCCCGAACTGGCTGAGGCGGGCGCCTGTGCTTCCGGCACGCCAGGGACACCTGCCTTGTTGCTGGCATGCACCAGGCCCAGGTCATCGAGTACCCGTTCGGCAAGCGATCGGCTCTTGAGCAACTCAAACTGCGTCTTCAGCAGCACCGATTCATCGATATAACCACCGGAATCTGCACCGTTGAATTCGACGATGCGGGGTGCGTTCGGGTGGAACTGGAGCGTGACGGTTGACCGGTAAAGGGGCGTGCTCAGCAGGGTTCGCACGCCGGCCGTTGCAGCTGCAGCCAGCATGACGACGATGAGGATCCACTTGTGTTTGAGGACGATGCGAAACAGGTCCTGCAGGGAAAGCGTGTCGTCTGCCGATCCCTGCTGCGTGTCTTGCGCGCCCACCTGCAACTGAAGGGCGCGTTGAAGAGCGACTGCGGTCGCTCCCGCAGGTGCAGGTTGCAACGCGGTGATCAGATTGGGGTCAGACATGGTGTTCGGTGATTACCGCGCGAAAATGGTGAACGGATTGATGGAATCAACGATATCCCGGAAGACCGAATCCTTGAGCAGGCGGCGGGTCGAGTCCTGCTGCACCACGATGAGGTCATCGCCCTTGATCTGGGGATCGTCTGTCTTGCCAGCGCGTATCTCTTCGATGTTGAAGACGGCGACCTCGCGCTGCTTTTGTGCGTTGACGCGAAACAGCATGACCTCGGTCTGGTTGGCGATGGGGCCGAACCCGCCCGCCAGCGCCAGGGCGCGCAAAAGGGTCATCTGGCCGGTCAGCGGAAACATGCCGGGCTTGGCGACAGCGCCTTCGACCGTGATGCGCTCGGTGGTGAACTCTTTGACGAAAACCGAAACCTGGGGGTTTTGCAGGTACTTTTCTGAATAACGTTTGGCGATAGCGGCTTCGGCCTGATGCGCGCTCAGCCCGCCGACGGTCACATATCCAATCAATGGCAGCGAGATTGCGCCGGAGGCATTGACCCGTACGGTCCGCCTGGTTTCCTTTTCCAGGTCCGGGATATCGACATCCAGCAGGTCATTGGCCCCGATGCGGTAATCCGTATTAGAGGTTGTCGCGAAGGTCGTTGCAGGAGCGCTGGCGGCTGCAGCTGACGCCGGTCTGAAGCCCGCGTTTGCGGGAGCGGGCGCTACCTGGGCAAACGCTCCCGCTGAGGCCACGAGCAGTAAAGCTATAGCTCGATGAAACATGATGGCAATTCCGGTTGGCAAGGCCCTCAGACCCTGGATGTGCGTACGTCGGCTCTCGCGAACAGGCAATATAGAAAATGGTAGCCCGCGGCGAAGGCTCCGACATGTAGCACAAGTAAATCAGGCTTGCGATAAAACGCAACCGCCAGGGCGGCTGGTAGCGCTGCAACGCACCACATGATCACGGACACGGTGGAGTTTTGCAACGTTGGGTGTAAGCCCCTGAATCGTTGCTGGACGAACCCGGTGGCAACCAGGCTGTGGAGGTGGCGCCGATCCGGGGTGCCCGGCGATCGCCGCTCGCATCCACGGCGAACAATGCTGTACAGCACCTCGACGATAGGATAAGCGCAGATCAGCAGGCTGACCCATGGGGACACGCCGGGATTGCGGGCGGGCAGCAGGACGGCGAGCCATGCCAGGGCGAATCCGGCGAAGTACGCGCCCCCGTCGCCGAGAAAGATCTTGCCCCAGGGGAAGTTAAGCAGCCAGAAACCGGCAATGGCGGCGGCAACGAGCGCGCAGCAGATGGCGAGTGAGGTGTCTCCGACGCTCGCTGCAACGATGGCGATGGCCGTGAGGCATATCACCACCGTGCCGCTGGCCAGGCCGTGAAAGCCGTCGATGATGTTGATCGAGTTGGCGATGCCGGCGATGGCGAAAGCCGTGAAAACCACAGCGACAGGCGCGGTTTTCAGCGCCGCATCGAACCAGGAAACATCCACCTGAACCAGGACGACAGAGCTGAGCCAGCAGGCGAGCAACCCGCTCAGAAAGGTCGCGATGAGCCGGGTCAGCACCCCTACCCGTTTGGTGACGTCTTCGGCAAGGCCGACAACCAGGGCGGGGAGCCCGGCCAATACGATTGTCGCCAGGATCTCCGCAGCTTCGCGGTCGCGCATGAAAAAGGCCGCCACTAATAGACCCAGATAGATTCCGATGCCGCCAACCCGGGGCGTAGGCTGGATGTGAAACTTCTGTACAGCTCCCGGCAAGTCCATGGTGAATCGACCATGCGAACCAGTCGTCATCACCACTAGGCTCGCCAAGGCGAACGAAGCGAGTGCGCTGATTCCTAGCAGGTAGGCGGTAGTTACCACAGCTTGTGAATTTGCAACATTTTGTTAAGTCTATCTCAGCCCCCTGACCGGGCCACTGTTTAATGCAGACCTGCCCTGCAAACCTTCTCTGTTCGACCTCTATGCGCTGCTGGCGTCAGATGCCGGTGTCAGGCCGGTTTCGCACGACGTTCTGCAGGATCTCGCGCGAGCGTTTCGTGGCTGCCTATATGCACGCAAGGAACAACCGGGCCGAGTCGCAGCATCTTGTAAGGTCTGCGCAGAAAGTTTGGAAAGCAGTGGGAGGAAGCGAATCACATTAACTGCTGGCCAAGGCGATGAGCCCATTGGCAGCCAAGCTCTCAACGAGTGCGAGAATGTCGCGCTGGACGTCGGCGGAGGAGATTTCAAATTCTTGCGACATGCGCTCGGCGATCTCGTTCAGCGCTAGCCCTTGCGCCAACAGCTGCCAAATTCGCGCGCCCACCGCATCGAGTCCGAAATAAGTGCTGCTGCGAAGGTCCAAAATGACCAGCTCGCCGCCGACCTCACGTGCCATCACCCCGTCGCAAATCACAGCGGTGTCAGACAGATTCATTTGCAGTGCTCGCTTGCGCGTGCTTTTCAATCGCTTGGACTACGCGAGGCAAGTATTGATAGTCACGGGGGTAATCCAGCCGAAAATAGATCGGTTCGTTGACCAATTGAATCAACTCTGAAAAATGTTCCGCGATGACTGCTGGCGTCTCGATGTCGAGCATAAATGAATTATTGACAAGCTCAATTAGCGCCTCAACCGGCCGCAGTGGCTCTATCAGGACTTCAGTGGCGTTGCGGTCGCCAAGAAAGTAGATGTGCCGCAGGGGGCGGGCCGCCTCACAAAAGGGCAACGAATCATCTGACAGCACTCGCGATTTGGGGGCGTATTGAATGGAGGGGGCGATGACTGCACTCTTGGCTATCAGGGCCTCCCGACTATCGTCCCATAGGCGAATAGATGGATGGGCAGGCTGAACCATGTAGCCGGCGTCTGTTTTTTCTAGCAAGAGGCTGTCATCAGTCAGGAAGGCACTGCCGCGCGCAGCAAAGCTCGCAGCAAGGGTTGATTTTCCTCGACCAGAGCGTCCCAAGAAGGCTACCGCGCCAAGACTTAGGGAGATCGCGCTTCCATGGAGCACGAGTTTGCCCTGCCGACTCAGGGCCAAGGGCAAAACTTGATTCAGATAAAGGTGTTCAAGCGTCGGCGCCGACAAACCCTCCGCAGGCCATACCTGCACCATGGTGCCGTCGCCGGAGACCTCAAAGTCGGCCAAGCTCGGAAAACGCAGCAAATAGCCAGAGTCTTTCCGATAGAACCTGGTCCAGCAGCTCCCGTCGTTACCGGCCCATTCGTGGAAGCATTCAAGCTGGAGAGAACTCTGCGCGGCGACGGGACGATGTCTAAACAATACAGGCAAAGTAATTCGCTAGCATTTCGTCCCGCAGCCTGAAAGGTTTCCTCCCGTTTCATTTCCGGGCTTTGAACCGTTCTGAGTCAAGCGCCGCAAGTCACCATAAATTTTCAGTTCTGGTTTCTGATATGCCTTTTTGACTTGCGACGTGATAGGTGTTGAATCTTGCATCCGGTGGCTCCTAATTAAAGAACGAAGTTCACGCTTCCGATTTTGTGACAGGGTATTACACGCTAGTGTTGAGATCGTGGCCTAATAACCACATTGAGAGAATAAATTGGCGCAAGACTACATCTCCAGCGTTCGTTTGTCTCTCCAAACGGTAAAGCTCCCATTGCGCCCCAACTATGGATGGGACCAGCCAATTTTGAAGCGTTTCGGCAGTTGGGCCCGCACTGAACGCCGAAGGTATGCATTTTGCAAGGTTCGTTCGAAGCCGCTCATAAAAATTCCAGCCAGGGTGACCGCCCATGTTCGTTCGCAATCGGACGGAATTCGGAAGAATGCCGGTTGTGCCGTTGCGGAGCAATTGTTTGTAGCGAGGTAGCGCAACTTTTGCTTCCAACGGCATCCGGACTGCGAACTCAATTACTCGGCGGTCGGAGAATGGGCTTCTAGGATCGACACCGATATTTAATGCATGGGGCCCGTACGTCTCGTGTCCGAAAGACAGCAAACCGGTCGTGAAATACTTTGCGTGCTCGTCTTGCTCGGTCGTGGCGCGCGATTTTTTGCCGGCGTAATAGCCGAGCGGGCGCTTAGATTTCAAATAAGGCGTGGCAATGCTCGGCAGCAACATCTTAAGGTCGCCCTTTCCCACCGCAAGTTCATCGCGCCGACGTCGCGCCCATCCGACAACATGGGCTGGTGTCACATTGCCTAGTATCGCGCGAGCAGCGGACTTTAGGCCGCCGCCAGTCCCGTGGTGCAAGTAAGCGCTAAGAGTGGCCCGGGGCAAGCAGTTATAGCGATGGGTTCGAGCCAGATCGAACGCAGTGCGTTCGGGACTGTAGAACATCAGGTCGCCAGCCATCCCATCGAGCAGCACACCACAATTTGCGGAGCCTGCCGCCTCGTAGAGCAAGTTGTATGGCAGACCGTGCGACCATTCGAATGGCTCATCGCTCTTTGGCACGCTTGCAATAATCGAGGGCCATGCATCGTCGATCTTGCTTGAGTCGATGATCGTGGAATGAAGCCATGGATCCGCTTGCAGGATGGCATTAATGCTGTGCCAGTCCGGGCAGTTTTCTCTGTCCTCCCGTATCAAGGAAAACGTTCGCAATGGTTCGCGTAGTTGGTCGCCGAATTCTTTGCTTATCAGACCCACAATGCTCGAGGAGTCCAGGCCCCCGCTCAGCATGGCGCCCACGGGCTTGATACTTCGAAGCCTGCACTTTAGTGCTATTCGAAGTTGGTGCATGAACGCTTCGGTGCATTCCTCAAGGCTGGAGAATTTTTGTTCGGTGAGTTCTCCAGGTTGCCACCAGCGGATCGCGTTCGTGCGCGCTGCAGTTGCGGTCATCGAATGACCCGCTGGCATACGCGAAATACCTCTGTAAAACGTGAGCACCTCATTGGTGCGGTCGAACTCGGGCACAAGATAGTCCAGCAGGCGGGACTCTTCGAGTCGGCGTTCGATCTGGGGCAGCGCCAGCAGCCCCTTGATTTCCGACGCGAAAGCAAACCAGTCCTTCCCCTGGTGATAGTAAAAATGGCGTGTGCCTGCCGCATCGCGCGCCCCAAAGAATCGTTGCTGCCGAGCGTCCCACACGAAAAAGGCGTACTCACCAATCACCCGCTGTGGACATTCTTCTCCCCAAACCTCATAGGCTCGCAGCACCAGTTCCGCATCGGCTCGGGTACGGAGAAGGGCGCCTTTGGCTAACAGTTCGCGTCTAAGGTCTTCAAAGTTGTCCACCCTCCCGTCCATGACCAGCACCACGCTTGCGTCTTCATTGGTGAGAGGCTGAACTTCCTCCAGCGATTCGGGCGTGGTTCGGAGCATGCACTGCCCGACTGCCACGTTGCCCCGGCGCCAGTGCTGGATACCGTCGGGGCCTCGCAAGTGCATGGCGGCGGTCATCGACTCCACTTGGCCAGGATCAACGGGCCGACCATCAAAGTACACGATGCCAGCGATGCCGCTCATGGTGTACGGAATGCCTGCATTGGGAGCAGATCGCCGAACGAGGCGAACTGCGCGCCGATTTCCGGCTGGTCGTTTACGGGAGCGCCCTCGCATTCAACCCAGGCGTGTGCCCGCAGCGTTCCGGCTTCGAGACGAACCCCAATTCTCAGTTGGCTTGTGACGCCGCGTCGCCCCAAGAGCCAGGTGAGCAGCAATGATCGTGTCAGGCAACTGCGCGGCCCCAGGGTGTGGCGTGCGGCGACGTTCACCAGATTGCCCAGCGTCTGGATTTCGCCGAGGCTCATCGCGGTTTGCACAGTCAGGTGGGTGCGCCGCAGCAATGCCTGAAAGCGAGGCAGCCCCAGCACGCGCAGTCCGAGCCAAAACAATGGCATGCACGCAGCGGCTGCGAACAATGTCCTGCGATCGGCAGAGGAAAGCGCCATGAGTTTTCGGAGCGGTGCAGTGATTCGCTTCATGAGGAGGCAACCTGCATCGCGGACAAGTACGCAGTCACGGCTGCCGGTCGTGCTGCCTGGGCTGATTCGCTGATCCGGCCCTGTTCCAGCTTCAACACCCGATCAGCCAGCGCGAGGCTTGCCGGCCGATGCGTAATCAGAATCACCGTTCGCCCCTCGAAAGCCTTTTGACACTCAGAAATAAACGCGTCTTCAGCATGCGGATCGAACATCGATGTCGCCTCATCCAGAACAAGAATCGCCGGGTCCTTGAGCAGCGCGCGGGCGAGTGCGACCCGCTGCCTCTGCCCGCCAGACAGCCGGATTCCCTGGTCGCCGATCACGGTGTCGTATCCCAATGGAAGTTGCGAGATGAATTCATGGGCCTGCGCCGCAGTGGCCGCCCGTTTGATGGCGGCCGCATCGACGTCCGGCCGTCCGAAGCCGATGTTGTCGCCCACCGTCCCATTGAACAGCAGAACGTGCTGCGCCACGATGCCGACTTGGCTGCGCAGACCATGCAGGCTACAGGTCGCGATGTCGATGCCGTCCAGGAAGATTTGGCCAGCGGTGGGCTCGTGCAGGCGCAGCAGCAGGTGCGCCAGCGTGCTTTTGCCAGCGCCATTTTCGCCGGTAAGCGCGACAACTTCACCGGCCCGGATCTGCAGGTTCAGACCCGCCAGGGCGGGGGTGCGGCCCGGATAAGAAAATTGCACGTTCCTGAATTCGATCTCACCTTGAAAGCGGGGGGTCGTTTGGGTCGCCTGCAATACCGACTCGGGCCGCTCGGTGAGGACCTCCTGGAGGCGAGTCAGGGTGCCGCGTGCCACCTGAGTCTGGCCGTAAAGTAACGCCAGCGATGCCACCGGCCGGGCCAGCACGGCGGCGTACAGCAGAAAGCTGACCAGTTCGGCGGGGCTCATCTGCCCGGCGCCGATGCGCGTGTTGGCCAGCCACAGAAGCAGCACCACCCCGGCAGCCGTGATGAACTGGACGGCCGGTTCGAGCGCAGCAAAGATTCGGTGCTGCGCAATGCTCAATTGGCGCAATTCGCCGATCTGCATCCCGTAGCGGGCCGACTCCACGGCTTCGCGAGTGAAGGTCTTGAGCGCGGGCAACATGCCGATGTTCTCCTGGGCGATCGCCAGGGCCTTCGCGTCCGCCGCCTGGATCTCCTGCGCAAGTGGTCTCAAGCGCCTGCCCACTGCGCGCAGCACCAGGTAGAACAGTGGCACCAGCAAGGTCACCATTGCAGCCAGGCCGGGATCGAGGCGGGCCATCAGAACTGCCGCGCCCAGCACGGTGACCAGCAGCGGCACCACCGAGAGCAGGGTGCCGGTCAGATAGTTTGAAAGCCGCTCCGCGTCATAGGCGAGCAACGCCATCAGATCCCCCTGGCGGCGCTGGTGGTGAAAGTTGAGCGGCAGTGCCTGAAGATGGTCGTACACACGGATTCGCAAGTCAGCGAGGATATGGGCCGACGTTCGACCCAGCAGCAGACCATTGGCATAGCGAATCAGGCCTTGCGCGGCGAAGAGGGCCAGCAGACTCAATAGAACCAGCGAGGCCGGGCTGGAACCGGCAGTCAGTATCTGTTGAGCGAACGCACCTCCCAGGCCCGGTATGGCGAGCGTGACCATGCTTTCCACCAGCATCAGGGCCCCGCACACAGCAAGCGTGTTGCGGTAGGGCGCCGCAAAACCGATGAGCTGCCTGAGGTTCATGGGCGTGATTGTCCGGTCTTTTCGCGCCGGGCCGTGCGCAAATTGCAGGGGTTCTAAAATGGACGGCCCCGCTTTCCCAAATCCCCATGCTCTATCCCCAGGAATTCGACGTCATCGTGGTCGGTGGCGGTCACGCCGGGACCGAGGCCGCCCTGGCTTCTGCCCGCATGGGGTGCAAGACGCTCCTGCTCACCCACAACATCGAGACCTTGGGACAGATGAGCTGCAACCCATCCATCGGCGGTATCGGCAAGGGACACCTCGTCAAGGAAGTCGATGCGCTGGGCGGTGCCATGGCGATCGCCACGGATGAGGGCGGCATCCAGTTTCGCATTCTCAACAGTTCCAAAGGCCCGGCCGTGCGGGCGACTCGCGCGCAGGCTGACCGCATTCTGTACAAGGCAGCGATCCGGCGCCGCCTGGAAAACCAGCCTAACCTGACGCTCTTCCAGCAAGCCGTGGACGACCTGATGGTGGAGGGTGACCGGGTGGTAGGGGCTGTGACGCAAGTTGGTGTTCGCTTCCGTTCCCGCACAGTCGTTTTGACGGCCGGGACTTTTCTTGATGGGCGCATCCATGTAGGGCTCAACAATTACCAGGCCGGGCGGGCGGGCGACCCGCCGGCGATTTCGCTGTCGGCTCGGCTCAAGGAGCTGAAGCTGCCGCAGGCACGGCTGAAAACCGGCACGCCACCGCGGTTGGACGGACGGACGATCGACTTTTCAAAATGCGAAATCCAGCCCGGCGATCTGGACCCGGTGCCGGTGTTCAGCTTCATCGGTAATGCTGCGATGCATCCGCGTCAGGTTCCGTGCTGGGCTACTCACACGAACGAGCGGACGCACGACATCATCCGCTCTGGCTTCGATCGCAGCCCCATGTTCACCGGCAAGATCGAAGGCGTGGGTCCGCGCTATTGCCCGAGCGTCGAAGACAAGATCAACCGCTTCGCGGGCAAGAACAGCCATCAGATTTTTCTGGAGCCGGAAGGTCTCACGACGAACGAGATATACCCGAACGGGATTTCGACCAGTCTGCCTTTTGATGTTCAGTATGAGCTGGTCCGTTCAATGGTTGGGCTCGAGAACGCGCACATCCTGCGGCCCGGTTATGCCATCGAGTACGACTATTTCGACCCCCGTTCGCTCAAGAACAGCTTCGAGACGCGGTCGATCGCCGGGCTGTTCTTTGCGGGCCAGATCAACGGCACCACCGGTTACGAGGAGGCGGCAGCCCAGGGCTTGTTCGCGGGCATCAATGCCGCGCTTCAGTGCAGGGGCGAAGAAGCCTGGCTACCTCGGCGCGATGAGGCCTATCTGGGGGTTCTCGTTGACGATCTCATCAGCAAGGGCGTAACTGAGCCATATCGCATGTTCACTAGTCGAGCTGAGTTCCGCCTGCAATTGCGTGAAGATAACGCCGATATGCGATTGACCGAAGCAGGGCGCAAGCTGGGGTTGGTGGACGATGCCCGGTGGGCGAATTTCAACCGCAAGCGGGACGCTGTTTCACGTGAAACACAACGGCTGCGCTCGATCTGGATCAGCCCGCAAAACCTACCGGCTTCCGAGTCGGAGCGCGTGCTGGGCAAGGCCATCGACCACGAATACAACCTTGCTGAGTTGCTTCGTCGCCCGGAAATCACATATGCGGCTTTGATGTCGCTGGATGAAGGAGCGTTGGCCAGCCCTTCCGTGTCGCGTGATGCCTTGGGTGAATTGTTTGAGCCGGTGGTTGAGCAGCTGGAGATCGCAGCCAAGTATTCGGGATATATCGAGCGCCAGAAGGATGAGATCGAACGCTCGGCCCATTACGAGAACATGAAGCTTCCGCAGGATCTGAACTATCTGGAGGTGCCAGCTCTTTCTATCGAAGTTCGGCAGAAGCTCCAGAAACATCGGCCAGAAACGCTGGGCCTGGCGTCCCGGGTATCGGGCGTGACGCCCGCTGCGATTTCGCTGCTTCTGGTTTATCTGAAGAAGCGACGGGTGAAAGGGTTCGAAAGCGGCAAGCGGCGCGAAGAGCTTGCTCCGAGCGACGGCCCGGCATGAGAGCCCAGTTGGAGAGCCGGCTGCGTTCGGGACTCGGCGCTTTGGGGCTTGTGCTGGACCCCAGACAGATCGAACAGCTGCTGGATTATCTGGACCAGATCGGTAAGTGGAACAAGGTTTACAACCTGACCGCAGTCCGCGACCCGGCCCAGATGCTCACGCATCACCTCCTCGACAGCCTGGCAGTCATCCCGCATTTGCGCCGTCACACCCAAGGCCAACCGATCAGGCTCATGGATGTGGGGTCGGGCGCCGGGTTGCCCGGCGTGGTCATCGCGATTTGCTGCCCGGAGATCCGCGTGGACTGCGTGGACACCGTGGCGAAGAAGGCTGCCTTCACCCAACAGGCTGCACTCACGCTCAAGCTCACCAATCTGCGGGGTGTTCATGATCGCGTCGAGAACCTGACCGGTCCTTACGACGTCATTGTCTCGCGCGCCTTCGCATCGCTCGTCGATTTCGTCACCTGGTCCCAGGCCGCGAGAGCGGAGCAGGGGGTCTGGATGGCGATGAAGGGGAAATCGCCGGATGATGAGATCGCTGCATTGCCCCCGGGCGTCACGGTGTTTCACGTGGAACAACTGCAGGTCCCGGAACTGGACGCCGATCGTTGCCTTGTGTGGATTCGCCACTGACGCTGTAACGTAAACTCGGTCCTCCAAGACCCCGGGGAAATTCATGTTTGGCGTTGCAGATTACGGCGCATTCGTTGCGGCCATCATCATTTTTCTGGCCATCCCCGGTCCGGGGAATCTGGCGCTGATCACTTCTACCGGCAAGGGTGGCGTGGCCGGGGGGCTCGCTGCGACGATGGGTGTCATCGCTGGTGATCAGGTGCTGATGTGGGCAGCAGTGGCCGGGGTGGCAACCTTGCTGGCCACCTATCCCGCCGCGTTCCATGCCGTTCAGTGGGTGGGCGCGGCCTATCTGGCCTACCTGGGCATCCGGATGCTGTTGGCCAAGCCGGGCGCCGCCCCCATTCTGAATATCCAGCCGCGCCACTACTTCAAGCAAAGCGCGCTGATCACGCTGCTGAACCCCAAGGCCATCGTGTTCTATATGGCTTTCTTCCCCTTGTTCGTCGATCCGGCCGCCCACCAGGGAATGCTGACTTTCGGTGTGATGGCGGCGACCATTGCCGTGCTGACTTTTGCCTATGGCCTGATCGTCGTGCTGCTCACCCATCACCTGGCGGAGCGGATGCGCGCCAACCCCATCATTGGCCGCATCCTCGAAAAAGTCGCGGGCGTCTTCCTGCTCGGCTTCGGCATCAAACTGGCGGTTTCCCGGTGAGCGCCCGCATTTTCTGTGTTGCCAACCAGAAGGGCGGCGTTGGCAAGACGACCACGACCGTCAATCTCGCGGCCGGCCTGGCCAAGGTCGGCCAGCGCGTCCTCATGATCGACCTCGACCCGCAGGGCAACGCCACGATGGGGTCCGGCATCGACAAGCGCAAGCTTGAGTTGTCGGTGTACGACGTGCTGCTCGAATCGGCGTCGATCGCCGAGGCGCGGGTGCGCAGCGAAAAATGTGGGTACGACATCCTTGGGTCGAATCGTGACCTGGCCGGCGCCGAAGTGGAGCTGGTCGAAGTCGAGCGCCGGGACCAGCGGCTGAAAAAAGCCATTGCCGACGTCGCGACCGAGTACGACTTCGTCCTGATCGATTGCCCGCCATCCCTGTCGATGCTCACCCTTAACGGATTGTGCTCGGCGCATGGCGTGGTCGTGCCGATGCAGTGCGAGTACTTCGCCCTGGAAGGCCTCACGGATCTGGTCAACACGATCAAGCAGGTGCACGCCAACATGAACAAGGATCTGCAGATCATCGGCCTGTTGCGCGTGATGTTCGATCCACGCATCACGCTACAGCAGCAGGTGAGCGAACAGCTCAAATCGCATTTCGGCACCAAGGTGTTCAACACGGTGATTCCGCGCAATGTGCGGCTGGCTGAGGCGCCGAGCTACGGCTTGCCCGGGGTCGTTTTCGATCCGAATGCCCGGGGAAGCCAGGCGTATGTCGAGTTCGCGAAAGAGATGGTCGACCGAATCGGGAATTTGTCGTCGGCACCCGCCAAAGCCTTATAAACGCTGATAACGACGCTATCAAATCAAGAGCAATGAAGCCCTCCAACGTTCTCGTTCTTCCTGGCTGGTTCAACAGCGGTGCGCAACACTGGCAGTCCCTCTGGGAAAAGCGCCACGGCTACTTGCGCGTCGAGCAGCACGACTGGGAAAAGCCCCTGCGCGGCGACTGGCTGGCTCGGCTGGAAGAGATGGTGCTTTCGCGCGACGAGCCCGTGGTGCTGGTTGCGCACAGCCTCGGCTGCATCCTCACGGCAGCATGGTCTGCACGCTCGCTCAACACGCACCGGGTGAAGGGTGCCTTGCTGGTCGCTCCCGGCGACGTCGAAAAGCCTGAAGTCCGCGATGCGATCCCGACGTGGTCTCCGATTGACCTGAGCGCGCTGGCGTTCCCGAGCGTGATGGTCGCGAGCCGCAACGATCCCTATTGCGAGTTCGAGCGTGCGCGCCTCTTTGCCCACGCCTGGGGCTCGCAATTCATGGACTACGGCGACTGCGGCCATATCAATGCGGACTCGGGACTCGCAAGCTGGCCCGAGGGCCATGTCCTGCTCCAGGACCTCATGAAAGACTAGAAAAACAAATGGCGACCAAGAAACCCAAGGGCCTCGGACGCGGCCTCGAAGCATTGCTCGGCCCTACAGCCAGCGAATCGGCGCATGAAGCCGAGGCCGCAAGTCCCGGACAGCCGGCATCGCTCCTGCTGGCCGACATGGTGCCCGGCATCTACCAGCCGCGCACGCGAATGGACGAGGGCGCGCTCTATGAGCTGGCAGAAAGCATCAAGGCGCAGGGCATCATGCAGCCGATCCTGGTGCGGCGTGTGTCTGGCGGAGCGAACAGCGGCAAGTACGAAATCATCGCTGGCGAGCGACGGTTTCGCGCGGCCAGGCTGGCGGGGCTCGACAGCGTGCCGGTGCTGGTGCGGGATGTGCCGGACGAAGCCGCAGCCGCAATGTCACTGATCGAGAACATCCAGCGCGAAGACTTGAATCCGCTGGAAGAGGCGCACGGACTGCAGCGGCTGGTCAAGGAGTTCGGCCTCACGCATGAACAGGCGGCGCAGGCGGTCGGACGTTCGCGCAGTGCCGCGAGCAATCTGCTGCGGCTCTTGAACCTCGCCGATCCGGTGCAGACCATGCTCATGGCGGGCGACATCGACATGGGTCATGCAAGGGCGCTGCTGGCGCTCGAGCGCGCCTCGCAGATCACCGCGGCCAACCAGATCGCGGCGAAAAAACTGTCGGTGCGTGAAGCGGAGAGCCTGGTCAAGAAGCTCGGTGCCGAGTTCAATCTCGTCTCGCCCAAGCCAAAGAACGAAAAATCACGCGACCTGCGGCGGGTGGAAGAAGAGCTCTCGGACATTCTCACCGCCGAAGTCGAAGTGCGGGTCAAGAAGCGCGTGAAGCGCCACGGCCGGGTCGAGGAAATGGGCGAGGTCGTTATCCAGTTCGGCTCGCTTGATGAGTTGAACGGTTTGATCGAGCGGCTGCGCGCTTGAAAAAAAGGGGCGACGCGCGTTGCCCCTTTGTCGCTAGATCGAAAAGATCTTCCCGGGATTCATGATGTTCTTCGGGTCGAGCGCTCGCTTGATCGTCCGCATGACGTCAACCGCCCCGGCGCCGGTTTCGGCGACCAGAAACCCCATCTTGTGCAGACCCACACCGTGTTCGCCGGTGCAGGTGCCTTCCAGGCTCAAGGCCCGTGCAACGAGCTGATGGTTGAGCTTCTCGGCGACTTCGCGTTCCTTCGGGTCGTCCGGGTTGAGCAGATAGCCGAAATGGAAGTTGCCGTCACCCACATGCCCAACCAGGAAATACGGGAGGCCGCTCTCGTCGGCTTCTTTTACCGAGTCGAGCAGGCAGTCGGCCAGGCGCGAAATCGGCACGCAGGTGTCGGTTGAGATCGCGCGGCAGCCGGGCCGCGACTGGATCGCCGCGAAGTAGGCGTTGTGACGCGCGGCCCACAGGCGCGTGCGCTCTTCGGGTGTGCTGGCCCATTCGAAGGCATTGCCGCCGAAGTCGGTGGCGATCTCCTGCACGGTTTCCGCCTGTTCCTTGACGCTCGCGGGCGAGCCGTGGAACTCCATCAGCAGCATCGGCTCTTCGCGCAGGCCGAGCTTGCTGTGCGCGTTAACCATACGCACGGTGTTGTCGTCAATCAACTCCACCCGCGCGATCGGCACGCCCAGCTGGATCACCTGGATCGTGGCCCGCACGGCGGCCTCGATGCTCGGGAAAGAACAGATCGCTGCCGAGATCGCCTCGGGAAGTGGATAGAGCCTGATGGTCACTTCGGTGATGACGCCGAGCGTGCCTTCGCTGCCGACGAACAGGCGCGTGAGGTCATAGCCCGCGCTGGACTTCTTTGCGCGCGTTCCGGTGCGAATCACCTCGCCGCTGGCAATCACGACTTCCAGGCTGAGCACGTTCTCACGCATCGTTCCGTAGCGCACCGCGTTCGTACCGCTGGCCCGGGTGGCGGCCATGCCGCCGATGGAAGCATCCGCGCCGGGGTCGATGGGGAAGAAAAGGCCCGTGCTCTTGACGGCCTCGTTGACCTGCTTGCGGGTCACACCGGGCTGCACCGTGACGGTGAGGTCTTCCGCGTTGATCGACAGCACCTTGTTCATCCGCGACACGTCGATGCTGATGCCGCCTTGCACCGCCAGCAGGTGACCTTCGAGCGAGGAGCCGACACCGAACGCAATCACCGGGACATCATGGTCGCCCGCAAGACGGACTGCGTCGGCGACATCCTGCGTGCTCTCGGCAAAGACAACGGCAGACGGTGGAGGGGCCGCAAAAGACGATTCATCGCGGCCATGCTGTTCGCGCACCGCCATCGCAGTGGAACAGTTGGCACCGAAGCGCGCTTTCAGCGCATCGATGAGAGCTGGTGGTACGTCACGCTGGTTGATCTCTGGAACCAGGTGCGCGAAATCGGTGGGGGCGTTCATGCTTGTCTCCGGAAGCGCAGCCAGTTTAAGGCTTGGCACCGCCCGCCGCCACTGCAGTGGCCACCCGATGAGATCGCCGAGAACCTTTGAATTAGCGTCGGAACGTCGCGTCGTACTCCGGGCGG
>JAZKFD010000112.1:64879-89474 GCA_040386635.1 Pseudomonadota bacterium
GTCGGCGCCCAGGAACGATTGCGCAATCTGCTGGGCGGTGTAGCCGCCACCGCCGGGGGCAGTCAGCGCCCTGGCAGGCGGCACACCGGGAGAGGTGGCGCCCATCGTTTGCGTGTTGACCGGAATGTCGGGTGGAACCAGTTGTGCGAAGGCTGCCCCGCCCACGCAGGCCAGGGAGATGGCAATAAAGCCAGGCAATGTTCGTTTCATGGGTGTGCTCCAGCCGCCCTGAATGCGGCAACATTCCTTGGATGTTGCGTCCGCCGCGAAGTACACGCACTGGGACGGGGGCGGTACGGCCTGTAGGACCGACGCGCTCCATTTGCTGAGCTGCACCCGGGTTTGAAGCAAAATGACCCACGACTGACTGGTCCAAGACCGACGGGAGAATCGACATGGGCAAGCGACTCACACAGATTGCAACGCGCACCGGCGACGATGGCACCACCGGCCTGGGCGACAACACGCGTGTCTCCAAGGACAGCCTTCGGGTTCATGCCATGGGCGATGTCGATGAGCTCAATTCACATCTCGGCGTGTTGCTGTGCGAGCCCCTGCCCGACGGCGTGAACGAATTGCTGGTCGAGATCCAGCACCAGCTCTTCAACCTGGGCGGGGAGCTGTCGATTCCCGGGTTCGAATTGCTCAAGCCCGAAGCCGTGCAGGCGCTCGACGCCGCGCTCGAGCACTACAACGCGCAGCTACCCAGGCTGCAGGAGTTCATCCTGCCTGCCGGCAGCCGCGCAGCGTCGCAGGCCCACGTGTGCCGCACCGTCGCCAGGCGCGCCGAGCGCGCGGTCGTCGCGCTGGGCACGCAAGAGACGCTGCGCGATGCACCGCGCCAATATCTCAACCGCCTGAGCGATCTGATGTTTGTGCTGGCTCGCGTGTGCAACCGGATGAATGGCGGTGACGACGTGTACTGGAAGAGCGAACGGCTCGCGCGGTCCAGCGAGTAGCGCTACCGGCGAACCCCACCTCAGTTCGGCTAATCGATCTTCAACACCGCCAGCGTCAGGCGCGACACGCAGGTCGGCTTGCCGTCATCGTCATGCATGTCGATGTGCCAGACCTGCGTGCTGCGGCCGATGTGCACTGGGCGCGTGATACCGGTGACCCAGCCCGACTTCGCACCGCGCAGGTGATTGGCATTGATGTCCAGCCCCACGACCCGATAGCCTTCTTCGCTGGAATACATCCCGCCGCATGAACCCAGCGTCTCGGCCAGCACCACCGACACGCCGCCATGCATCAGGCCATACGGCTGCCGGGTGCGCGAGTCCACCGGCATGCGGCCCCGAATGAAATCGTCACCAACTTCCAGGAACTCCATGCCCAGGTGTTCGGGCGCAGTGCCGATGTGGGACCTGGCCAGAATCTCGATGGAAACCGGTTTTTTCCAGATGCGATGGGATGTGCTGGAGGCGGTTGCTGTGATGTTGATCGGGGATGTCATCGGACGATTCTAGATTCCGGTTGCGACGGGGCACGCGTGCCCGTCTCATCGGAGCCGCCCCGATTGAGCAGCGCATACAGCAGGATCGCTCCAAAAGTCGCAGTCCCGATACCGCCCAGCGCAAAGGCCGAAGGGCCCGAGCCGAACTTGAGCGTGAAGTCGGCAGTGCCGATCACAAGCGTGATCGCTGCCACGATGAGATTCTTGTTCTGCGAAAAATCCACGCGGTTATCGACCCAGATCTTGGCGCCCGCAACCGCGATGAGGCCGAACACCACGATGGAAACGCCGCCCATCACCGGCAACGGAATTGCCTGGATCACGGCCCCGAACTTGGGCGAGAAGCCCAGCAGGATCGCGATGACAGCAGCCACGACGAACACCGCGGTCGAATAAATCTTGGTGGCCGCCATCACCCCGATGTTCTCTGCGTAGGTCGTGACCCCGGTACCGCCCCCTGCGCCGCTGACCATCGTCGCCACGCCATCGCCGATGAAAGCGCGCCCGATGTAGGGATCGAGGTTGCGGCCGGTCATGGCGGTCACTGCTTTGATGTGCCCGAGGTTTTCCGCGACGAGGATGATGGCAACCGGCGCGATGAGCAGCATCGCGTTGGCGCTGAACACCGGGGCCGCGAACGCTGGCGCGCCGAACCATGCGGCATTGGCGATGCCGGTGAAGTCCATCGGCTTGCCCCAGCCCAGCCCGTTCGTAAGCACGGCATAGATGATGGAGGCGACGATGAGGCCGACCAGAATCAGAAGGCGCTGCACCATCCCACGCGTAAATACGGCCACGATGGCAACCGACACGAAAGTCACGGCCTGCATCCAGGAATCGAAATTGCTGGCTGCCATGTTCTTCACCGGAATGCCGGCGAGGTTCAGGCCGATCACCGCGACCACCGCGCCGGTGACCACAGGTGGCATCAAGCGTTCGACCCAGCCGGTGCCAACGGCCTGGACGATCGCGCCGATGAGGGTGTAGACCAGCCCGCACGCGATGATGCCGCCCAGCGCCACACCGAGGTTCGCATTCGGGCCCTTGCCCGCATAGGCGGTCGCAGCGATGACAACGCCGATGAAAGCGAAGCTCGAGCCCAGGTAGCTCGGCACCTTGCCGCCGGTGATCAAAAAGAAGATGAGCGTGCCGATGCCGCTCATGAGGATGGCGATGTTGGGATCGAACCCCATGAGGATCGGCGCCAGCACGGTCGCACCAAACATCGCAATCACGTGCTGCACGCCCATCACCGCCGTCTGCGGCCACGGCAGGCGTTCATCGTGCGCGATCACACCGCCCTGATTCAGCACATCGGAAGACTTTTCGGTCCAGTCGAACATTCCCATATCCCTGCTCCTTCGCTTTTGGTGCAGCGATGCTAGGGGGAATGTCCGGTCTTCACAAGGCAGAACGAGAAAGCGTGCCCGGTGCAGGGGCAGCACCCCGGGAGTCACGTAAATGGGAGGACGCGCGCCTCACGGCTCCAGGTTAGTCCCATTCCGATTCCCACTGGTCCTGGTCAATGGCGGCGAAATCGAGAACCGGCCGTCCGCCTCGCGCCAGCATCTCCTGGGCGGTGAGGATGGGGATTTTCACGTCGATGACCGCCATTTCAGGATAGATACCTGCCAGGTCTTCGATCGCTTTCCAGGCCGGCGACTGATTGATCGCACCGATAACCGGCGAGGTACGCACGAGCGAGCTTTGGAGCAGCTCACACGCCTGGGACCTGGAGACGCCACGACGCCAGTCCCTTTGCGCCTGGGCAGCGACATTCTGAAGCGCATCTTCCGCGGCTTCAGCATTGCCGATGCAAAGATAGTAGGACGCCTTGACAAACTCGGAACATGGTTCGAGGTCGACCTCCAGACCCGACCGCTGACGTGCGAGCAATTCGTGAAGCATGCCTCGCCACGTTTCGTTCATGTTCAGCACGGCTTGCACATCTTGGGGCTGCCCCCGGCGCAGGAGCGCCTCACCGTACTCGTGGGCGAAATTGCAGTTCACCGCGTCATCATCAAACTCTGACCGCCTCGTGGCTTCCAGCATCGCGGCCAGAATGGAAAGCGTTTGTTCGGGATGGCCAGCGCGCGTCGTGGCGCGGCATAGCGACTGGTAGTCATTCTGCGAGAAGTCGCTGAAGTTGATCCTCCGCTCCCATGCGGTAGCGGCCTCCTCGAACCTTCCGCATTTTTCCAGCAGCAATGCCGCTTTTTCGAGCGCACGGACGTCGGCGGGTGATTCCGCCAGTGTTTTCGCCACCTCACGCATCTCGGCCTCAAGGTCAACGCAGGTCCGCGCGATGTCAATATCCCTGCGGATTGCTTGAATTTGCGGCTCGAACCGTTCCTGCTCGCTAGCGGCCGCGTTCCGGCGGGCTCGTATGATTTTTTGCAGGTTCGCTTGCGCTTCCAGCAGGGCTGCCCGCGGATCTGCCCTGCGTTGCGAAAGCTGTTCGGTCACCGCTTCATGCGTGCTCTTGTCGGTTGTTCGAAGCAGGGCCAGGCCCTCGACCGGCAGGAAGTCCAGAGGAAGCAACTCCGCCGGAATATCCGAGAACTTGCCTGAAGGCTTCAAAAGCAGTGGCCGAACCTCTTCGCAGACCTGCGCCTGCGTCGTGTGGCCGCCGTTCAATGCGGCCGCGTCGCCTCCAGGTGCGACGGATGACGTACGGGAATGGTTGTCAACGCGCATGGTGATCTCCAGTTGGGGTCACCATGAGTAACGCGCGTGCCAGAAGGGTTCCATCCAGCCTCGGCAGGTCAGGGCAGAACCGCATCTGCGTCAGGGTAAGTCGCGAAGGTCGCATCAATGGGCCCTGCTACGCTTTATCCATGAACGCACCGTTTACCCCACAGATAAGGCTTTATCAGCAATGGCTGGAGGAAAAGCGGGGACTTACTTTCCCTGATTACGATGCGTTCTGGCACTGGTCCACTTCGGAGCTGGATGCCTTCTGGCAAAGCGTCTGGGACTATTTCGAGTTGGAGTCGCCCACCCCGCATCGTGCGGTGCTGGCCGATGCGCAGATGCCGGGCGCGAAATGGTTCGAGGGCGCGCAGTTCAATTACGCCCGTCAGGTATTTCGTCATGTCGAAGCCGCCGCCGATGCGCACCTCCCGGCCATCGTGAGCCGCAACGAAAAGGGCAATCAGCGCGAGGTCGGCTGGCGCGAGCTGCGTCACCAGGTCGCGGCGCTTGCGCTTCATCTGCAGGCGCAGGGCGTGAAGCCTGGAGATCGGGTCGCGGCGTACATGCCCAACATTCCCGAGACCATCATTGCATTCCTGGCGGTCGTGAGTATCGGCGGTGTGTGGAGTCTCTGCGCGCCGGATATGGGAACGAACGCGGTGCTGGACCGGTTCAGGCAGATCGAGCCCAAGGTGCTGATCGCCACGGACGGCGTCACCTACGGCGGGCGTGACTTCATGCGCGTCGACGTTATCGCGCAGATGCGCGCGGCCTTGCCATCCGTCGAGCACCTGATCGTGCTCGGCAATCTGGGCGCATCCGACGAAGCGCTGGATGCGCTCGCACCCTGGACGGAGTTCGAGGCCGCGCTCCACCGCGATGCAGCCGAAACCGCCGCGTTCGAGCCGGTGTGGCTGCCATTCGATCATCCCTTGTGGATCGTGTATTCAAGCGGCACGACCGGGCTCCCCAAGCCGATCGTGCATAGCCATGGCGGGACCGTCATCGTCGCGCTGGCCCTGAACGTGCTGCACAACGACGTCGGCTGCAGCTACCACGCCAACAGTTTTGGCGAGCGCTTTCACTGGTACAGCTCCACCGGCTGGGTCATGTGGAACCTGCAGGCCGGAAGTCTTCTGAGCGGCACGACAGCATGCATCTACGACGGCAACCCGTCGGGTTCCAAAGACAATCCGGACTGGAGCGTGCTGTGGCGCTTCGCGGCGCAGACCCGTGTCACATTTTTTGGCGCGGGCGCGGCGTTCTTTTCCAACTGCATGAAAGCGGGGCTGGAACTTTCCTCGGTGGGCGATGTGGGCGCCATCCGCGCGCTGGGCACGACGGGATCGCCATTGAGCGCCGACGTTCAGTCCTGGGGCACGCGTGAGTTTGAAAAGGCGGGCACACCCAACATCTGGTGGTGCAACATTTCAGGCGGCACCGACTTTGCTGGCGCATTCATCGGCGGCAACCGCGAACTTCCGCTGGAGCCGGGTGTCATGCAGTGTCGGTTGCTCGGTTGCGCAGTGGAAGCGTGGAATGAAGCGGGCGATCCGGTCATCGGTGAAGTGGGTGAGCTCGTCTGCACGAAGCCGATTCCATCCATGCCCCTGTATTTCTGGGGCGACGAAGGCAACAAGCGCTACCTGTCCTCGTACTTCGATACGTATCCTGGGGTCTGGCGTCACGGGGACTGGCTGAAGATCGAGAAGTCGGGCGGCTGCGTCATCTACGGCAGAAGCGACGCCACGATCAATCGCCATGGGTTGCGCATGGGCACCAGCGAGCTGTACAGCGCCGTGGAAGCCTTGCCGGAAGTGCTCGACTCCATGGTGGTCGATCTGGAATACCTGGGGCGCGAAAGCTGGATGCCGCTTTTCGTCGTCTTGCGCCCCGGCACTGAGCTGGATGGGCCGCTGCGCGGGCGGATCAACCACGCGATCCGCACGGCGCTCTCACCGCGCTTTATCCCTGACGAAATTTTCAGCGTAGCTGAGATCCCGCGAACGATGTCCGGCAAGAAGCAGGAGCTTCCGATCAAGAAGCTCCTGCTGGGTCAGCCCCTGGAGAAAGTCGTCAACAAGGAAGCGATGGCCAACCCCGCATGCCTGGACTGGTATGTGGAGCTGGCCTCACGCAGGCTGGATCAGCCCTGACGCTGGAACAAGACGAGCGTGGACTCGGTCCTGAGGTTGCCCCGCGTGGAAGTCATCTGCACGTCATAGCGCGTGCCCGGTAGCGGGAACCGCGGCGAGAAGCTGAACGAGAAGTTGCCGTTGCCATCGGCCTGCACGCGCTGCGACAGGATTTCCTGGTTGATGCCCAGTCCCACCACCGAGGCGCTGGCCATCACCTTCACATCGACGGTTGCGCCCGGCAACGTGCGGCCCTGGATCAGCGTGGCGCCTGGGGGAATCTGTGCGTTGTTGGCATGGTTGGTCACCTGCAGCGGCAGAACCGTCGGCGCCAGACGGGCAACCACCTCGAAATCCCATGCCCGCCGGACGGTGTTGCCGCCGAGATCGCTGGCCGTGACCTCGACGCTGTGGCGCCCCGGCGGCAGGTCTGCACGATAAGAGAAGCTCTGCGGCGTGATCTCGCTTTGCGGCGTGACGTTGCGCCCCGAGACAATGATGCGAACGCTGCGCGGATCGACACCCACGCCCCCCGCGTCGTCAAAGGTGCCGGTAATGGCCGCGCCGCGCCCGAGCACTGCGTCGCCGTCACGCGGAGCCGTGTGACGGATCACAGGCGGACGGGCGTCGGCAATCAGGGCCTGGGTCAGCGCCTGCGTCACCACACGGTCGCCGATGCGAAGCGTTGCCACGACGGGACGCGACGGCGCGAAGTTGTCCATGCGGCGGATCGTGTAGCTACCCTCGTAAACGCCGGGACGCACTTCGCGCATCGGGACGTTTTGCACGACGCCGGGAATGTCAAATTCCGCGCGCGCTCCTGGCGCTGCGTTGAGCGTGAACATCAGCTCGGCGCCGGGCTCCAGCCGATTGACCGGTGTGACCGTGAAGCGCTCGATGCGCAGCGCAGGCGCCACGACCACTGGCGGCTGCGGTTCAACGCGCGGCGGACGGACGGCGACCGGCCGGTCGATGTTGGCGGGGAAGTTGAAGACGGTGCTGGTGGTCACGTTACGCACGCGCAGCGACGCTCGAATCGCGCTTTCTTCGTTGATGCGGTCGGCCCGGCGAATGGTGTAGGAGCCGGTGTAGACACCGCGATCGGTTTCCTTGAGCACGATGAGGCGCTGGACCCCGCGGATGCGCAGCGTGACCTGGGCGCGAGGCGCGCCTTCTACCCTGAAGCTCAGCTCGGAGCCGGAAGCGAGGCCGTTGTCGGCTTCAACCTCGAACGATTCGAGCTGGGGCGCAGCGCGCTGCGCCTGCGCCGTGGCCGGCAGCGCCATCAGCGTGGCTGCGACGGGCATCAGCAGGAAGGCGGCAGCAATGTGGTTGCGGATTCGTGTCGTCATGGTGGCTTTCCCCTTGTTGTAAGGATTCGGGTTAACTCGCTCGGCTCGATATGAGCTGCTTAGCGGCGATACGGGTTGTCCGGGAAACGGTCGTGGCGGTTGCGGATGCCATCGCCGTCGCGGTCGCGGTCATCGCGGTTGCGAATGCCGTCGCGGTCGATGTCGCCCCACGGTCCGGTGTTGCGGGCGTGCCGCTGGTGACCCCAGTCGTTGCGGTAGCCAGGCTGGACATAGACGGGCTGGCCATAGGCAGGTTGGGCATAGACCGGCTGCGCATAAACCGGACGGGGCTGGCTGTACACGGTCTGCGGCTGCACATAAACCGGCGCTTGCTGGTAATACCCGGGCGCGGGCTGAATGCCGATGCTGAACACGACGTCGCTGCGCGCGTGGGCAGCAGAGGCTGCGCCAACAATGCCCAGGGCCAGGGCGGCGGATGCTGCGATGCGGGGAGAAATGAAGCGGTTCATGAGAGCTCCTTTGGTTGGTGTGAAGTCATGATGCGCGGCGCAGCATGAACGCAACCTGAACCGATCAAAGAAAGGCGGGCAGCCCTGATTTCAGGCCGCTGGCAGCATCAGATCGACCTGACCACCACCCAGCGGCGAGCGGGCCAGCGTCAGGGTTCCGCCATGGCTTGCGACAAGGTCACTGACCACCGCAAGGCCGACGCCGTGACCCGGCACCTGCTCATCCATTCGCACGTGGATCTGAAGAATGCGCTCGGTATCGGTGAAGCCCGGCCCGTCGTCTTCGATTCGTACACACAGTTGCCGGTCCTGGCGCCAGGCGCGAACGGTGACGCGATGGCGCGCCCATTTGGCAGCGTTGTCCAGCACGTTGCCGAACATCTCGAAGGCGTCGCCTTCGTCGAGCCGCCAGCTCAGGTCATCGGCGCAGTCGATGGTGAAGACCAGGTGCTTGTCGGCATACACCTTGGAGAGCGAGTCGCGGATTCGCCCCAGCACCGGAGCGACTGCCAAGAGCGGTGCAAACCGCGCGGCGCCGCTGGCCGCTGCACGCCCGAGTTGATGCTGCACGATCGCATCCATGCGGGCGACCTGAAGACTCACCGTGTCGGCCAGTTGCGCCGGCTCCGACAACGCGTTCCTCAACACCGCCAGCGGCGTCTTGAGGCTGTGCGCCAGATAGCTCAGCGCCTCCTTGTAGCGCGTCTGCCGCACGCGCTCCTGCGCAATCAGCGTGTTGAGGTTGCCGGTAAGCTGCGCAATTTCCGCCGGATAGTGGCCCTCGACCTGCACCTGCTCGCCTGCCTCGATTCGACCGAGTTCTTGAGCAACGCGGCGCAGCGGTGACAGGCCCCACTGCAGCAGAAGGGTTTGCGACAGGAGCAGCAGGGCTGCCGCCGCACCGAGCCAGCTCCACATCGTCCGCTGGAACACCCTGATCTCGCGATCGAAGCCAGCCTTGCTTTCCAGCACCGATACCACCAGAGGCGCCTGCACGCCCGGGCCTGCCCAGCGCACGCCGTAGGCGACCGCCAGGTAGCTCGCGCCTGCGTCCGTCACGGTGTCGTATTCCCATGTCCCCACGGGCACGTTTCGCTTGAATGCGGGGTTCGCGCCGACGGCCGAGGACGAGCGCCATTGCTCGCCCCGATTGATGTTGAAGATGCTGGCGTAAAGACCCGAGCCGGGCAGCGAGAGCCGCGGTTCGGCGAACGCCTGCGGCATCGAAAGGGCGCCCGCCGCGTCGATTTCGACGCCCGCCAGCAGCAGGTAAACCGTGCCCTGCAACCTGGACAGGTGCGCGGCCTGAACGCTGTCTGCATGGGCGCGCTGCACGGCGACGCCAGCGCCTGCGATGAAAGCCAGCAACACCGCTGCGGCGCCGAGGATCAGCCGGCTGCGAATCGAGCCGGGTGTCCTCATCCCAGCGTCAGGCGATAGCCGCGCCCGCGCAGTGTCTCGATGGGGGACAGCGTTCCGTCGGGATCGAGCTTGCGCCGCAGACGCCCCACCAGGACCTCGAGCACGTTGCTGTCGCGGTCTTCATCGTGCGGATAGAGATAGTCGGACAGCTCCTGCTTGCTTACCACGCGGGCGCGCTCGCGTACCAGGAACTCCAGCACCCGGTATTCGAACCCGGTGAGGTCAAGGGCAGTGCCGTTCAGGCTTGCGGCCTGCGCAGAAAAGTCGATGGCCAGCGGACCCAGCGTGAGCACATCGGACGCAGCCTTGAGCGAGCGGCGAAGCAGCGCCTTCACACGCGCAGCAAGTTCGGGATACTCGAAGGGCTTGACCAGGTAATCGTCGGCGCCCGACTCCAGCCCGACCACCTTGTCTTGCCAGGTGCCGCGCGCCGTGAGAATGAGGATGGGCACCGTGCGCCCGCTGGCGCGCAACTGCTCCACGACCTTGAGACCGCCGAGGCGCGGCAAGCCGAGGTCCACGATGGCGAGGTCCACCGGATATTCGCTGGCCTGGAAAAGGCCGTCTTCGCCATCGGCGGCCTGATCCACGCGATAGCCATCGGCTTCGAGCTTGCGCGCCAGACCCAGCCGCAGCGCGGCGTCGTCTTCGATCAGGAGCAGGCGCATGTGGAGGTCAATGGGCTAAAGGGGTTTTCCGGTGACCGCGTCGATCAGGATGATTCGAACCTCGCCCTGCGCTGTCACCAGCTTCACCCGCCAGACGGGTCGCTGCGCAGCCTCCGCCTTTTCCACCGAGAGCACGCGTCCGGTCGCGATCCTTGCCGCGGCGGCGACGGCGTCGTCACGGCTGAGGTCGGCCCACGCAGGGGTCGCCAGCACGACGAGTGCAGCGAAGATGGGGAGGACGAGAAAAGTCATTCGCAGCCGCTTCGACCGGTTCAGCCGGGCAATTGCGCGGATGGTACTACCAGGGTGCACGTGTTTCATTCAAAAGCTCCCATGAGTGGCAACTGACTATGCGCCCACCTGCATGAACGGATGCTGAACGGATGATCGCGTTAGCCCGGTCAGGCCTTGCGGTTGACCAACACGATCCCGATGGCCACGCCGCACAGCGCCAGCACCAGTTGAAGGGTCAGCGGCTCGTTGAGCAACACCACGCCGAACACGAGCGCGAATACCGGCGTCAGGAAGGAGAAGGACGACATCTTCGTCGCCGGATAGTGTCGCAGCAGCCACATCCACGCGAGGAAACTCGCAAATGCACCGATGACAGTCTGAAGTCCGATGGAAGTCCAGGCCTGCATTGAATAGTTGAAAGACCAGGGCTCGCCGAGCGCAATCGACAGGAAGGGCGAAACTGCCGCGGTGACGGCCACCTGGTAGAAGAGCGTTTTTTCGGCGCTGACCGTACTCATTTTGCTGCTGCGGATCACCAGCGTGGTCAGGCCCCACAGAACGCCCGCCGCGAGTGCCAGCGCATCGCCTCGCAGTTGCCGACTGGTTGTGGTGCCGGCAAATCCTTCGCTGAAGGCAACGGCCACCGCCACGAACGCAATGGTCAGGCCGATCCACTGGAGGGGACGCAGCTTTTCCGAGGGTACGAAGCGGGGCAGGGCGAGGGCGACCACGAACGGCGAGGTGTAGAGAAACACGGTGAGGCGAGATGCAGTGGTATCGCGCAGGCCCAGGTAGATGCAAGTAAATTCGCCCGCAAACAGCAGCCCTGCCAACAGGCCGGCCCTGAGCGTTCCGTCGCTCTCGAAAAGCTTCACGCCACGCACCGCGCACCACAGGAGCAGCAGCGCCGTCGCACCCACGAAGCGTATCGATGCCTGCCACAGGGGCGGCACTTCAGCAACGGTGGATTTGATCAAGATCTGCTGGAAGCCCCAGAAAATGCAGGCGGCCAGCAGGAGAGAAATAGCCAGGGAATCGAGATGCTCTTTGCGTGGTCGCATGCGTGGTACGAGGACGTGGTACGAGGGCGTGGGGGGTCAGGCGCGCGAGCCGAGTTTTTGCAGCATCCTGCGCAGCGCAGTTTTTTCGGTGGCACCCAGTGGCTGCAGCACCCGTGCCTCATGCTTGCGGGCCTGGCGCACCAGTGGCCGTACCAGCCGCTTGCCCGCTGCAGTCACCGTGACCAGCGTACGTCTGTGGTCGGTAGCGTCTGCTCGCAGGGCAAGCCAGCCCTGTTCGCACATGCGTTGCACCAGCTTGGTAACGGTGGGCTGTTTGGACAGTGCTTCCTGCGCGAGCTGGCTGATGGTGAGCGGCTCGCCGTCGTGCAGCGTGGCCAGCACGCGCCATTCGATGGAGCTCAATCCGGCAGCCCGCACATGCGCATCGAAGTCCTTGTACAGCGCGTGGTTCGCCTGGCCCAGCAGGTAACCCAGGTAGTCATCAACAAAGCGCGTGGAGGCCATGCTTGCCCCGGCTCAGAAAGGCGTTTCGGTGAAATAGCGCCCGCCGTGATAAAGCAGGGGCGATGCGCCGGGACGCAGGCTGCACCGCTCAACTTCGCCGACGAAGATGACGTGATCGCCCTCGTCATAGCGGCTGCGGTTGAAGCATTCGAATGTGGCGCAGGCACCCGACAGCAGTGGCGCGCCGCCCATACCCTCGGTGAAGCTGACGCCGGTCCAGCGGTCGCCGCCCTTGAGCGCAAATCGCTCGGCCAGTGGCTTCTGATCGGCGGCCAGCACGTGGATCGCATAGTGCGAACCGGCGCGAAAGTGAGCCAGCGATGCGGCAGCTTGCGACAGGCTCCACAAAACCAGCGGCGGATCGAGCGAAACCGAGTTGAATGAATTGGCGGTCAGCCCGACGGTTTCGCCCTGCGCGGAGCGCGTGGTCACGATGGTGACACCGGTGGCGAAGGTTCCCAGCGCAGTGCGAAACTCCTTCGAGGAGAAGCTCGGCGGCAGGGCTTTTCGAGGCGGGTTCACAGGGCGTTTTGCATGAATCTTCATGTATTATGAATCGGAAAACCAAACCATGTTGCAGGACAAACTGGAGCCCGCGTGGCTCGAATCCTTTGAGGCGGTGCTGTCGCGTTGCGGGCTCGTCCCCGGCAATACAGTGGCTGTTCTCAGCGAAAGCCAGAGCCGGCCCGTGCTTGCTCAGCTGGCCCTTCTTGCGGCGGCGCGCCTGGGAGGCAAACCTTTTTCAATCGTCCTGCCAACGGTATTTGAGGTCAGCGGTCCGGTGGTTCGCTCCACCGGCGCCTCCACCGCGCTCCAGGCAATTGCGCCTGTCGTGGGCGCGCTGGCGGCCAGCACGCTGGTGATCGATTGCACGGTTGAAGGCCTGATGCACGCGCCTGAGCTGCCCGCCATCCTGGCCGGCGGCGCACGGGTCGTCTATGTCAGCAACGAGCATCCCGAAGCACTGGCCCGTCTGGTTCCTGGCGATGCGCTCGAGCCGCTCGTGAAGCAGCATGTCAGGCGCCTGCGAGAGGCACGCGAGATGCGCGTCACCTCGGCGGCAGGAACCGATCTTTCCGTTTCTCTGGCAGGCGCGACCTGTGGTGGCAACTGGGGATACACGACAAGGCCCGGCACGATGACGCATTGGCCCGGCGGCCTGGCGCTGGCATTTCCTGCGGCGGGATGCGTCAACGGAACCCTCGTGCTGGCCGAAGGCGATGTGAACCTCACCTTCAAGCGCTATATCGAACGGCCAATCACCTTGCGAATCGAGAACGACTACATCCGCGCCATCGAAGGCGGCGGCGTTGACGCCGAACTGATGCGCAGCTACATCGCTGCCTGGGACGATCGCGAAGCGTATGCCGCAAGCCATGTGGGCTATGGCCTGAATGCCCAGGCGCGCTGGGACAGCATGGCGCTGTACGACAAGCGCGATTTCAACGGCACCGAGTTGCGCGCATTTGCCGGCAACTTTCTCTACAGCACCGGCGCCAATGAAGTGGCCGGACGCTATACGCGCGGCCACTTCGACCTGCCGATGCGCAATTGCACGATTGAACTCGATGGCAGTCCCGTCGTGAATCATGGGCGGGTGACGCCATGATCGTTCCCACTTTCACCGCGCTGGGCAGCGGCCCGACCGTGCTGATGCTGCACGGAATCGGCGGAGGCCACCTCGCGTTCGCCCCGCAGGTTGAAACATTTGCTTCGCTTGGCTATCGGGCCGTCGCCTGGAACATGCCCGGGTACGGCCACAGCGCGCCCATCGAGCCCTACACCTTCAAGGGTCTGGCGCAAAGCTGCATTGCACTGATCGAAAGCCTCAACTGTGGTCACGTCACGCTGGTCGGTCACAGCATGGGCGGCATGGTTGCGCAGGAAGTGGTGGCGCGGCGCCCCGAATTGGTGGACAAGCTGGTGCTTTCGGGTACTTCTCCTTCGTTCGGAAAGGCCGATGGCAATTGGCAGCGCGACTTCATTGCCAGCCGCACGGCGCCGCTGGATGCGGGGAAAACGATGGCCGAGCTGGCTCAGATGCTGGTGCCGCAGCTGGTCGGAAGCGAGGCCTTGCCAGAAGGCGTCCAGCTGGCCAAACATTGCATGAGCCAGATCCCGGCGTCCACCTATCGCCGTGCGCTCGAAGCACTGGTCACCTTTGACAGGCGCGCCGACCTCGCGCGCATCCGCGTGCCGACCCTGGTGATCGCAGGAAGCGAAGACAAGGTCGCGCCGCCCGTCGTGATGAAGAAAATGGCCGACGCGATTGCCGGCAGCACCTATATCGAGTTGCGCGGTGCAGGGCATCTTGCCAACCTGGAAAAGCCCGACGATTTTGACGGGCTGGTCCTGAATTTCCTGGCGTTGCCGCGGGCCCTCTTGCATTGACTGCTGCATGCGCCCTGCACGAACTGCGGCATTGACGCTGATGAAGGATCTCAAGCCCATGAACTTCACGCCCGCAGTTGGCGATTTGCCGCTCACCCCGAAACAGCAGTCGCTCATGACGCTGGTGCATGAGCTGGGCCGCACGAAGTTCGCACCGCGCGCGCCGCAGGTGGACGAGACAGCGAGTTTTCCGTTCGCCAACTATGAAGACCTGCGCGCCAATGGCCTGCTCGCGCTCTGCGTGCCAGAAGCCAGCGGCGGCCTGGGCGCTGACTACGCAACGTACATGATGCTGGCCGCTGAGATCGGACGCTTTTGCGGTGCGACCGCACTCACCTACAACATGCACATCTGCTCGACGATGTGGACGGGCGTTCTATCCGATGGCATTGCCATGACCGATGCGCAGCGCGACGAGCATGCGCGCCGGCGCGAGATTCACTTCAGGCGCGTTGTCGAGCGCGGGGCGATCTATGCGCAGCCGTTTTCCGAAGGCAGCGCCGCCGCAGCAGGCCGGGCCCCGTTTGGTACGACGGCGCGCAAGGTCGATGGCGGCTGGCTGGTCAACGGAAGAAAGATCTTTGCATCTCTTTCAGGTGCTGCCGACTACTACGGCGTGCTGTGCACCGAGGACAAGGGTGACGAGAAGCCCGACGCGCGCGACACGCTTTATCTGGCAGTGCCCGCGACCAGCGACGGGTTCGCGATCAGCGGCGACTGGAATCCGCTGGGGATGCGTGGCACGGTCAGCCGCAATCTCAGCTTCCGGGATGTGTTCGTCGCCGACGATGAGCAGCTCATGCCCCGCGGCGTTTACTTCAGGGGCGCGCAGACCTGGCCGGCCATGTTCTTCACGCTCGCACCCACCTATCTCGGGCTGGCGAACGCGGCCTACGATTTCACGGTGAGCTACCTGCGCGGCGAAGTGGCCGGCGAGCCGCCGGTCAAGCGCCGGATGTATCCCACCAAGCAGATCGCAGTCGCACAGATGCGCATCCAGCTGGAAAGTATGAAAAGCCTGTTTGCGCGAGCCATCCAGGAGGCGGGACCGAATCCGTCTAAAGATGTGCGAATGCGCCTGTATGCCGCGCAGTACAGCGTGATGGAGGGCGCCAACGACATTGCACGAATGGCGATTCGCACCTGCGGCGGACAAGGCATGATGAAGCATCTGCCGCTCGAGCGCATCTACCGCGACAGCCGCTGCGGTTCGCTCATGCTGCCGTGGACAGCGGAGCTGGTGCTCGACCGCATGGGGCGCGAGACCCTGTACGAATCAGGTGAGAGGGACGAGGGCTGATGCGGCGGGATCGGACCATGCTTGCCGTCGCCGCGATTCTTTCGGCCGGCCTCGTACACGCGCAACAGGCTGCTAAACCTGCACGCGCCGCATTAGATCCGGTGGCGCTCACGCCGGCAGCCCATCACTGCATCGACTTCGTGCGCAGGCTGCCGCATGTGAACCGGCAGCTGTGCGACCAGGCGCAGCTGCGCGCGAGCGGCGCGAAATCGGTGCGCGGCTATCCGATCTATGTGCGCGACATCGACCCCGGCCAGGCGAAACTTCGCGTCCTGGTCACGGGCGCGATCCACGGGGATGAGCTTTCCTCCACCTCCGTGGCACTTCACTGGCTTCGACTCGCGCAGGCTGAGCCCCTGCACACGGCGCAGCCGGTGCATTGGCGCTTCATTCCGATGCTCAACCCGGACGGTGTCCTGTCGAGCCCGCCGCAGCGCGTCAATGCCCGGGGGGTGGATCTGAACCGCAATTTTCCGACGCCGAACTGGGAGCGTGACGCAGCCACCTATTGGGAAAAGCGCACGCGCAAGGACCCCCGCCGCTGGCCGGGTACCAGGCCGCTGTCCGAGCCCGAAACGCGTTACCTGCATGAACAGATGCAGGCCTTCAAGCCCCATCTGATCGTGGCGATCCATGCACCCTACGGTGTGCTGGACTTTGACGGACCCTCGGTGCCGCCATCGCGCTTGGGCAGGCTCTACCTCGACCAGGTCGGCATTTTCCCGGGGTCGCTGGGCAACTATGGCGGCGTCCACAAAGGCGTGCCGGTCGTGACGGTCGAGTTGCCCAACTCGATGCGCACGCCGCTCGATTCGGAAATGCGACAGATGTGGCTGGACCTGCAGCGCTGGATGGGCGAGCGCATGGCGGGCGGTCCGGGAGGCGGTGCACGCTGAGGGCGCGTGCGAGGTCAGGTGCGGCGTGTTGCGCCGCGTTCAATGCCGTAGAAATTGAACGCCATTTCTGGATGCCGCCCCGCTATCAGCTCGGCGATTGCCTTGCCTGAGCCCGCGCCGTGGGTCCATCCCAGCGTGCCGTGACCCGCGTTCACCCAAAGACCGCCGACGGCCGTGCGTCCGATGTAGGGAATGTTGGTTGGCGTTGCCGGCCGCAGGCCCGTCCAGTAGCGCGGGTTGCCGCCTTCCGCGTCGGAGCGTGTATCGCAAACGCCGGGCAGCACTTCCTCGATGCGCGCGGCCAGCATGCGGCAACGGGCGCGTGCGGCGGGCGTGGTGAGCGAAGTGTCAAAGCCCGCGAGTTCGATGGTCCCCGCAACGCGCAGCTCATCGCCCAGCCGCGTCATCGCGCATTTCACTTCATCGTCGATGGTGCTCACGAACGGAGCGCGGTCCGGTTCTTTTAGTTTGAATGTCGCGCTATAACCCTTGCCGGGATAGATCGGCAGGTCCACGCCCACGGTGCGAAGCAGCGGAGCCGAGTACGAACCGCAGGCCACCACGACAGCATCGGCCTTGAGCGACTGCGAGGTGCGTGTCGCGCGGTCGCGAACCATGACGCCCTCGAGCTGCCCGCCTGCCACCAGCAGCCGCTGGATGTCATGGTCATACAGAAACCGGACGCCGCTCCCGGCGCAGCGCTGTGCGAGCTGCTCGGTGAAGGCGCGCGCGTCACCGCTCTCGTCGCTTGCGGTGTAGGTGCCGCCGACGATGCGATGCGCGAAGGACCGGAATGCGGGCTCGATCTTCAGCAGTTCATCGCGGCTGACCAGCGTGCGTTCCACGCCATATTTGCGCATCAGGCTGGCAGCCTGGGCAGCCCCTTCGAATGACGCTTCATCGGTGAAGTAATGCGCAATGCCGCGCTCGAGGCGCTGGTAGTCGATCCCGGCGTCCTGCACCACATCCTTCAGCGCGAAGTGGCTGTACGCACCGAGCGCGACCAGCTGCTGCAGGTTGCGCTCGAACGCTGCGTCGTTGCACTGCGCGAGAAACTTCAGGCCCCAGCGCCACTGTTGCCAGTCCATCTGCGGCCTGAACAGCAGCGGCGCGTCGTTGCGCAGCATCCACTTGAGCAGTTTTGCCGGTGCGTGCCGGCTGGCCCATGGCTCGCAATAGCTGACCGAGATCTGGCCTGCGTTGGCGAAGCTGGTTTCCCGCGCGGCCCCGCTCTGGCGCTCGACAACGGTGACGTCATGGCCCAGCGCGCAAAGATGCCACGCGGTGCTGATGCCGATAATCCCGGCGCCGAGAACGAGGACTTGCATGACATCGGAGTATGCGTATTCCGTGCCGACTGAACAGTGAAATTAAACTGTTGTCCAAAACATCAGGCGAACTAATAGAGGAGGATGAATGAGCACCTTTGATCCGGACGCGCTGGAATGCCTGGCTGCCATCGTGGAAGAGGGCGGTTTCGAGCGGGCTGCGCAACGCCTGTCGATCACGCAGTCGGCGGTGTCGCAGCGCCTGCGTGCGCTCGAGGCGCAGGTCGGCACAGTGCTCATCGTGCGCAGCCGGCCGCTCAAGCCCACTTCGGCCGGGCACCTGCTCCTCAAGCACACCCGCCAGATGCGCCTCTTGCGCGCCGACCTGGAGCGCGACCTGAAGGAGCTGGCGCCAAGTTCCATCGGTGGGGGCCGTGAGGAAGAGCGGGTCTCCATCGCCATCAACGCCGACAGTATCGCCACCTGGGCGCTGCCGGCGCTAGGCGAGCTCGCGCGGCAGGGCTTGCCGATGGAGATCATCGCGGATGACCAGGATTTCACCCAGGAGTGGCTGCGCGAAGGGCAGGTACTGGGCTGCGTGACCACGCTCAGGCAGGCGCTCAGGGGCTGCAAAGTCCTGCCGCTGGGCGCCATGCGCTACGTGGCGGTCGCACAGGCGGAGCTGGCCAATGCAAAGTTGCCCAAGGGCATGGACCCGCACAATTTTCGTGATGTGCCCTTCATTGCTTTCAACCGCAAGGACGACATGCAATGCGAATTCGTGGGCAAGGCATTTGGCCTGAAGCACGTTTCCCTGCATCAGGTGTTCGTGCCAAGCTCTGAAGGACAGGTGCGTGCCGTGCTGGCGGGCTGGGGCGTCAGCGTGGTTCCGGAGCTGCTCGCCAGGGGATTGATCGAACAAGGCGAACTGGTCAACGTGGCGCCGGCACATGCGCTGCCGATCCAGCTGTACTGGCACTGCTGGAACCTGGAATCGGATGTGCTGGATATGCTCACCGCAGCGCTGCTGCGTGCGGCGCGCGAGGCGCTCACGTGAAGCGTGAAGCGTGAAGCGTAAAAACCGCCGATCGGGCGGCTGCACAGTTCACGCCGTCCTGGATGAGGTGATACCCGGCACATCGATCACCAGCTGTTCGCGAAACCCCGCCTGTTCACCCTTGGCTGCATAACCCAGCGTGTTGGCCACGACGCGGCAGCCGCGGGCGACATAGTCGTGCTGGCAGTGCAGGTGACCATGCAGCCACAGCTGCGCCTTCGGCAGCAAGTCGTCGAGCGCATTGCAAAAGCCGGCGGTTCCCGGGGTGAGTCCGTAGCGCGGATCGGCCGACAGCAGCGTCGGGGCGAAGTGCGTCACCACCACCGTGGTGCCCTCGAAGGGCGTTTCCAGCGCGCTGCGCAGCCACGCCTGTGATTCGAGCGCAACCTCGCGCCACTGCTCAGCCAGCATCGGCAAGCCGCGCCGCGTGCTGGCGGCCTTGCGCAGGTAGAAGTTGGCGGCGCGAAACGCCTTCTCGCGCTTGCGAAGCATGGCTGCCGGGCTGGATTGGGCGCGGTCTTCGTCGGTCACGAGCGCGTCAAAATCGGCCCAGAGGGTGGTGCCGATCAAGCGCACGCCCTGCAGTTGCAAGATTTCCTTTTCCAGCCAGGTAATGCCCAGACGGTCACACGTCTCCCGCAGCCGCGCATGGGTCTCGTCGAAGTCGAGTCCGTCGTATTCGTGATTGCCCGGCACGTACAGCACCGGATGCGGCCAGCCGTTTCGGGGCGAAAACCGGCCCAATCCAAAATCCGTGTCCTGCAGCTGGCTGCCGTTCTGATACGAGCCGATGTCGCCGGCCAGCACCAGCAGCTGCGCGCCGGGGGCCGGTCGCGGCGCAAAGTGCGGATGCGCTTCGAGGTGCAGATCGGAAAGCAGCTGGATCTTCATCGTCAGAGTTCCACTGCAACCGGCGCGTGGAGCTTCACGCGAAAGGTGGTGCCGGTGCCCGCAGCGCTCTCGGTTTCAATCGACCCGCGATGAAGCTCCACGCACTCCTTCACGATGTGCAGCCCCATTCCTGTTCCTGGAATGTTTCCGACATTGGCGCCGCGATGAAAGCTCTCGAAGAGCCGGGGCAGATCCCCGGCCGGGATGCCGATGCCCCGGTCGGTAACGGCCAGATGCAAGGTGTCGCCGCGCGCGCTCGCCAGGCAAGTCACCCGGCTGTCGGCCCCCGAATACTTCAGGGCATTGCCCAGCAGGTTGACCAGGATGTGGTTCACGAGCTCGCCATCGACCAGCCTCGGCTCGTCCAGTTGCTCGCACTGCATCTCGATGCGCCGGGCCTGGGGATGCGCGTGGACCATCTCGGATGCGATCTTCAACAGCAGCTGTGACACATCCTGCACGCGTGGCTCGAAATCGAACTTGCCTGATTCCAGGCGGCTCGTCAGCAGCACCTGCTCCACCATATGGTTGAGGCGGCTCACCGCGCTCTTGACCTGATCGACGATCTCCTTGCGCTCCTCCTCCGGCAGTCGCGAGCCGTAGTCGCCCAGTAACTCGACGGATGACAGGATCGCAGCAAGGGGCGTGCGGAACTCGTGGGAAGCCACAGCGACGAAACGCGACTTCAGCTCTGACAGTTCGCGCTCGCGGATCAAGGCGGCTCGCATGTCCTGTTCGATGCGTCGGCGTTCGGTCACGTCCGTCAGGAAGTTCAGCGTCGCCGGGGCACCCTGCCACTGGAACACCACTGCGCTGATCTCCAGCCATCGCAGGGACTTGTCGCGCCGGAGCACGCGGAACTGGTAATAGTTCTCGACCGGCTCACCTCGAAGGCGCCTGAGGTGGTTGCCCATCACCCGCTCGCGATCGTCGGGATGGATGAATTCGATGAATGGCCGGGACCGGGCGGTCTCGTCATCCAGGCCCGTGAGAGCCAGGGCCTTCGGGTTCGCGTAGAGGATCCGGCCTGCCGCAGTGACGAGAATGCCCTCGTTGACGTTTTCAACCACCTGGCGGTATTTGGCTTCAGACTCAGCCAGGGCGCGCTCGGCCGCTTCACGACGCGAAATGTCTGAGCCGGGGCCTGATTCGAGGTATGTCACCCCGTCAAGCATACCGGCGGACATGCCCCGGCCCGGTGCAACCCATGCCGGACCTGCATGAACTTTGTGCCCATCCGGCCTGTATGGCCTAGGGAAAACCCTTATTCTTGATGAATCGATTCAAAGCGCGTTCCAGCGCAGCACACCATGTACGCCCTCATTGCCCAGATTTTCCGCAAGGTCCCTTTCACCAAAAACAGGTCGCGCAAAGGCGGGATTCCGCGCTCCTTGCTGGAAAGCGCAGAAGCGCGCGCTGGCTTCGGTTCGGCACAGGCGAATGAAATGCGCCAGGCCGCGTTCGCTTACCTGCGGGTGGTCCGCTAGTCGCCTGCCGGGCCGAATGCACCCATCGCCGCCGCGGCGACAGCCAGTCGCAACCAGGCATGGTCGCTTCGGGTACCTTGCCGGCGGTGCCAGAGCGAATCCACATGCACCGGCGGCACCTCGAACGGCAGGTCCCGCAGCACCAGGTCATTGGCCAGCCCGGTGACTGACAGAAAGTGCCGGGGCAGCACCGTCAGAAGGTCGGAGGCGGCCACCACCCGGCCAGCCGTGAAGAACTGATTGACCGTCAGGACGATTCGCCGGGCCCGGCCCAGCGAAGCAAGCGCCTCGTCGATGAACCCGAACGGCTTGCCCGAAAAACTCACCAGCAGGTGATGCGCCTCGCAATACCGCTTCAAGGTCATCGGGCCGCGCGCCAGGGGATGCCCGGTTCGCATCACGCAGACATATTCACCGCTGTAGAGCCGCTTGTGGTCGAAAGCCGACATGCCTGCCTGCTGTTCCTGGGATGTCAGATCGGCCAGCACAGCCGGGAAATACCCGACCGCCAGATCCATCTGACCCTCGTCGAGCAACCGGCGCGGATCCCGGGTGAGCAGCGGCAGCACGCGCATGGACACGCCCGGGGCATCGCGTTCAATGATCTCGACCAGCCCCGGCATCAGCTTGGCCGCCGTGGCGTCGGCCATCGCGAGCACAAAAGTATTATTGGCCTCGGAAGCCGTGAAGTCACCCGGTGTGAGTGACGCTTCCATCTGCCGCAGGGCCTCTGCGATGGCCGGCCAGATCGACAGCGCCTTCGGAGTCGGCTCGACCCCGTACCCGCTGCGGGTAACCAGCTTGTCGCCTACGGCGTCGCGCAGCCGGCTGAGGGCATTGCTCACGGCCGGCTGGGTCATGTGGAGGTTGCGGGCCGCCCGGGTGAGGTTGCGCTCGGACATCACTTCATCGAACACCCGCAGCAGATTCAGGTCGAGCGTTCGAAAGTTGGGACTGTTTATCACGGTGGTGAATGATAGCCATCACTAATCTAAATTGGATATATATCAGTGCTTACCCTAGTATTGCCCTACGCGATCGGTAATTCCACCTCGCAAACGAAGGGAAAGAAGCCATGACTGCATTTGCCCATGTGGACCATCCCACCGAACATCCGGGCGTGGTTCGCGCTGAACGCGTGGCCCAGAGCGTCAAGAACATCGCCAACCGCCTCGATAGCGCGCGCGCCAACGCCAGCATGCTGCTGGCTGCCATCGTTGCCGCATTGCTCGTGGCCGCCAACCAGGTGGTTGACACCTGGACCGAAGGTCATCTGCTCGCCGCGTGGATCGTGATGTGGACCGTTGCCTTCGCCGCGCTGGCCTTGTTGGCGGGCCCCGCCCAGCGCGCCGCGCTCTCGATGCGTTCCGGCTTCGCTGGCTTCAAGGCCGCCCGCAAGCAGGCAGCAGAAGATCAGAAGCTGTGGGATGTCGCGTTGACCGATGCGCGCGTCATGGCCGACATCAGCCGGGCGATGGCCGCAGGTGCCTCGCGCGACCTGAAGAACTACTTCTGAAGCCAGGCGGACGACATGGCCACCGCAATTCATGGCTCCTGGTTCGCCGGTCTGGTGCGTTTGATGCCGGCTGCGATGCGCAACGCGCTTGACGCCTGGTCCTATCGCATCGCGATGGAGCGCGCAGACCGCCGCCGCAACGCTGGCAAGAAAGCCATCGTTCCTGCGCCGACCGACTACCAGGTCCGGCCGTGGCGCGACTGACGCACGCCACCCGGCACTGACTGAACCGTATTTAAAAACTGAAGGGAAAAATCATGACCACTCTTTCACACAGCAATCGCATCGCTCAACATCCCGGCGTCGCCCGTTTCGAGCGCGTCGCAATCGCGGCCCGTGAACTTGCCAGCGACATCCGCGGCATTTTCACCAACTGGACGGCCGCCCGCCGCGAACTGTCGCAAGTCAGCCGCAAGGCCGAGCTGGCCAAGCGTTCGCAGCGCATGATCCGCACGGCGATCTAAGGCGATTGGCGCAGGGCTCAGGCACTGCGTCCAGAAACTAAAAAGCCACCGCTTGCGGTGGCTTTTTGCATTGAGACCCGCGGTAATCAGGCGGCCAGGCGCTTCTCGATCTTCGCCAGCGTTTCGTCCAGCTCCCGGGGCAGGTGGTGCTCCAGTTGCTTGAAGAGCTCGGCATGCAGCTGCAGTTCTTTCTCCCAGGCCGCCTTGTCCAGGCTGATCACGCTACTGAACTGGCTGGGCGTGAATTCCAGGCCCGTCCAGTTCAGGTCTTCATACGACGGACTCACGCCAAATACGTGATCGGTACCGCCGGCCTTGCCTTCGATGCGGTCGATCATCCACTTGAGTACGCGCATGTTCTCGCCATAGCCGGGCCAGACGAACTTGCCGTCTTCACCCTTGCGGAACCAGTTGCTCGTGTAGATGCGCGGCAGCGTAGCGCCCGCGGCTTCCAGCTTCTTGCCCACGTTGAGCCAGTGCTGGAAATAGTCGGACATGTTGTAGCCGGCAAACGCGATCATCGCGAACGGATCACGGCGCACGACGCCGACCTGGCCGGTGATGGCCGCCGTCGTCTCCGAACCCATCGTCGCCGCCATGTAGACGCCTTCGACCCAGTTGCGCGCTTCGGTGATCAGCGGCACGGTGGTGGAGCGGCGGCCGCCGAAGATGAACGCGTCGATCGGCACGCCCGCCGGGTCGTCCCACTGCGGATCGAGCGCCGGGTTGTTGGTCGCCGCGACGGTAAAGCGCGCGTTGGGGTGAGCAGCCTTTGCGCCGGTTTCCCTGGCAATCTCCGGCGACCAGTCCTTGCCCTGCCAGTCGATCGCGTGGGCCGGGGGCTCACCCATGCCTTCCCACCAGACGTCGCCGTCATTGGTAAGAGCGACATTGGTGAAAATCACGTCCCTGTCCAGGCTGGCCATGCAGTTCGGATTGGTGTCGGTGTTGGTACCCGGCGCAACACCGAAATAGCCCGCTTCAGGATTGATCGCGTAAAGGCGACCGTCGGCACCCGGCTTGATCCAGGCAATGTCGTCACCGATCGTCGTGACCTTCCAGCCATCAAATCCCGCTGGTGGAATCAGCATGGCGAAGTTGGTCTTGCCGCAGGCCGATGGAAAGGCCGCTGCAACGTGGTATTTCTTGCCTGCCGGGTTGGTGACGCCCAGGATCAGCATGTGTTCGGCCAGCCAGCCCTCATCGCGGCCCATGTTGGACGCGATACGAAGCGCAAAGCACTTCTTGCCCAGCAGCGCGTTGCCGCCGTAACCGGAGCCATAAGACCAGATCTCGCGCGTCTCGGGATAGTGGACGATGTACTTGGTCTTGTTGCAGGGCCAGCTCACGCTCTTTTCGCCGGGTTGC
>JAZKFD010000113.1:0-3764 GCA_040386635.1 Pseudomonadota bacterium
GCTCTACGCCAAGTACGACATCGCGCGCCTGACGACCGAGATGTACCTGAGCGACCTCACCCCGGCCATGAAGCCTAGCGATGCCTTCGCCTATATTGCGCACCGCAAGACCGAGCGGGTCGGGATCGACGATCTGGAAGGGCGCATCACCACATCGCTGGTGACGCCTTATCCGCCGGGCATTCCCCTGCTGATTCCAGGAGAAGTGTTCAACAAGAAGATCGTCGATTACCTGAAGTTCTCACGCGAATTCAACGCGCAGTGCCCGGGATTCGAAACCGATATTCACGGCATGGTTGAGGAAGAAGGCCCGGACGGCAAGATGCACTACTACGCCGACTGCGTGAAGGTTGGAGACTGACAGTCGCCTCTTGCCGCCTGCGGACATCGGTCGTACATTGACGGGCGGCACCCTTGCCGCACAGGAGAATGTGATGACCCAGT
Organism: Pseudomonadota bacterium; assembly: GCA_040386635.1. Lineage (GTDB taxonomy): Bacteria > Pseudomonadota > Gammaproteobacteria > Burkholderiales > Burkholderiaceae_C > Ramlibacter. The sequence continues at coordinate 445 of JAZKFD010000113.1, forward strand.
ATCTGATCGAGCGTGAGATCGCCGGCGCCGGAGACATGTCTGAGCAGGCACTTTGCGATGCGTCGAAGCACTCCAATTCGGTTCTTGCGCAAATGAGCCCCGACATCAAGTGGGTTCACAGCTACGTTGCCGGCGACAAGATCTACTGCATCTACGACTCACCCGACGAGACACTCATTCGCGAACACGCGGAGAAGTCGGGCTTTCCGGCCAACAAGATCACCCGCGTCAGCGCCGTCATCAGTCCTGCAACCGGGAACGGCTGAACAACCGGGTCTGGCGAGCGACCAGAAAGCCGGCCAGGTGCAGGGCAATGGTCGCGCTGAGGAAGCCGGCGGCATACGAGCCAGACGCAGCGTCAGCTGGCATTTCCATGCCGTGTGCCCATCCGTGAAGCAGGCCGAAGAACGCCACCATGGGTGCGGCAATGCCAGGTTGGGCATTGCGTACCGCCAGGATCATCAGCACCAGGACGGCCACCGAACCAGCCAGGGCGGCTTCGAGACCGGAAGGGGAGTCACCTGACTTTCCGAACATGAATCCGACTGCCATCATCGCCGGAAAGGTCAGCATGACCCACCGTCCCGTTCGTGCCTTCATCGAGCAAGCCCAGACCCCGAGCGCCAGCATGGCCAGCAGATGATCCATTCCCGTCAGCGGGTGCATGAAGCCGATGCTGAAAGCACCTGTGCCGTGCAGTCCGGTATGGGCCTGGGTTGCTCCGGCGCAGACGCTTGCGAATAGCGCGACGACGAGTCGCCGGGGTCTCAATGCGTGGTTCACGTGTTCTCCTGCATCGTGTCCGGTGAAAGAAGCATTGTGCTGGGCAGGTCTTCAACGCGCCATACGCCTTTGGGCGCAGTGGGAGGCAACCGGGCACCACTCATCCGGTTCTTGCGCAGTCTGTCGCACAAAGCCGTCGTTCGTCGCATACCGCTCGCGGCACGCCCGGCGCCTGCCTAAAGTCCATCTTCAACGGGCCACGTGGGCCTGCCAAACGAAGAGGATTCAACATGACGATCGCCAACACTTCCGCTTACCCGCAGTTCAAGAACCCTGACTTCGCGGGCAGTGTCGCCACCTTCGCGCTGGTCGTAGCGACGGCAGGGCTGACGGCCACGGTGTGGCTGTCTGCTGCCGGTATCGGCGCGCAGCCGCGTGGCTACATGGCAGCGCTGGTTGATGCCAGTCCGGCCCGCGTGACATTGCCCCGGGTCGAAGTGGTGGCGCGGCGCGATGCGGTGGCTTCGCTGGGCGACAGTGTCAATGCGTCGGCAGGCTGCGCGGTCGAGCAGACCGCGAATAAACCCGGTTGAAGCGTGCAAGCTGAAGCAACGGATTAAGCTTGTGGACATGACAACGGATACCAACCAGCCCCCGCCGTCCGGCCGGGCACCGGCCATCGAGTGGCTGGTACGGGCGAACAGCGAAATTTCTCAATGGGCTGCGTCCATGTCCTGGTGGCGGCTCATCGTGCTGTTCCTGGTCATCCTGGTTGCAAGCAGCATCGTGTCGGAACTGCTTCACCTGCGTCATGACAGCGAGCGCGTGGCTGTGCCGCCGGGCAAGGAAGGCACGGTCACCATCGGCGGCCCGAACGGCGTGAAGATCACACGCGGTCCCAAGGGCGCGAAAATCGAGCGCAACTCCAAAGAAGGCGCGGATGCCCCGAACCCGGGCGCAAGCAGTTCAGGCGACTCGGACAACCCGCTCACCATCGAGATCGACGAGGACGAGGACGGCAGCTTCACCAATCGCCGCATCATCACGGTGCAAGGGCTGCTCGGCGATCTGGGCGGCGCGCTCATGGTGATCTTCTTTTGCTACCTTGCGGCTGCGAAGATTGTCGTGCGCAAGGTGGCGCAGGCCGACGAAAAGGTGCGCACCGCGGTCGATGCGGCAGAGCGCGAAACCATGGAGCGGCAACTGGTGCAGGCGCGGCTGCAGGTGTTGCAGGCGCAGGTGGAGCCGCACTTTCTGTTCAACACCCTCGCTGCGGTCGATTACCTGATCGAGACCGAGCCGCCCCGCGCCTCGAAGATGCAGAAGGCGCTCATCACGTACCTGCGTGGTGCACTTCCGCAGATGCGGGAAGAGTCATCCACGGTGGGCCGCGAGATGCGGCTGATCCGCTCGTACCTGGAACTGATCAAGATGCGGATCGAGGACCGGCTGGAAGTGGAAATCGCCGTGCCTGAAGCGCTGGAACCGGCCGAATTCCCGCCCATGATGCTGCAGTCGCTGGTCGAAAACGCCATCAAGCACGGCATCGAGCCCAAGCCCGAAGGCGGCAAGGTGCGTGTGGCTGCGGGCGTGACCCATGCGCAGTTGTGGGTCGAGGTGAGCGACACCGGAGTGGGTGTGCCCGACGGCGACATTCTCGGCGGCCCGACATCGGGCACTGGCGTGGGCCTGCAGAACATCCGTGAGCGCCTGGCGATGCTGTACCCCGGCAAGAGCCAGCTGATGCTGGTTTCCGACCCGGCGACTGGGACCTCGCTCAAGATCACGATTCCATACCGCATTGGCAACGAAAAAGCCGGTGCTGCGGCGGGAGCTCCAAGATGAGCGACAGGCTGCGCGCTCTTATTGCCGACGATGAACGGCTGCTTCGCGAGCAACTGAAGACCCGCCTTGCTGGCGCCTGGCCCGACCTGGAGATCGTGGGCGAGGCCCGGGATGGACAGGAGGCCCTGCAAAAGGCCGACGAACTGCGGCCAGACGTGGTGTTCCTGGACATCCGCATGCCGGGCCTGACCGGCCTGGAAGCCGCGAGCGAGATTGTCACCTTGCCCTCATGGAGCGGCGAGATTGTTTTTGTCACGGCCTACGACGAATACGCGGTGAAGGCGTTCGAGCAGGGCGCGCTCGACTACCTTCTCAAACCGGTGGAGGCGGAGCGTCTGGAGCAGACGGCGCAGCGCGTGAAGGCCCGATTGAAGGCCAGGCGCGCGCAGCCGGTGAGCGTGCCCGCATCGCCCGCCGACGAACTGGCGCTCGATGCGCTGCTGCAGAAGCTGATGAAGGCCAACCAGGGCCTGGCCGGTGCGGGCGCGACCACCGAACCGCCGATGCGCTGGATCCAGTGCACCACCGGCTCGACCACGCGTCTCATCGACGTGAAAGACGTGCTTTTTTTCAGATCGGACGAGAAGTACACCCGCGTGCAGACCCGGGACCAGGAAGCTTTTATCCGCACGCCCATTCGGGAGCTGATGCCGCGCCTGGACGGCGACCAGTTCTGGCAGATCCATCGCTCGACGATTGTGAATCTTGGTTTTATTGCGGCAGTGACACGTGACGATACCGGTCGGCAGCGG
>JAZKFD010000114.1:0-7050 GCA_040386635.1 Pseudomonadota bacterium
CGCATTCCACGCCGGCAATCACGCCGATGTGCTCAAGCACATGGTGCTGATCGCGATCTTGCGCCACATGGCCCAGAAAGACACCGGATTTACTGTCATCGACACGCACGCCGGAGCCGGGCTCTACCGCCTGGACGGGGACTATGCAGATACGTCGGGCGAGTCGGCCGACGGTGTCGTGAAGCTGTTTGCGGCCCTGGCCCCCGCCAGGTCTTCCGATGCTGCTATCAAGGATATAGCACCAATCCTTCAGGACTACATGGCGGCCATTGCAGCTTTCAATCCGGACGGCCGTCTCAAAATCTACCCGGGGTCGCCCTTCATCGTCCAGGCAGAGCTGCGGGAAGAAGCGCGTGACAAGCTCAAGCTGTTCGAAACCCATCCCACCGACAGCAAGGCACTGGCCGCCAACATTGCGCAACTGCAGGCGGGCCGGCAGGTCGCGGCTGCCCGGCAGGACGGGTTCGAGGGTTTGAAGGCATTTCTTCCCCCGCCGTCAAGGCGGGCGCTGGTGCTGATCGACCCGAGCTACGAGATCAAGACCGACTATCAAAAGGTCCCGGCCTGCATCCAGGACAGCCTTAAACGATTCGCGACCGGGACCTATGCCGTCTGGTATCCGGTCATCCCGCGTCCCGAAGCGCACGACCTGCCCAAACGACTGAAGACGCTCAGCAATCAGGCGGGAAAGCCCTGGATCAATGCCACCCTGGCAATAGGCCAGGATGAGGCGCGCAATGTTTCCGGTGAGGAAGAAAAACGCGGGCATGGCTTAACCGCGAGCGGCATGTTCGTCGTCAATCCGCCGCATTCGCTCAAGCCGGCGCTGGCCGCGGCCCTGCCGCAGTTGTTGCAAGTGCTTGGCCGCGGCCGGGGCAAGTCGCAGTCCCTCGAATCGGGCGGTTAACCCAGGGTATCGTTCACCCGGCGCAATTAGCCGACCGATCGGTCGGCTAATTGATATACTGCCTTGATGTACACCCAAGCGCTCGACCTGCCCGATCCGGAGCAGCGGCTGAAAGCCGTCGCAGCATCCGCCGAGAGTCTTCCCGCTGCATTGCAGGAGCAGTTTGACGCCAAGATGGATCTCGATCGAAAGATCGAGCCCCAGGACTGGATGCCAGACGCCTATCGCAAGACGCTGGTGCGTCAGATCAGCCAGCATGCCCACAGCGAAATCATCGGCATGCAACCCGAGGGCAACTGGATTTCGCGCGCACCCTCGCTCAAGCGAAAGGCCATCCTGCTGGCCAAAGTTCAGGATGAAGGTGGGCACGGGCTCTACCTGTATTCCGCTGCGGAGACCTTGGGCACCAGCCGCGACCAGATGCTGGACGCGCTCCATACGGGCAAGGCCAAGTACAGCTCGATCTTCAACTATCCGACGCTGACGTGGGCCGACGTCGGTACGATCGGCTGGCTCGTCGATGGCGCGGCGATCATGAACCAGGTACCCATCTGCCGATGCTCATACGGCCCCTATGCCCGGGCCATGATCCGTATCTGCAAGGAAGAGAGCTTCCACCAGCGCCAGGGTTTTGAAAGCCTGATGACGCAGATGAGCGGTACGCAAGCTCAGCAAGACATGGTGCAGGAATCCGTCAATCGCTGGTGGTGGCCGGTGCTTGCCATGTTCGGACCTCCGGATTCCGACAGTCCTCACAGCGCGCAAGGCATGCGATGGGGCATCAAGCGAATCAGCAATGACGACCTGAGGCAAAAATTTGTCGATGCCACCGTGCCCCAGGCAAAAATTCTGGGCGTCACGCTGCCCGACCCCGACCTGAAATGGAACGAGGAGCGCGGCCACTACGACTACGGCGCGATCGATTGGGATGATTTCTGGGCGGTCGTCCATGGCAACGGGCCGTGCAACAAGGAACGCCTGGCCACCCGCGTCAAAGCCCACCAAGACGGCCAATGGGTGCGCGACGCGGCACTCGCGCACGCAAGAAAGCAGAAGGCCCGCGATCTGAGGGAGGCGGCATGAGCACCAAGAGCACCAAGAGCCCCATGAGCAACGAGTGGCCCCTGTATGAAGTCTTCGTCCGCAGCAAGCAGGGGCTGGAGCACAAGCACTGCGGAAGCCTGCATGCGGCTGATGCGCAGCAGGCGCTGCAGATGGCGCGCGATGTCTATACCAGGCGCATGGAAGGCGTGAGCATCTGGGTCGTCCCATCGGTACAGATCATCGCCAGCGAGCCGGATGACAAGGCGGAACTCTTCGAGCCCGCCAGTGACAAGATCTACCGCCACCCGAGCTTCTACGAGATCCCTGACGAAGTGGGGCACATGTGATGGCCGCGAGCCTTTCGACTGCGAATGCGGCGAATACCGCGAATGCCGCGCCGCTGGAGTACCTGCTGCACTTCGCCGACAACGCGCTCGTGCTCGGACAGCGCAACGCGCAATGGTGCGGACACGGGCCCGTCCTGGAAGAAGACATCGCCATGGCCAACATCAGCCTGGACCTGATCGGCCAGTCGCGCATGCTGTACCAACACGCGGCAGTGCTTCAGGGGGACGGCATGACCGAAGACAGGCTTGCCTACTTTCGGGACGCATCGCAATACCGAAACTACACACTGGTCGAGCTGCCCCATCACGGCCCACTGGCTGGCACAGCCGCATCCGCATCCGACCGTGACTACGCCACCACGATTGTCCGCAACTTTCTCTATAGCAGCCTGATGCTTCTGGTGTGGGAGGCGCTGCAGCAATCCAGCGACCCGCAGCTGGCCGCGATTGCGGGCAAGGCCGTGAAAGAGACGCGCTATCACGTGCGCCACTCCCTCGATTGGCTGATCAAATTTGGGGATGGCACAGATGAGTCCCACGCACGCGCGCAGACCGCGCTCGATCACCTGTTGCCTTACACGCAGGAATTCTGGACACCCTGCGCTTTCGAAGCGCAGGCAATAGCTCAAGGCGCAGGCCCGAGCATGCAGTCGCTGCACGCCCAATGGGATGCGTGTATCGATGCCGCACTCGCACAGGCGACCCTGCAGCGGCCCAGCGCCGGCGGTCATGTGACGCGCGGCAAGGAAGGGCTGCACTCCGAGCACCTGAGCTATCTGCTGGGAGAGATGCAGGGGCTGGCGCGCCAGCACCCGGAGGCGGTGTGGTGATTGCGACCCAGTTGTCGGCGATCGACCGCGCCTGGCAGCTGCTTGAATCCATACCCGACCCGGAAATCCCTGTCGTTTCCATTCGCGAACTCGGGATACTGCGCGAAATCAATGAGCGGGACGGATCGCTGGAAGTGGTGATCACGCCCACCTACAGCGGTTGCCCGGCAATGGGGCAAATCGAGGACGATGTGCGAGCGGCGCTCGCCGGCGATGGCCTTGCTGCCACCGTCGTCATGAAACTCGCACCCGCCTGGACCACCGACTGGATCACTGCCGATGCGCGCGAGAAATTAAAGAAATACGGCATCGCGCCGCCCCGGCCCGCGCACAGCAGCAACATTGTCCAGCTCATGCGCCCCCGGCCGGCGAGTGAAGCAAACTGTCCTCACTGCGGCTCAGCCGACACCACGGAAACCTCCCACTTCGGTTCGACCGCATGCAAGGCGCTCTACAAATGCCTCAGCTGCCTGGAACCCTTCGACTACTTCAAGCCGTACTGACGCGCGACTCATGGCACTTCACTTTCACCGTCTGACGGTCAAGCGCGTATCGCCCGACGCTGCAGGTTCAGCCGCGATCACGTTCGCGGTGCCGCAGGATTTGCGCGGCACATTCGACTTCAAGCCTGGCCAGTTCCTGACTCTGCGTGCCGAGGTCAAGGGAAACGAGACGCGCCGCAGTTACTCGATCTGCAGCCCGCACCAGCGATTCGAGCGCGCGCTGGAAATCGATGTCGGCATCAAGCCGGTGGAAGGGGGCGTGTTTTCGCCCTGGGCTCTCGAACACCTCGCCGAAGGCGCGAGTATTGAGGTGCTGCCCCCGGACGGACGGTTCACGCCGCGCCTGACCGGCGCCAGGCACCGGGTCGGCTTTGCGGCGGGCTCGGGCATCACGCCCATTTTGTCGATTATTGCAACGACGCTGGCAGCGGAGCCCGGGTCGCGCTTCACCCTCGTGTATGGCAACCAGCGGTCCAACACGATCATGTTCAACGAAGCGCTGCAGGATCTGAAAGATCGCTATCCGGCCCGGCTGTCGCTGGTGCACCTGCTCTCTCGCCAGCCGCAGGAGATCGCACTGCTGAACGGCCGGATCGACGAATCGAAAGTCGGCGAGCTTCTCGCGGGCCTGCTGCCGGCCGACAGCATCGATGAAGCGTTTATCTGCGGGCCGGAAGCGATGATTGCCGGAGTCGAAAAGGCGCTGCTCGCTGGCGGCGTGCCGTCAGACCGTATCCACAGCGAACGATTTTTCTCGTCCGACAACAGCGCGATCCAGCTGCCGTCACGGTCTGCAATCAAACCCGTCGATGCATCGGCGGGGGGACACAGCCTGCACGTCGTACTCGATGGCAAAACCCATCACATGCAGATCGGCGGCGGCGAGCACGTCCTGGATGCGGCGCTTGGAGCGGGCCTGGACTTGCCCTACTCCTGCCGCGGCGGCGTGTGCTGTACCTGCCGCGCGCGGGTGCTGGAAGGCGAGGTCACGATGGACAAGAACTTCACGCTGGAGCAATGGGAAATCGACAAGGGCTTTGTTCTGACCTGCCAGGCCAGGCCCGTGAGCCGCGAAGTGCGTGTGAGCTACGACGAGCGCTGAACTCGCGGCAGCCGTGGAGCTTCAACGAATCGCAGGCGGCTTCGAGTGGGCGACCGCCCGTGAGAGCCGGCCGGAAGTAGCAGCGCGTTCCTGGTGACCATCGGGATGCAGCACCGTGATGGCGACAGGTGGCGTTCCGCCTCCTGGCTCGTGCAGTCCCAGCACCGCAGCCGCTGCCTTGCTCAGGTCGATGACCCGTCGTTTGATGAAGGGACCGCGATCATTCACGCGAACGTCCACCATCTTGCCGCTGATCAGATTTCGCACGCGCACCAGCGTACCGAACGGAAGAAACGGGTGGGCAGCAGTCAGTGCATACATGTTGTAGACCTCGCCGCTCGCCGTGCGCTTTCCGTGGAAACGGGGCCCGTACCATGAAGCGAGTCCCCGGTGCACCTCCGGGCGCTCCGCGATGCTCGGTGCGGGCTTGTCGGCAGGTGCGGCGACAGGCTCGGCGATGACAGCGGGCGCCTCAGCCTCGACGGTGGGAGGCTTGGCCGGTTCAGGATAGTCCTCGGCCCAGCTCAGTTGGCTGGACGCTGCAAGCGCCACCGCAATCGCCGTCCCCATCACCAAATTCGGTCGCATCATATGGCCCCCAATCGCCTGCAGAGTTCTGCCGTAGCAGCGCTCTGATTCATTGTGTAGAAGTGCAGCCCCGGTGCACCCGCGCGGCGCAATTGCTCGCACAGCGCGGTCACCACGTCCAGGCCAAAGGCCCGGATCGAGGCGGTATCGTCTCCAAAGGCTTGCAAACGCAAGCGGATCCAGCGCGGAATTTCTGCACCACATGCGTCCGAAAAACGCATCAGCTGCGTCGAACTCGTGATCGGCATGATCCCTGGCACGACGGGAATGTCAAGCCCAGCCTTACCGGCCTCATCAATAAATCGAAAATACGCATCCGCATTGAAGAAGTACTGCGTGATGGCAGAATTCGCCCCCGCGCGCACTTTCTCGGCAAACGCATGCAGATCCGAGTCGGGGGACCTGGCTTGCGGATGCACTTCAGGATAACAGGCGACTTCAATGCGAAACGCGTCTCCGGTCTCCTGGCGGATGAACGCAATGAGGTCGCTTGCATAGTGAAATTCGCCGCCTGCGCCGTAGCCGCTGGGCAGATCGCCGCGCAATGCCACCAGGCGCTTGACGCCCATCGAGCGCAAGTGCGCGAGCTCCTGGCGCACCCGATCACGGGTCGCGCCAATGCACGACAGGTGCGAGGCGGCCGCCACGCCTTCTTTCAAAATCTCGCCCACGGTGTCGAACGTGCCCACTTGCGTGGAACCACCGGCACCGTAGGTCACCGAACAGAACTCCGGCTTGAGCCGGTAGAGTTCCTGGCGGACGACGCGCAACTTCGCGGCGCCTTCGGGCGTCTTGGGTGGAAAAAATTCCAGGCTGATCGAACCGTTCATCAGCGCCCTTTCTTCAATCAGTTTTGGTGGCGTGGACGAAGAACTCGCGGTTCCCGTCTCCACCTGCAATCGGACTGTCGTGCCACGCCTTGACGCGCATGCCAAGGGATTCGCAGCAATCGGCCACGCGTTGCCGTACAAAATCGTAAAGAACAGGATCACTCACGATCCCGCCCTTTCCCACCTGCCCGGGCTGCAATTCGAACTGCGGCTTGACCAGAAACAGCAGGTCGCCGCCTGACGCCATCAGCGGAACAAGTGCCGGGAGAACCAGCGTGCTCGATATGAACGACAGATCGCCCACCACCAGATCGAACGGGTCTTCGCCGACGTCAGCCGTCGCAAGTTCGCGTGCGTTGACCTTCTCGATCGCCGTCACCCGTTCATCCTTTCGAACGTTATCGTGCAACTGGCCTTGTCCCACATCGACGCCGACGACATGCCTGGCACCCTGGCGCAGCAGGCAATCCGTGAAGCCGCCTGTTGACTGCCCGACGTCCAGGCACAGCTTGCCCGCGACATCGATCGCGCTTGCCTTCAGTGCGCCTTCGAGCTTGAGCCCACCGCGCGAGACATAGCGAGCCTCTGCGTCATCGAGCAGTTCGACCTCTGCGTCAACCGGCACGTCGTCGCCGTTCTTCAGAACAGGCTTCCAGGCCCCGCGGTCCAGCCAGCGCACGCCGGAGGCGATCAGGCGCTGCGCCTGCGACCGAGAGGTCGCCAGCCCGCGCTCAACGAGGAGTTGATCAATACGCATGGTGTGGTTTGTCATTGCGGGTGCGAACCCGCAACCCACGCGGCGAATCAATAACGATACGAATCCGGCTTGTAAGGCCCGACCTTTGGCACGCCGATGTACTCGGCCTGCTCTTCCGACAGCTCGGTCAGCATCGCGCCGA
>JAZKFD010000115.1:0-74985 GCA_040386635.1 Pseudomonadota bacterium
ACTACTTCTATCCCGACCTGCCCAAGGGCTACCAGATCAGCCAGTTCGAGATCCCGGTGGTGCAGGGCGGCAGCGTCGAGTTTTATCTCGGGGATGAAAAGAAATCGGTTCGCCTGGTGCGCGCCCACCTCGAGGAAGACGCGGGCAAATCGCTGCATGAAGATTTCATCGGCCAGTCGGGGATCGACCTGAATCGCGCCGGCACGCCGCTGCTTGAAATCGTCACCGAGCCCGACATGCGATCGTCTGAAGAAGCGGTGGCGTACGCGAAAGAGCTCCACAAGATCGTGACCTGGATCGGCATCTGCGACGGCAACATGCAGGAGGGAAGCTTTCGCTGTGACGCCAATGTGTCGGTGCGCAAGCCCGGCGCCGAGCTGGGAACACGCCGCGAGATCAAGAACCTGAACAGCTTCAAGTTCATGCAGCAGGCGATCGACTTCGAGATCCGCTGGCAGATCGAAGAGATCGAGGATGGCCGCGCGATCCAGCAGGCCACGGTGCTGTTCGACCCGGACACCGGCGAGACCCGTGCGATGCGCACCAAGGAAGACGCCGCCGACTATCGCTACTTTCCTGATCCAGACTTGCCGCCCCTTGCGGTTTCTCCCGAGTGGGTCGAGCGCGTGCGCAGCGAAATGGCGGAGCTGCCGCGGGTGATGGCCGCCCGTTTGGTGATTGACTACGGTTTGCCGGAGTACGACGCAACGACGCTCACGCAGAGCAAGGCGATGGCGGGCTACTTTGAAGCCGTGGCAAAGGCTTCGCAGCAGCCCAAGCTGGCGAGCAACTGGGTGATGGGGGAGATTTCGCGGCGACTGAACACGGGCGATGTCAGCATTGAGTCATTGCCCGTGACCGCACAGTCACTCGCGGCATTGATTCGCCGAATCTCGGACGGCACGATCTCCAACAATGCGGCCCGTCAGGTCTTCGAGGGGTTGTGGAGTGGCAAGGGCGGCGATGTCGATGCGATCATCGAGGCACAAGGCCTCAAGCAGATGAACGACAGCAGCGCCCTGGAAAAGATCATCGACGACGTGGTCGCAGCCAACGCAGACAACGTCGCGCAGTTCAGGGCAGGCAAGGACAAGGCGTTCAACGCGCTGGTGGGTCAGGTGATGAAGGCGAGCAAGGGCAAGGCGAATCCGCAGCAGGTGAATGATCTGCTGCGGGCGAAGCTGGTTTAAGACGCCTTGCAAGCGGAACCGCAGGCAAGGCAGGGCGTTCATTCCGAGGTACGCGACAACCGTCTGCCGGGCGCGAAGAGGCAAGCCTTGGCGGAAGGGCGCAACGCGTGCGCCCTCGGCCATTCGCGACTCTTTAGATGAAGGCTAGGCCCGTGGTGTGCAGGCCCACGAGCCCGATATTGATCGCATTGATTTCGAGGTTCGCTGCGGCCGCGACGAACTCGCCAACGCTGTACTGGCCGCTGTCGAGGAGGCTGGTGTAAGACGCCAGCACGGGTGCGCTTGGCGCATGGCCCGCCATATTTGTGTACACGCGCCCTACGATCGCTGAGTTACTTGCGCCAGGCATGGCCAGGGACATGGCGCCAGCGCTTAGTTGCTCGATGCTCATTGGCGTGGCATCAATAGCATCCAGGCCCAAGCCTACATAAAGGGGGTCCGTGGCATAAGACTTACCGAATACCGCGCCAAGCACTTTGGCGACCATTCCGGCATTGGTATCCAGGTCGAAGGCCAAGCCCCCATCGGCAAACAACAGACGCTCCGCATACACCTCGTCTGCGCCGTCCCGATCGAATACCTTGTCTTTGACGCTCACCCCACCAATACCGTTAAGGGCAATGCTGTATTCGGACCTCAGGCCGTGATAGACCGCGGTGTCTGTGTCAGAAGCGTCACCGCCGAAGATCACGTCGTCTCCGCCGAACCCAGTGATAGTGTCGTTGCCAGCGTACCCGTAGAAGATTTCATTGGTGCTGACAGTGAGGCCGGCCAAATTTGTGCCATGCGCGCCTTGCAGGCTCTCCGCGCTTGCCGAGCCAAAGACCCCGTCTCGGGTAATCGCGCCTACGTCCTCGACAACCAGGGCTGAACTTGCCGTCTTTGACAAATTCATCCACCAATCCGGCTCGATGTAGTAGTCGCCGGTGTACGGAGCAACCCATGGTCGAATGACGTCGACTCCGTTCTCGTCAAAGGGGCTGAAGTCCGAGGCCTCCTCAATCAGGTTTCCCTTCCAGTCATACAGCCGCAGTCTCGGATCGAAAGAACTGACGGCCGAGACCTGGTACGAAGCGCCCTGGTTTGCCGAGAAAACGAATATCTTGGCAGTTGTGGTGTAAGTGCTAACCGAGGCGTAGTTGTCGTAGTCACCTGCATTCTCAATCATGGCTGCGGGCGTGATTGGCGCCAGCGTTAGTCGTTTGGCACCTGCAATCTCTACCGGCGTCAGGTCAAAAGCTTCGTGTAGTGTGTAGTAACTTGGCATTAGGTTCCTCCGGCGCCGACTATAAGCGCCAAGGACGTCAAATCCGTCCGTAAGGCCAGAGTCAATGCTTCGGTATCGGTTTCCCTTTCGTGCGCGTTTGGTGTTCCAAAAACTTGATTGCTATGACTACCAAAGTATATTCATGGCTTTTCTGTGAATATTAAATATTAATTAATCAACCACTACCTGTACTATAGGTAAGCGATTCGACTTAGCTGCTTCGCTGCCAAGCTCATCGTTCGCCAATGAGACTTTGAACGTTTCCAACGCCCCGCTCAGGTAACCCAACCTGCGGTCGCTTGGTGCGGCCACCGGAATGCCCGCCCGGCGGACTGCTACTGGCCACTCAACACACTTTGGAGAATCCTCTTGACACAATCCCATAGCCTCCTGGCGCTACTTTTCACCTGCGCGGCAGTCACTGCCTGCGGCGGCGGTGGCTCAGACAATTCCGAGCCAGCACCTTTACAGGCATCAACTGAGGCACCCGCACCCGCACCCGCGCCCGCACCAAATGGAGTCCCGGCCCCGGCACCTTCCGCAAGTGCCGTTTCCGCCGCCTTCGTGCCCGGCGACAATCCGAGATACGCCTTGTATTCCATCGGCCGTCAAAGCACCGGTCCACTGAAAACCCATGTCCAGCAGCCGGATGGCGCAGTGACGACGCTCAGTGATTACTCGCTGACAGGCGCACCGGCCGTGCTGGACAAATCCGGAGACGCCACCTTCGCCATGGGTCGTTGGGCTGGCGGCACCGTCAACACACCGAGCAGTTCAGGAGCCATCGACGGCAACAACGCCTGGCACTACCTGCTGTCAAACCTTCCCGCTGTGTTCCCCGCTTCGGCAAACCTGACTTGCGACGCTGGAAATTTCACCTCGCCCACCCACGTCGGCGGTGCAAGCAACTCAGGCCGCGGTGTCGGCCTGGCAAGCGGTTCAGCTACGCTGGCCTTCGTGGATGGCAAAGCCAACGCCGGAATCACCGTCAAGGTGGAAGCGGGTAGCACGGGCAGCAAGACGGGGGCGGCCAATGGGCTGGCAGTCGGCATGACCAGCATCGTGGGCGGCAGTATTGGCGTGGGCGCAGATGCGATTTACCTGACCATCGGGCAGGCCGAAGCAGACGCGTTCACCGTGCAGGGCGGCTACGAAATAAATCTCGCCAACGGCGCACGCTATTCGGGCGTCTATCGTTTCCGCTGCCATTAAGTAATCGATCGACAAGGACAGGGAGCCTACGCGCGGACCCGCGCCAGGCCCCTAGCGCCTGGCGGGCCCCGAAGCTACTGCTGCCGCAGTCCTGGGCGCCGCCACCCCCAACTGCGCCCACATCGCCTTGAGCTTGACCAATTCCTCGTCATAGCGAGCGTTCAGGCGCTGCTTTTCCAGGTCATGGTTGGCAATAAACCTGCGCTGGCTCTCCATTGCCTGCGTGTTCTCTTCAATCTGGCGCTTGAGCTTGAACGGCACTTTTGAAGCGTCGCCCTTGAAGAACTCCAGTTCCACATCCAGTTTGCGCCGCTGCGCCTCCAACTCCAGCCGGTGCTTGTTCGCGGTGGCGATGACGCCGTCGATCAATGCAAGTGACGCGGCTCGTTCCCGGTCGTGGGTGGCGCGGTCCGGATAGCGGGCGATCAGCGCGCGCTCCCGTTTTTTCTCTTCCTGGATGCGCTTGGTTTCTTCAAGCGCCCGGGCCGCACGCAGCTCTTCGGCTGCGCGCTCTTCGGCCGTGAGGGAGGGGCCGACCCTGCGTTTGACTGTGCCGCTGGGGGTGAGCTCGCGCTGCTCCCGGTCAAGGCATTCGGTGATGGGGCGGTCGGCGGTGATCCTGCGGCCCTTGGCATCGATGCAGGTATAGATGCCCTGTTGCGCAAGGGCCGGCGCTGCTGCGCCGAGGCTCAGCCCAACTCCCGCCCCCCACACCATTAGCAATCGCAATGCCAGGTACTGCATCCAAGCCCTAATTGACGCCGTAGCGTTGCCGGTAGGCCAGCACCTCCTCATGCCAGGCGCCCAGGTTGTCAGCTCCCTTGTTTTTCAGATACTGAAGCAAATCGGCAAGCCGCGCAATCGCGCAAACCTCAAGTCCGAGCTCCTGCTGCACGAACTGCACGCCGCTGTAGTCCACGTCCGCGCCGTTGGCCGTTGCCTTCTCCTGGCGGTCCAGGGCAATGGCCACGCCGCAGGCCTTGCCGCCCGCCGCTGCAATGATGTCGCGCGCCTCGCGCTTGGACGCGCCGTCGGTGATGACATCGTCGATCACAAGGACCCGTCCCTGCACCGGTGCGCCAACCAGGGTGCCGCCCTCGCCGTGATCCTTGGCTTCCTTGCGGTTGTACGCAAACGGGACATTGCGCCCGAGCCGCGCCATTTCGATGGCCACTGCAGCCGCCAGCGAGATCCCCTTGTAGGCAGGGCCGAACAGCATGTCGAATTCGATGCCCGAGGCCAGGATGCGCCGTGCATAGAATTGCGCCAGTCGCCCCAGCTTGGCGCCGTCGTCGAACAGGCCGGCATTGAAGAAGTAAGGAGAAAGGCGTCCCGCCTTGGTCTTGAACTCGCCAAACCTCAGCACGCCGGCTTCGATGGCAAATTCGATGAACTCCCGGGCAATCTCGTCCTGTCCGCTGTCTGGATGATTAGTCATTTCGTACCCCTTTGTCGTGGACGCGATTGTATGGACCGATGCGCACTCTAACGCCCTGGCGCAGCCCCCGTGGCGCGGCGGCACCAACAGGTACTCGACAATGGCGCACTTGCGCGCCTGGCCTTGGGCCTCACTCATCAATTTCAATGTTCCGACTGACCAGCCTCAACCTCAATGGAATCCGCTCTGCCACCAGCAAGGGCGTCGAAGCGTGGATTGCCAGCACCAACCCCGACTGCCTCTGCCTGCAGGAGGTCAAGGCGCAGGCCGCCGACATCGAAGGGCGCTTCGAGCAACTGGCGGGGCTGAAGGGCCATTTCCATTTCGCGGAAAAAAAGGGCTATTCCGGCGTCGCCCTCTACACGAGACACGAGCCCAGCGATGTCGTGGTCGGCTATGGATCGAGCGAGTTCGATGCCGAGGGCCGCTATGTCGAACTGCGCTTCGACACACCATCGCGCAAGTTTTCCATCGTGAGCTGCTACTTTCCGAGCGGCTCGTCCGGCGAGCACCGCCAGCAGGCGAAGTTCCGGTTTCTGGAGGAGTTCGATCCGTTCCTGTGCAAGCTCAAGCAAAGCCGCGAATTCATCCTGTGCGGCGACGTGAACATCGCGCACCAGGAAAGCGACCTGAAGAACTTTCGCAGCAACCGGAAAAACAGCGGCTTCCTGCCCGAAGAGCGCGCCTGGATGACCAAGCTGATATCGGAGACCGGCCTGGTCGATGTGTACCGCCTGCTCAAGCCCGATACCACCGAGGAGTGCTACACGTGGTGGAGCAACCGGGGGCAGGCGTATGTGAAGAATGTGGGATGGCGGCTGGACTACCAGTTTGCAACCCCAAGCGTTGCATCGTTAGCGAAGACGGCTGTCATATACAAGGATCAAAAATTCAGCGACCACGCGCCGCTGACTGTTGAATACGATTTCAAGCTTTGAATGATCCTGTCTGGGTGCCTGCTAGCATGGGTCCGGCACGAGTTCTGGTGCAGGCTTGGCGCACTGGACAACGTTGGCCGGCTTTGCTTGGGCAGCGGTGCTTTTTGCTGCCGAGACGACACGCTTTTGGCCTGATACGGCCTGGGAAATTCGCTTCATGATTCGCTCCGGAAAGGATTAACCCCAGTCAGGCCAAACCTATGGCCAGACCAAACTTGCGAAGCGAGCGATACCGGGTGGGGAAAGAGAAAATGATACGCCCGCTTAAAGCGAGCGTATGACTGCGGACGTGGTCCGCGAGGCAGTCAGATTGAAGACGGTACAGAGCGAGAAACTCATGCGTCGAACGTAGGCGGAAAGACGCCGCATGTCAAGATGTGAAACACCCAGAGCTATAGAAGACGACGCTGAAAAAGCCACCGATTCATGACAGCGCTCGAAGTCCACATGGGCCGTACTGTCCGACCTCAACGGTTACGAAGCACCATCAATCAAATCCAGCACTCCGAGCGAGTGTTGACCTCATAGGTTGAGCAGCCAGTCTCCATGAGGGAATACGGTCCACACGGAGCCGGCGCACCTTGACGGCACGAACCGTGGCCGCCGCGAATCGCCTCAGTTGCCAGGCAATTTCACGGCCAGGAGATCGACCTGCTCTATCGCGGGTGGGTTGCTGAGCAACGCTGCCGCGTTGGCCATCAAAGCGGCTGCAATGGGACCGTCCAGGTGAGCTTGACGACCAGCCTCGTCGGCAAATGTGTCGAAGATTCCGAATGTCGAAGGTCCGAACTGCAAGGCAAACCAGGAGGTCGTTCCGGACTCAGCGTTGGCGAGCGGCAGTGCGCTGGCGAGGAAATCGGCGACAGCGGCCTCCTGACCTGGCTTGGCTTCAAGACGTGCGAACAAGGCAAGTTTGGACATGGCGTGTTTCTTTCATGAATAGCAGTTGATGAAGCCGCAAGTCTCCGCTCTGCACTTCCGTTACGCGAGTGGCAAAATAGCCAACTTTGATACTGTTACTGCCATGCGCGTCCACATTCTCGTTCTTAACGGCGTCTTCGATTTGGGACTCGCGTCTCTAACCGACACGCTCAGTACGGCCAACCAGTTGGCTGGCCTGCTCGAAGACATGCCGGCACCTATCGTCGTGACGCTGGTAGGCGTCCGTCAGCGAGTAAGCACCGCGCAAGGACTGAACGTGCCGGTCGTCCCGGTGAGCAGCGCCTCCGCCCCCGATGTCGTGCTAGTGCCCGCGCTCGGTGCCAAGATGCCGGAGGCGCTCGCGTCGCGCCTCGAACTTAAAGATGTCGCCGATGCCGCTGGCGCACTGCAGCAGTGGTCGGCATCCGGCGCGACCGCTGGCGCCGCCTGCACAGGCACATTCGTGCTAGCGGAGAGCGCTTTACTCGACGGCCGGAGCGCCACCACATCTTGGTGGCTAGCGCCGATGTTCCGGCAGCGCTATCCGCTCGTGACGCTCGACGAGTCGCGCATGCTGGTGAACGCGGCAGGCTGCGTCACGGCCGGCGCCGCACTCGCCCACATCGATTTAGGGTTAAGCGTGGTCCGCAGCTGCAGCCCCGCGCTGGCCTCGCTGACTGCCCGCTATCTGCTGGTCGAGGCACGTGGCTCACAGGCGGAGTTCATCATCCCCGACCACCTGTACCATGCCGATCCTGTGGTGGAGCGCTTCGAGGGATGGGCGCGGCAACGCCTGGCCCGAGGGTTCTCGCTCGACGAGGCGGCCATCGCCATCGGTGCGAGTAAGCGCACGCTGGCGCGACGTATGCATAGCGTGCTGGGCAAGACGCCGCTGTCCTACTTTCAGGATCTCCGCGTGGAGCGAGCCGTGCATCTGCTGCGCACTAGCAACGAGAGCATTGACCAAATCGCCGCGCAGATCGGCTACGCCGAAGGGGTGACATTACGTGCCTTGCTGCGGCGCAAGCTGGGCCGTGGCGTGCGAGAGTTGCGCGCTGAAGTCTGAAGATTTCCTCGATGGCCGGACTCGCTTTCAGTGCCTAAAAGTTGCGGTTCGTGACGAGTTCACAGTTCAAGCCTTTACAGTTGCTGACGGACTTGAGTGAGGGGGTTTGACACACCTCGTCGAGCGACTAAACAGCGTGGCTGATAGCGGACGCGGACAGCCTCCGGCCTGAGGCACCCCACACTTGCAATAGAAGAGGCCCGCCAAAACGTCAGCCATGACCCCGCGTATGCGTGGTATCCCGGTACGATTGTCCAGAGCGACATGCACTTTCCCCCAAAGCTCATCAGTGATGACACGGGGGAAGTAGTCGAGCACGGGATCGCCGAGTGCTTCCAGCGAGCCGTCGACCATTTGTTTGGGCTGCCACTCTCCTAACACGCGACGGTCGCGGACCAACCGGCTAACCTGTGTGTGCTCCCAACGCGTATTTGTATTGGCTCGGTCCCGCCATGGAAGCGTCCACCCTTCGGCATTGGCGGTTCTCGCTATGGCGATGCCTCCCAGCCCACCCGCCACATGCTCAAAGACTTTACGCACGGACTCCGCCTTTGCCTCGTCCAACTCCCAGCCTTGCCGGTCTTCTCGTGGATACGCCCATCCCGGCCCGTGCCCATGCGAAACAACCGTCAAGCCAGCGTCCCGCTTTTTTGCAAAGGCTGCTCGCACGCGCTTCGCCTTCGTAGCGCTTTCCTCATGGGCACGGGCGAACAACAGCACGGAAAGCATGAAGTTCATGGTGTCGTTGATATTTTCTCGGTTCCACTCCTTGCCATCCAGTAGCGAGACCACCCTGATGCCCGCTTGGACAATTGACGTAAGTAGGGTAATCGCTTCCGTCAGGTGGTTCCGAGATAGGCGACCCAGGCTTTCCACCAACAAAATGGAGCCGCTGGGCACCTTTCCGCCCTTTGCCGCCAGCAGGAACGCCGCTAGCGCTCCGTCCGTGGCGTTTTCCCCCGTGTACGCCGAAGTGGCCATGTCGGATAGCTCGAACTCCTCGTCGAGTTCGTAGCCGTGTTCAACGCACCATGCCCGCGCTGATGCAGTCTGCCGTTCGAGGCTGTGGCCGTGCGCTTGACGGCCTGATGAGAAGCGACGGTAGGAGTAAACGCGGGTGGTAGTCATGCCCGCATTTTGCGGGTTTTTTGACGCATCATTTATCACTTGGCGACGGAGCGAATCGCAGCACTAGCTCGGACTCCCGCCATCTACAAGGACCAAAAGTTTTCAGATCATGCGCCTTTGACCGTTGAGTACGACTTCGCCCTGTAAGATGAATTAAAGGATGTGGGTTTTTTGCACCAGCATCTACCACCTGGCGACGCCGGCAACCGCGCGGCTGGCACGGATGGAATCCATCTACAAGGAACAGAAGTTCTCCGACCACGCGCCGATTACCGTGGATTACGAGTTCACCCTTTAGGACTACTGGCAGAATCAGCCGCATGTCGCGGCGTCTTGTGATCTTCTTCGCGGTGCTCGTCGCCGTCGTTGCAGCCGCGTTCGCCGCGTGGTGGATGACCCGCCCGACAGCCGTACCCGCAGTCGCAGCGCGCATGGCGCCACTCGTGCGCACCCTCCAGTTCTCTGCTCGCGTGGCCACTGCATCGCGCGTCGATGTGGGCAGCACGCTGACCGGACGTGTGCTGCAGGTCGCGGTCGCCGAGGGTGCCCAGGTCAAGGCCGGCGATGTGCTGGTGCGGCTCGAAAGCGCCGAACTGCGCGCAGCCCTTGCACAAACACAGGCCATCGAGCGACAGGCCGCCGCGCGACTGGCGGGCTTGCGCACGACCGGTCGCCGTGCGGCCCAGGCTTCTGTGTCGCAGGCCGATTCGGTGCTGGTCGCCGCGCAGGCCGAACTCAAACGCACGCTCGATCTCGTGGCCCAGGGCTTTGTCAGCCAGTCGCGCCTGGACGAAGCGCGGCGCGCGGTCGCGGTGGCGCAGGCTCAACGTGACGCGGCGCGCGCCCAAAGTGCCGCTGTGGCCGAGCCGGGCACCGAGGTTGCACAGGCCCAGGCGCAGCTGGCGCTCGCCGGCGCGGCACGCGCAGCGGCCCAGGCCCGGCTGGGTGAGGCGGTTCTCACTGCGCCGGCCGATGCGCGCGTCCTCACCCGCCTGGTCGAGCCGGGCCAGATCGTGCAGCCTGGACGTGCATTGCTCAGCCTGGCGCTCGCCGGACCGCTGCAACTCGTCGCGCAAGTCGATGAGCGCTATCTGGGGCAGCTGCAGCCAGGGCAAATGGCGGGCGTGCTGGCCGACGCTTATCCCACGCAGCGTTTCACTGCACGCGTGCTGTCCATCGCGCCAGTAGTCGATGCGCAGCGCGGCGCGATCGAAGTCAAGTTCGCGTTGCCGCAACCGCTTCCCGCTTTCCTGCGGGAAGACATGACGCTGTCAGTTGAAGTGGAAACTGCGCGCCGCGAGCAGGCTCTGGTGTTGCCGACCAATGCCCTGCGCGGCGAAGAATCGGCCGGAGCGGTTGTCTGGGTCACGCAGGCAGGGCGAGTCGAGGCGCGCAAGGTGCGCGTGGGTCTGCGCACGCTGGACGCGGTCGAGATCACCGAAGGCTTGCAGGCGGGCGAGCTCGTGCTCGTTGGCCCTGCACCACCACCGGGTGGCCGCGTGCGAATCGACTCCCGGGCCGCCCCTGCCCAGGGCTCGGCCAAAGGCACGAAAGAAGATGCCGGAGCCGCCATGACAAGCTCGATGGGCCGCTAGGTCCGCACCGCGATGCTTGGCTTCGAGACCCGCGTCGCAATGCGCTTCCTGCGCGAAGGGCGCATGCAGACCGTGCTGATCGTCATCGGCGTGGCGGCGGGCGTGGCGGTCGTCACCTACATCTCGGCGCTGATCACGGGTTTGCAGCGCAATACCATCGAAAAGACTCTGGGCTCGCAGGCCCATGTCACGCTCAGTCCGCGCGACGAGGTCGTGCTCGATGCGCGCGCGCCCGCCAGCGCCGCCACGCGCGAGCTGGTTCAGACGCAGCCACGGGCGCAGCGACTTCGCTCGCTGGGTAACTGGCAGCCGCTGGTCCCCCTGCTCGAAGCCATGCCGCAGATCACGGCGGTCTCGCCGATGGTGTCGGCTGCGGGGCTGGCCGAGCGCGGTGAGGCATCCAAGGCGATCGCGCTGCTCGGCGTGGATCTCGAGCGCTACGACCGCATCATCGGCTTGCGTGCGAAAGTGGTGGAAGGCGCGCCGCGCCTGGGGCCCGGCGAAGCCATCATCGGCCGGGAGCTTGCCCAGGACCTGGGTGTGCGCATCGGCGATCGCATCGGCATCGTCACCGGCGGTGTCAGTGACTCGTTGCGCGTCACGGCCCTGGTGGACCTGGGTGTGCGCGACCTGAACCGGCGCACGGTGCTTGTTCCGCTGCGCACGGCGCAAAGTCTGGCCGGCCTGCCTGGAGGCGCGACCAGCCTGGATCTCACGCTGGCCGACATCTGGTCTGCGCAGACCGTGGCCGATGAACTGGGGGCGCGGTGGCCCTACAAGGCCGAGAGCTGGCAGCAGGCGAATGCGCAACTTGTGTCGGCGCTGAACGCTCAGTCGGTGAGCACGGCATTGATCCGCGGCGTGGTGATGATCGTGGTGGTCCTGGGCGTCGCCAGTGTGCTGGTGGTGTCGGTCGTGCAGAAGCAACGCGAGATCGGCATCCTGCGGGCGATGGGCGCCACGCAAGGGCAGGTGTTGCGCATCTTCCTGATGCAGGGCGCGATCGTGGGTGCGCTGGGCTCGACGTTCGGCGTGCTGCTCGCCGTGGCGCTGATCTGGGCCTTCACCACTTTTGTGCGCGGCGCTGATGGATTGCCGCTTTTCAACATCACGCTCGCGCCGGCGCTTGCGCTGCAGGTCGCCCTTACCGCGACGGTTTGCGGCGTGCTGGCAGCAGTGGCGCCCGCACGGCGCGCCGCCCGGCTCGACCCGGCGCAGGCGATCCGTTTATGAGCCCATCCGATGTCGCAGCACCGGCGGAGGAACTGCTTGTACTGGACGGCGTTCGCAAAAGCTACAACATCGGCCTTCCTAACGAAACGGAGGTTCTGCACGGCGTGTCGCTCCGGCTGGGCCGCGGCGAATTCGTCGCCCTGATCGGCCCATCGGGGTCCGGCAAGAGCACGCTGCTCAACATCGTGGGTTTGCTCGAGCGCATGACGGCAGGAAGCTACCGCATCCAGGGAGAGGAGATGAACGGTCTGGACGATGCGGCGCTCACCCGGCGCAGGCGTTCGTCACTGGGCTTTGTCTTCCAGTTTCATCATCTGCTCCCGGCGTTCAGCGCGCTGGAAAACGTGACGTTGCCGGCCCTCATGCGCGAGGGCCGCGTCACATCCGTCCAGCGCGAACGCGCACGGGCCGTGCTGGCCGCCGTCGGACTGGGCGAAGCGATGAGCAAGCGTCCCGGCGAGCTGTCCGGCGGCATGCAGCAGCGCGTGGCGATTGCGCGCGCACTGGTGCTCGAGCCGCCACTGGTTCTGGCCGACGAACCCACCGGGAACCTGGACACTGCATCGGCCAACGACGTGTTCGCGCTGATGCGCCGCATGCACGCCGAGTTGAATATTTCTTTCCTGGTGGTGACGCACGATCCGCGTCTGGCCGCCCGGTGCGACCGCGTGCTGGAACTGGTGGATGGCCAACTGGTGCATGACGGGCCACCTGGAGCTTCCGCCGGTTAGCGTGCTGGCCGCACCGACACTTGCTGCAGGCCCTGCGCTATTGCTTGCGAAGCACGAACGCCCGCTCGATCTTGTCGCGCTCCAGGCGCCAGTTTCCCCGGACTTCACGTCCGCAGGAGCCTGGTGCGACCTCGCCGACCCAGGTCGCGCTGATCGCGACGCCGTCGGTTGATTCTTCGAGCAGGAACTCCCCGTCGTGGACTTCGCCGGAAAGCTCTGAGCGCTCGCCGCCGCGGTTGATCGTGCCGCGCACCCCGCGGTATTGCGGATGGCGCACGAAGACCAGCGTCGCGTCGGCCGCGCCTTCGATCTGCGCGCGCCACTGGCCCAGCAGGTGCGCGAACGTGACCTCGGATGCTTTCGGGCATGCGCGAGATACGTTCTGTGCTGCGACGGGCAAGGAATGCGTGGCTGCCAGCAACGCTGCACCCGACAGTACGGTGGCAAGCCCGGCGCGCGTCAGAATTCCGGTGCGCATCACGAGCCCGCTGCTGCTGCCGCCGCCGCAGCCGCAGCCGTGTCACTGGCCTTGCGCGCGAACTCGGCCCGCAGTGCCTTGAGTTTTTCGCGTGGATCTTCTTTCGTGCTGGCCTGCTCCAGCGCCATTTCCGCGATGAAGCGGCTCGGCTGCGCGGCCACCATCTCGCGTCCCTTCTTGCGTTTGCGCGTCCAGCTCACGGCCAGCGAGCGCTGCGCGCGCGTGATGCCCACGTACATGAGGCGGCGCTCTTCCTGTAGCCGCTGCACGATGCTCTCGCTCATCGGCCCCGTGGCTTCGCTCATGGCTTTTTCGTCGTCGCCGGGTTTGAAGGGCAGGAGACCCTCATTCACGCCTGCGAGGATCACGTGTGGCCACTCCAGGCCCTTGGCGGCATGCAGGGTGGAAAGCGTCACCACGTTCTGATCTTTCTCGCGCTCGCTGATGGTCGAGAGCAGGGCGATCGTCTGCGCGACTTCGAGCAGGCTTTTTTTCTCGCTGGCAATGCTCACGCCGGCCGCATCGTCGATCTCGCCGCCCGCGCGCTGGGACATCCAGTCGCAAAATTCCAGCACGTTGGTCCACCGGCTCGCTGCAAGTTTTTCGCTCTCTTCGCCGTCGTACAGGTGCTTTTCGTAGTCGATGTCCTTGAGCCACTCGAGCATGAAGGCGCGGGAATCCTCTGCGCCATGCGTGTGGCGTGCGCGGTATTCCAGGTCGTTCACGTAGCGGCCGAATTCATGCAGGCTGCCCACGGCCTTGGCGGGCAACACCGAGCCGAGTGAAGACGAGAACAGCGCCTCGAACAGGCTCAGCTTGTACTTGCTCGCAAACGTGCCCAGGTGCTGCAGTGTCGTGTGACCGATGCCGCGTTTGGGCGTTGTCACTGCGCGCAGGAATGCCGGGTCATCGTCGTTGTTGATCCACAGGCGAAACCAGGCGCACAGATCGCGAATCTCTGCGCGGTCAAAAAAGCTCTGCCCGCCCGATACCTTGTATGGAATCGCCGCCTTGCGCAGCGCCTGCTCGAACACGCGCGCCTGGTGATTGGCGCGATAGAGCACTGCAAAATCTTTCCAGTCCTTGCCCAGGCCGTTGGCACGAATCGACTGAATGCGCGCGACCATGCGTTCGGCCTCGTGCTCCTCGTTGTCGGCATCGACGATGCGCACCGGTTCGCCTTCGCCCAGCTCCGAGAACAATGTTTTCGGAAACAGCTTGGGGTTCGGGCCGATGACGTTGTTGGCTGCGCGCAGGATCGCACTGGTCGATCGATAGTTCTGCTCGAGCTTCACCACTTTGAGCTGCGGAAAATCCAGTGGCAATCGCTTGAGATTGTCGAGCGTGGCGCCTCGCCAGCCGTAGATCGACTGGTCGTCATCACCCACCGCCGTGAATCGGCCCCGTTCGCCCACGAGTAGCTTGAGCACCTCGTATTGCGTCGCGTTGGTGTCCTGGTATTCATCGACCAGCACATGGCCCATCTGCTTTTGCCATTTCTCGCGCACGTCGGGGTGATCCTGCAAGAGCTTCAGCGGCAGGCCGATCAGGTCGTCGAAATCGACGCTCTGGTAGGCGGTGAGGCGCTCCTCATAGCGCGCCATGATGCGCGCGGTGATCTTCTCGTTGTCGTCCTTGGCCTGCGCCTCGGCTTGCGCGGCGTTGAGGCCCATGTTCTTCCACGCGCTGATCGCCCACTGCCATTGCCGCGCGACTTTTGCATCCGTGCTGCCGCCGGCGTCTTTCAGCAAACTGGTGACATCGTCGCTGTCAAGAATGGAAAACTGGGGCTTGAGTCCCAGCGCAGCGCCATCCTGGCGCAGCATCCGGACGCCCAGCGCGTGAAAAGTGCACACCATCACCTGTTTGGCTTCCCGCCCGATCAGGCTCTTGGCGCGCTCGCGCATCTCGGCGGCGGCCTTGTTGGTGAAGGTGATGGCGGCAATGCGATTGGCTTCGAGCCCGGCCTGGATGAGGCGCGCGACCTTGTGGGTGATGACGCGCGTCTTGCCGGAGCCAGCGCCAGCCAGCACGAGGCAGGGGCCCTGTACATAGTTCACAGCTTCCTGCTGCGCGAAATTGAGACCGGCGGACATGAGGGAGAAATTGGCGGGGGAAGCGACTGCGAAGGAAGCGGCGAATCATAGCGGGCGAGCCAGTCGCAGGCCTGACAACTGCGCGGCGGCCGTTGCGCAGAGAATACTGCCGTGCTTGACATCCTTTTAATCACCCTTCCGTTCTTCGCGCTGGTGTTGTGCGGATACGTGGCGGCGCGCCGGCGCATGCTGCCGCTCGATGCGATTCCGGGGCTCAACACCTTCGTCCTCTACTTTGCGCTGCCCTGCATGTTGTATCGCTTCGGCTCCAGCACGCCGATCGCGCAGTTACTGGATTTCTCCGCCATCGCGGTCTATCTGTTTTGCGCGCTGGTGATGGTGACATTCGTGGTGTGGGTCAGCATGAACCGGCGGATCGGGTGGAACGATGCCTCGTTCGGCGCGCTGGTGGCGGCCTTTCCCAACACCGGCTTCATGGGTGTGCCGCTGCTGGTGGCCTTGCTCGGACCGCGGGCGGCGGGTCCCGCGATCCTCACGATTCTGGTGGACCTGCTGGTGACATCTTCGCTGTGCATCGCGCTGTCCCGACTCGATGGCGCGGACGAGCACGGGGCTTCCAAGGCGGCAAAAAATGCGTTGCGAGGCGTGGCCCTCAACCCGATGCCCTGGGCGATTGTTCTGGGCGGCCTCGCGTCGGCGCTGCAATACGTGCCCGTCAAGCCAGTGGCGCAGACGATAGGCCTTCTCGCCGATGCGGCTTCGCCCGTGGCATTGTTCACGATAGGGGCCGTGCTCTGGCGCTCGCAAGCCGTGGCAGCGGCGCAGGACCACGGGCGGATGCCGCTGCGCGACTACGTGCCGGTCGCGGTGATCAAGCTGGTGCTGCATCCCCTGCTCGTGCTTGTCGCGGGGGTCGCAGCAATCGCCGCGGGTGTGCCGCTGGACAAGTTCGCGCTGTCGGTGATGGTGCTCGTGGCCGCGTTGCCCAGCGCAAGCAATGTTTCTGTGCTGGCCGAGCGGTTTGGCGCCGATACGGGACGGATTGCGCGGATTATCTTGCTGACGACCGCGGCCGCTTTCCTGACGTTCTCGGGTGCCGTGCGCCTGTTGATCTGACGCCTTCCCGCGAGGGACTACCAGGTGTCGATCGGGTGTCCACGGGTTTTGCGAACAGCCGAGGACGCCAGCCCGCGAATGAGCCAGTCGCGCGTGTGCGCTGGATCGATCACCGCGTCGATCTCCAGCGTCGCCGCCATGTTCATCGCCTGTCCTGCCTCATACTGCCTGGCAACCAGCTTGTCGTAGAGCGCTTCGCGCGCGGCGCCTTCGGGCTGCGCCTCCAGCTCCTTGCGATAGCCCAGCTTCACCGCCCCCTCCAGTCCCATCGCACCAAACTCACCCGTCGGCCACGCGACCGTGAAATCGGGTGAATGAAACCCACCGGCACACATCGCCATCGCACCCAGCCCGTAACCCTTGCGCAGGACGACGCTGAAAAAGGGCACGCGCAGATGCGCAGCGGCGACGAACATGCGGCTGACATGCCGTACCTGTGCGCGCGCTTCGGTCTCCGGTCCGACCATGAATCCGGGTGTATCGACCAGGCTCACCAGCGGCAGGCCGTGCGCATTGCACAGTTGCATGAAGCGCGCGGCCTTGTCAGCGGCGTCTGCATCAATCGCGCCGCCCAGGTGGAGCGGATTGTTGGCGATCAATCCAACCGGCCGTCCAGCGATCCTGGCCAGCGCAGTGTGGATCCCCTGGCCGAAGCCGCTGCGTAATTCGAGCAGCGAAGCGCAATCGCAGATGCCGGTCATCGCTGTGCGTGTGTCGTACACACGCAGCCGGTTTTCGGGCACCACGGTGCGCAATGCGTTGGCATCCGGTGCATCGAACGTCGGCGCAAAGCCCTGAAAGAATGACAGGTAGTGCCTGGCGACGCGAACGGCGGCCGCTTCATCGGCCACCAGCACGTCGATCACGCCGTTGGCATGTTGCACATCGCTGGCGCCGATCTGCTCGGGCTTGAAGAGGCCCAGACCACCGCCTTCCACCATCGCCGGACCGCCCATGCCGATATTGCTCGCACGTGTGGCGATGATCACGTCGCTGCAGCCGAGCAAGGCCGCGTTACCCGCAAAGCAGCGACCCGCCACGATGCCGATCACCGGCACCTGACCGTTGAGTCGCGCATAGCTTGCGAACGTGGAAACGTGC
The DNA here is from genome assembly GCA_040386635.1 of Pseudomonadota bacterium. Taxonomy (GTDB): domain Bacteria; phylum Pseudomonadota; class Gammaproteobacteria; order Burkholderiales; family Burkholderiaceae_C; genus Ramlibacter. The sequence continues at coordinate 17,472 of JAZKFD010000115.1, forward strand.
AGTCCCGCCACGATGGGCATGTCGGTGTCGCCGGGCCGCCCGCCACCGCCTTCTGCCAACAGAACAACCGGCAGCTTGTTCGCCAGCGCGATGGCCAGCATGCGGTCGGTCTTCTGGTGATTGCGCATACCCTGCGTGCCCGCAAGAACGGTGGCGTCGTAGGCCATCACGACGGCGCGCGATTTTTCGGGCCCGAACCGATCGCCGTTGATGCTGCCGATGCCCGTCACCATGCCGTCGGCCGGCGTGTTGCGCACGAGGTCGTCATCGCTGCGCCGATTGCGCTGCGCGGCGACGGCGAGGGCGCCGTACTCGGTGAAGCTGTCCGGATCGCACAGATCGAAGATGTTCTCGCGCGCGGTGCGCAGCCCCAGCGCGTGCCTACGGGCCACGGCATCCGGTCGGACGGCGTCAAGTGTGTGCGCATGGCGGTCGATCACGCGCTGCAGATCTGCGCGGATTGCAGGCTCCTTCATGGCGTCAGCAGGTGAATTTGCCGGAGCAGCTGCGTGCGTGCTGAGGCCGGCGGCATTGGCGCCGGGGGCCTGCATCGACATCAATACATCGCCCTGCGCCACGCCATCGCCGGCGGCGAAGAAGAGCTCGCGCACCCGCCCTGTTGCGGTCGCGCGAACCTCGTGCTCCATCTTCATGGCTTCCAGGATGACCACCACATCGCCCTGCGAGACGGTGTCGCCGGGCGACACCTGCCATTGAACGAGTTGTGCCTGCAGGGGTGAGCGTAGTTCGGACATGGACGCATTCTGATACCGGTGCGGGCGCAACGGCGTCAGGCATGCGACATCGCGCTCCACAGGGTTTGAAACGCTGGCGCCTCGCCCGATAATGACCGCATGACACCTCTCGTCCCCCTCATCGAAAGTTATCGCGGCGGCACCATGGAGTGCCGGTTTTTCGGCGCAGTCGCCGTTGTCGACACCAGAGGCAAAGTGCTTGCGCAGGCGGGTGACCCGCATTGGGTGACCTTCTCCCGCTCGACCCTGAAAGCGCTGCAGGCCCTCACATTCGTGCGAGCCGGTGGCCCGAAAGTGTTTGACTTCTCCCGCCAGCAGCTGGCCATGATGTGTTCCAGCCACAGCGGCGAGCCCATGCACGTGGAGCAGGTGCAAGGCATGCTCGAAAAGGCCGGGCTCACCTACAAGGCGCTGCAGTGCGGATGCCATGTGCCGTATTACGTGGAGGCAGGTGTCGGCCCGGCGCCCGAGGTGATCGACGAGCGCCACCACAACTGCAGCGGCAAGCACGCGGGGTTTCTGGCGGCCTGCGTCCAGCAGGGCTGGCCGGTTGCCAACTACCTGGCTCCGGCTCATCCGCTACAGCAGGCGATCCGGCGCGATGTCGCAAGGGTGGTGGGTCTTTCGCCCGACGAATTGAAACTGGGCATTGATGGTTGCTCCGCTCCCAATTTCGCGATGCCTCTGTCGAGTCTGGCGCGCGGTTATGCGCGGCTCGCGACGGGCACGGCCGACCCCGAGTTCGGCGAGAGTTTTGCGCAGTTGTCCGAAGCGATGACGTCGCACCCGGAGCTGGTGTCCGGCACGAATCGCAGTGACAAGGCATTCATGAACGCGGGGCGCGGCGACTGGGTGACCAAGGCCGGAGCCGACGGTGTGCAGGCGTTCGCAAGTCGCAGCCGCAGGCAGGCCTTCACCCTGAAGATCTCCGATGGCAACAAGATCGCGGTGCAGGCGGCCACCATTGCCGTGCTCGATCAGCTCGGCTGGCTCGATCAGCGGCAAAAGGATGAGCTTAGGCCCTGGCGTTTCGAGGCGATTGCCAACACCAAGGGTACCCGTGTGGGTGAGCGCAAAAGCGTGATGAAGCTCGAAATGATGAACTGAGCGGTTGACGCGGGGGCGCATCGCAAAGCAGCGTCCTACGTGCGGCTCTGGGTGTCTCCGACCCCAGCCGCTTGCATTCGCAGGCACGGTGGTGGGATGGCCCGAGACAATCCCTCCCAATCCTCATCCGCACCCGCATCGAACTCCCAGGCGGACGAAACTGACGAAGGTGCTCGTCGCATGAAACTGGCGCCTTCCGATGGATTCGTTCATGTGCGCGGCGCCAGGGAACACAACCTGAAAGACGTCGATGTGGATATTCCGCGCGACGCGATCGTCGTGTTCACCGGTGTTTCGGGTTCGGGCAAGTCGTCGCTGGCGTTCGGCACCTTGTATGCGGAGGCGCAGCGGCGCTATCTTGAATCGGTCTCGCCGTACGCACGTCGGCTGATCGACCAGGCCGGCGTGCCCGACGTCAGTTCCATCGAAGGACTGCCACCGGCCGTGGCGCTGCAGCAGCAACGAGGAACACCCAGCACGCGGTCGTCGGTCGGAAGCGTCACCACCATCTCGAGCCTGGTGCGCATGCTCTACTCGCGCGCCGGCACTTATCCCGCGAAGCAGGCCATGCTTTATGCAGAGGACTTCTCGCCGAATACGCCCCAGGGCGCGTGCCCGAAGTGCCATGGCCTGGGGCGCGTGTTCGAGGTGACCGAAAAAAACATGGTTCCCGACGACTCCCTCTCAATCCGTGAACGTGCGATCGCTTCATGGCCGCCTGCATGGCATGGCCAGAACCTGCGCGACATCCTGGTCACGCTGGGCTACGACGTCGATACGCCCTGGCGCGACCTGCCCAAGAAGGACAGGGACTGGATCCTCTTTACCGACGAGACGCCGACGGTGCCTGTGTATGCAGGGTTCACGCCGAAGGAGACCAAGGCGGCGCTGCGCAGCAAGATGGAGCCGAGCTACATGGGCACGTTTACCGGCGCGCGCAACTATGTGCTTCATACGTTTGCCACCACCCAGAGCGCATTGATGAAGAAACGGGTCGCCCGCTACATGAGCGCGAGCGTCTGTCCGCAGTGCGACGGCAAGCGTCTGAAAAAAGAGGCCTTGTCGGTGACCTTCATGGGCCTGGACATCGGTGAGCTGTCCCAGCTGCCGCTGTCGCAGCTTGCATCCGTGCTGCAGCCGGCGGCGCAGGGCGGGCTTGTTTCGGACAGCAGCGACCACGCCGTGTTGAGCAAGGCCGACTCACGCAAGGCGGTGCGCGACCGTGTGGCCTCAGGTGGTTCGGCCCATGCAGCAGCACCGGATGTGCGGCGCACTGCCAACCTTTCCGAAGAAAAGCGGATGGCTGCGCAGCGCATCGCGGGCGACTTGCTGGCGCGCATCGCGACGCTCGAGCAGCTGGGCCTGGGCTACCTCTCGCTGGAACGCAGCACGCCGACGCTTTCGCCGGGCGAGTTGCAGCGGTTGAGGCTGGCCACGCAGCTGGGGTCTCATCTGTTCGGTGTGGTGTATGTGCTCGATGAGCCATCGGCCGGATTGCATCCAGCCGATGGCGAAGCCCTGATGGAGTCGCTGTTGCGGCTCAAGGCCGCCGGCAATTCGGTGTTCATCGTCGAGCATGACCTGTCGATCATGCGGCGGGCCGACTGGATCGTGGATGTCGGCCCCGACGCGGGCGAGAAGGGCGGGCGCGTGCTCTACAGCGGCCCGCCCGCGGGGCTCGCAGAGATCGAAGCGTCACGCACCCGGGCCCACCTGTTCGGCGAGGCGGCCGCCGTCCAGCGCACCCGGCGCACGCCGGAGAACTGGTTGAAGCTGGAGGGCGTCACGCGCAACAACCTTGCCGGTCTCGATGTGGCGTTTCCGCTGGGGTGCTTCACGGTCGTGACCGGCGTTTCAGGATCGGGCAAGTCAAGCCTGGTGAGCCAGGCCCTGATCGATCTGGTGTCGGACCACCTGGGCATTGCGGCTGCGGCCGAGGAGGCCCCGGAAGGACCCGAGGCGCTGGCCGGTGCAGAAACGGGCGAGCCGACTTCGGGACGTATCACGCAGGGCGCGGGCGCCATACGGCGACTGGTGCAGGTGGACCAGAAGCCGATCGGCCGCACGCCGCGCTCGAATTTGGCTACCTACACCGGCCTGTTCGACGCGGTGCGAAAGCTGTTCGCCGCCACGGCGTCGGCGCGCCGGCGCAAGTACGACGCAGGGCGCTTTTCGTTCAACGTCGCCAAGGGGCGTTGCACGACGTGCGAAGGCGAGGGCTTCGTATCGGTCGAGCTGCTGTTCATGCCCAGTGTGTATGCGCCGTGCCCCGATTGCCATGGCGCGCGCTACAACGCGCAGACGCTGGAGATCCTGTGGGAGGGAAAGAACATTGCCGATGTGCTGCGAATGACTGTGGACGAAGCGCTTGCCTTCTTTGCGGATGAGTCCGCCATCGCCCGGCCCTTGCAGGTGCTGCGCGATATCGGCCTGGGCTACCTGCGACTGGGCCAGCCGGCAACCGAGCTCTCGGGTGGCGAGGCGCAGCGCATCAAGCTGGCGACCGAGCTGCAGCGAGCGCAACGCGGCGACACGCTTTATGTGCTGGATGAGCCGACCACAGGATTGCACGCCTGCGATGTGGATCGGCTGCTGCTGCAGCTCGACAGTCTGGTGGAGGCGGGCAATACGCTGGTCGTTGTCGAGCACGAGATGCGCGTGGCCGCACGTGCGGACTGGGTGATCGACGTCGGACCGGGGGCGGGCGGCGAGGGCGGGTGCATCGTTGCGCAGGGCCCACCCGAACGCGTCGCGCAGGCAGCCGGAAGCCGCACGGCAGGGTATCTGGCGCAGTGCCTGGATTCGCGCGCCGGCAAAAAAGGCTGAGGCGCTCAGGGCCTTCGCAGCACCATCTGTTCGCGCGTCATCTGCAGCTGGAACTTCGACAGAAAAGCCTGGCCCAGCAGGCCCACTTCATTGCGCCCGCCCACCAGGCCGACGCCGACCGAAAGCGATGAGACTGCGAGCGGACCCGCAGACACCGGCACACCTCGAACCATGCGTCCGGCCAGGGTGCCATTGGCGGTGTGGAAAGTCATGGGCTCGCCGGCCGGTAGTGCGGCGGCCTGTGCGAACGCCTCGCTCACCACCACGCTGGAAGCGCCGGTATCGATCATGAAACGCAGCGGCTTGCCGTTGACCGAGCCCTGCACGTAGAAGTGGCCGTCACGGTGACGCGGGATCACGAGTTCGCCCTGCGCCGTCACGACAGCCTGGCGCGGCTGCATGAATCGATCCATGGCGAACCACACCACGCCCATGACAGCGGCCCAGAACGCAAGAACGTAGAGGTGGCCGAAGCGCTGGGTGTTGGACATGCACGGCAATGCTATCGGACCACGCGTCCGGTTTCTATACTGCCAGCATGAAACTCCTATTTATTGGCGGCACGCGGTTTCTGGGTCATGCCATGTCCACGCAAGCGCTGGCTCGCGGGCATGAGGTCGATGTCTTCCATCGTGGCAAGACGCCGGTTCACGGCCTCGAGGGCGCCAAACACCTGCACGGTGACCGCGCGGGCGATCTCTCGGCACTGGCACAGGGCGAATGGGACGCAGTGATCGACACCTGCGGCTATCGCCCGCGTGATATCGAGCTGATGGCGAACGCGTTGACCACGCGATTTCGCAAGTATGTTTTTGTGTCGTCAGCGTCGGTTTATGCCGAGACCATTGCGCCCGACTCCAGCGAATCGGCACCCCGCGCCGCGACGGGCGGGCTGGACAAGACCCTGCTCGACTCCATGCCCATCAATGGCGAAACCTATGGCCCGCTCAAGGTGCTGTGCGAGGACGCCGTCTTTGCGCATCACGCGGATCACCTGGTGCTACGCCCCACCTTCGTCATAGGCCCGAACGACTACACGCAGCGATTTCCCGAGTGGGTCCGGCGGATCGCCGCAGGCGGCGTCGTGGACGCGCCCGGTCCGCGCGAGGCAGCCGTGCAGTACATCGACGCGCGCGACCTCGCGGCATTCACCATCGCTGCTGTCGAGCAGAACCTGCGCGGCACCTTCAACACGGCGTCGCCCAAGGTTCCATTTTCGTTTGGCGATTTGCTGGAAGCCATCATGAAGGGCGTGGCACCGCCTGAGACCCGGCTGAACTGGCTGACACCTGAGCAGGCCAGGGCTTCGGGCAAGGACTACCCGTTGTGGGGCGGCGGCGAATCGTCCGGCGTGGCGGCGATCAACAGCGATGCGGCCCGGGTGCATGGACTGGTCGCCAGGCCGCTGGAGGAAACGGCGCGCGACACGCTCGCCTGGTTATCGAATCCCTCGGCCTAGAAGCCCCAGCGCGCCCCGACACCGGCAATCGTTGCAATGCCCACTGCAGCGAAGATCGCGGCGGCAACACCCCTGACGATTTTCAGCGGCAACCAGGTCGCGGCGCGCTGCCCCAGGAAAACCGCCGGCACATTGGCAATCATCATGCCCAGGGTCGTGCCGATCACAACCGGTGCCAGCGCGTCATAACGCGCCGCCAGGGCCACGGTTGCGACCTGCGTCTTGTCGCCCATCTCTGCCAGGAAGAACGCGACCAGGGTGGTCCCGAAAACACCGAATGCGGCCAGCGTGGGCTTGTCGTCCAGCTTGTCCGGAACAAGCGCCCAGACCGCCATGGCCAGAAACGAAACGCCCAAAATCCAGCGCAGCGTGGTCGGCTCAACCCAGGATGCCACGAGCGCACCCAGCGCGCCGGCCAGTGCGTGATTGACGATGGTGGCAACAAAGATGCCCAGGACGATGGGCCAGGGCTTGCGGAATTTGGCGGCGAGCAAAAACGACAGCAGCTGTGTCTTGTCGCCGATTTCGGCGATGGCAACGATGCCGGTGGAGATGAGAAATGCTTCCATGAACAAAGCGAGGTACTTTCAGCTGCAAGGCTCCATTGTGGTGGCGGGCGGCGATGGTGCCTGTCATTGTCCTGTCGGTGCCACGATATGGCCGATGCCCATGGCCGCGACTCCGCAGCGGTGGCATCATGGCGCACATTGCCAGTCAGGGAGTCATCTTGACCCATCCGAAAACCGTTTCTCTCATTGGTGCCCCGACGGATGTCGGCGCCAGTGTTCGTGGTGCGGGCATGGGCCCCGATGCGCTTCGCGTCGCGGGCCTTTATGAAGCGCTCACCGCCAGCAGGCTCAAGGTCATCGACCACGGCAACCTGGCCGGGCCTCCGACCCCATGGACGCCACCCAAAGATGGCGTGCGTCACCTGGAAGAAGTGGTGGCCTGGAACCGGGCGGTGTTCGATCGCGTCACGGCGGTGCTGGCTGCCGGCCAGTTTCCCTTGCTCATGGGCGGCGATCATTGCCTGGCGATAGGCTCCATCAGCGCGATCGCCAGGCACTGCCGTCGCACGAAAAAGAAATTGCGCGTCGTCTGGTTCGATGCCCACACCGATGTCAACGATGCGGCCATCAGTCCTTCTGGCAACGTGCACGGCATGCCCGTTTCGGTACTACTCGGTCATGGGCCGAAGTCGCTGGTCGGCTGGAGCGGCGAGCCGGCCGCCCTGGGTGCCGATGAGATCGACTTTGTCGGTATCCGCAGCGTCGATGCGCAGGAAAAAGAAACCATTCGCCGCCTGGGTCTTCAGGTGTACGACATGCGGCACATCGACGAGCACGGCATGCGTCACACCATGATCGAAGTGCTGCAGGATATCGACGCAGACACCCACCTGCATGTGAGCTTCGACCTGGACTGTCTGGACCCTGCCGACGCGCCGGGGGTCGGCACCGCCGTGCGCGGCGGCCCTACGTACCGCGAGATCCAGCTGTGCATGGAGATGATTGCCGACACCGGCCAGATGGCCTCGCTCGATGTGGTGGAGATCAATCCCGCACTCGACGTGCGCAATCGCACGGCAGAGCTGGCGGTGGAGTTCATCCAGAGCCTGTTCGGGGCGTCAACGCTGGCGAGGTAGCCGACGCGGCCGCAGCAGCTTTCCGGCGTCCGTACCGGGCAACGAATTCGGGCTGGAAGCACCTTCGGTTGCCATCGGAAAACGACACGGTGACCTGCAGGGAATTGGCCTCTTCCACCCGGCCGCGTCCATAGCGCTTGACCGTGACCACATCACCGGGTGCGAAGGTCTGGGTCAGCACCTGGGGCGGCTCGTCCGCGTTCACCGCGGTGATGGTGGCTGCCTCATCCACGCTCCTTGCATGCGCGGCCAGGCGCACGCAGTTGTCGCAATGCTCGCAGCGATCGAACGGGGACGTGCCCTCCAGATGGTCCAGAATCACGCGCCAGCGGCACTGGCCGGTCTGCGCGTAGAACACCATGCGTTCCAGCGATTCACGATCGGCTGCCCGCTTGTCGCGATAGGTGTGCATCAAACGCGCGAGGGACTCAGCGTCCAGGTCCCGCTTCAGCAGCTCGATGGCGTTCTCATCCTGCGAGACCACCTTGTCGCGGCGCAGCACGCCCAGCGCCACCTGCAGCTTGGTGCGCGCCAGCGCCAGGCGCCCCTTCAGCAAGGTCAGGGTCCAGTGGTCACCTTCCGGCGGCGCTTCGTGCAGCGTTTGATAGATCGCGAGTGCGTCGTCTTCGGTCGGATAGCGCCCCGCCATGAAGAACTGTTGCACCGCCTTGTCGGCGCGCAGGAACAGCAGCGTGCACACCGCAGGCTCTCCGTCCCGACCGGCGCGTCCGGCTTCCTGGTAATAGGCCTCGAGCCCGGCCGGAAGCTGGTAATGCACGACAAACCGGATGTCGGCCTTGTCGATGCCCAGGCCGAATGCATTGGTGGCCACCATCACCCGCGCGGTGCCATCCATGAAAGCCTCTTGCGCTGCGTGCCGCTCTGCGGACGCGAGCTTGCCGTGATAGATGCCCACGGATTCATCGGCCGCCAGCAGGGCTTCGTACACCTGCTGCGCCGCCTTGACGGTAGCGGCATAAACAATGCCGCTACCGCCGTGGGATTTCACGAGCGACAAGACGCGTGGCAGCTTGTCGGCCTCCCTGGCGACCTGCTCCACGCGCAGGTCCAGGTTTCGGCGAAGGCTGCCGGTGTTGACAATGCCGCTCACCGGAATGCGCAGCTGCCTGGCAATGTCGCGCGCGACCTCATCGGTCGCAGTGGCAGTCAGCGCCAGCACGACTGGCTTGCCCAGGGCAGCGACGGCCGGCCCGATCTCCAGGAAGGCGGGACGGAAATCATGCCCCCACTGCGAGATGCAGTGCGCCTCATCGACGACGAGCAGGCTGACCGGATGCGCGGTGAGTGATTCGATGAAGCCGGGTTCGGCCAGCCGCTCGGGCGTGATCATGATGACGCGCGCGGAGCCATCGGCCATGGCCGCTAGGCCGGCGTGATGCTCGTCGCTATCCAGCGCGCTGTTGAGCTGGATCGCAGAGACCCCACGTTCGCGCAAGCTCTCGCACTGGTCCTTCATCAGGGCAATCAGCGGCGACACGACCACGGTGCGACCACTGAGCATGAGCGAGGGCAGCTGATAGCACAGCGATTTGCCGGCGCCGGTGGGCATCACCGCCATCGTGTTGCGGCCGTCGATGACGCGGTTGATGACCGCCTGCTGTCCGGGTCGCAGCTTCGAAATGCCGAAGACTTTTTTCAGCAGCTCGCGCTGCTTGCGCTCAGACGCCATCGCCCGGTTCGTCGGAAGAAGCTTCGGGCGCGTCTTCGTCCAGGTCGGTGAGATCGGGCAGATTCTCTGCGGGATCGACATCGCCGCCTTCCATGTTGACGACGCGATCGGGCAGGATGTCACCGCCCTCGCGCCCATCGTCGAGCGTGACTGAGCCGCGCTCGCCGGTGCCGACCGAATCGCTGTCGCCCAGTGCTTCGTATGTACCGACGGTGTCGCTGCCAGTGTCGGAGTTGTCGCTCGGGCCAAGCGATGCGCTATCGCGGCCGCTGGGATGAACGGGTGCGACGTCCGCGCCCAGGATGCTGCTGTAAGCCATGCTGATTCCTTGGTTGTGAGATGTTGAGTCTCCAACGCCCGCTCGGGCTGCGCCGTCGGTCTGCTCGCCCGGCCGCTGTGGGACGCGCCTTACCCGACAATGGCGGCGATGCAAGAATCCAATATCGAAAACCAGATGGAAACCGATGACGACCCCATTCGCGAGCCTCGCCTGTGGCGTGACAACGGATGGACCGCCCGTGTGATCAAGAACGAGGACGACGACGGATGGGCTGTCGCCATGACGCCCGATGGCCAGACCGAGCCGGCGCTCGTCGGCCCCTGGACCATGGGCCGCGACAAGAAGAACCCCAAGCCGCTCGATACCCCGGCCTTTCACACACTCGTCAAGACTGCCCGTGAATTCGTGCGCCGCCATGAGCAGCAGTTGCACGCAGCCTTGCACCAGCAAATTGAAATCGATCATGCGGGCGCACGCATCACGGTCATGCTGGACATCCAGCCCGATGATGAAAACCCGTCGGCCATGTTGCGCGCCATCGACGCGAGCGGTGAGCTGATCGGCGAGTGCCGGGTCGCTCCGCAGTTCAAGCTCACCCGCGCACGAGCGAGCGAATGGGCCGCAGCCCAGTTCAGCCCCCAGGCCGTCCGGTAGCGGCGCGTCCCTACTTCCATGGGTTTATCACGCCTGAAGTCGCTTTTTTGTGCCGTTATCTGGGCAGGGCTGCCTGCGATGGGTGCGTGCGCGGATGCGCGGGATGCGAAGTTTTTCGAACGCTGGGTCGCGCAGGGCAACGCAGCGGCGGTCGCGTCCTACGAAGCTTTCCTGCAGAACGAGGGCGTGCACCGGATCGCGCCGCTCCATCAGCTGCTGCGCACGGCCAGCGCCTGGGATTCCCCGGCCTGTCGAAACGTGCAGGCCGCCCCATTTGAAGTGCCTCCTGCGGCGCTCTGGCCTTCTACGGCCCGCACGCTGCGGCTGGTGGCGCGCCTGCGCGAGCAGAAGGTGCTGCCTGCGTTCGAGATCGTGTCGGCCTATCGCAATCCGCGCGTCGAGACTTGTGCGGATGGCGCGGGCAAGCGGCACCCGACCGGCGCTGCGTTCGATATCGTGCCGCTGGTAACGGATGAGCTGGGCCCCACGGTTGCGCGCATCTGCGACTTCTGGTGGCAGGAGGGGCGCGAATACAAAATGGGCTTTTCGCTTTACCCGTCGGGTCGCATGCACATCGACACGACCAGCTACGGCACCTGGGGTGCGGACCGCAAGTTTGCGACGTCTGCGTGCCGGCGCTGAAGCGCTGCGGTACTGAACGCTTCTGGGAATCAGGGTCCCGGCTCGGTCGTCTGGCCGGCTGCCGCACCGCCTGCAGCGGCCATGCCCATCGCGGCGCCACCGCCGCCTCCTGCGCCACCACCCCCGCCCCCGCCACCCCCACCGCGTCCTGCCGCCCCTGCTCCGCCTTGCGCTCCCTGACCCCGTGTAGCCCCTCGCGCGCCCGTCCCGACACTTCTCGACGGGCCCTGCTTGGGAATTGGCAGGGGCCCGAGCGCCTCCAGGTCAAGCGCGGTGCGAATGAAATTTCTGAGCTCGACCACGAGCTGAGCCGTTTCCACCTTGCGCCCGGCGACGAGGTCGTTGGCTGCAGCCACCGCGAGTTCGACCTGCCGGGCCGTGCCCAGCAGCACGACGTCTGAAAGCGCGGCTTCAACCGCGTCGCGGATGCGGCGTCGGCGCTCGCCCCCGGGCGAATCGGATGTCCGTGGCGGTGGCCCGTCTTCTTCATCGGGTGCGTCGCCTTCTTCTGCATCGATGGCGGCGCTGTCTCGCAGGTGGGCCGGATCGACCAGCAGATTGCCGGTGAACGATCCTCCCAGCGTTTTGTACGCGGCAATGAGCGTGCGCAGCCGCTCGTTGATTTGCCGGTTCTCGCGCTCGCGGCGCCGCTGCACCGTCTGCATGATGAGCAGGCGCACGCCCACCATGAGCAGCGTGACGACGGCCAGGCCCAGGAGTGTTGTCAGGACCGATTGCCAGGAGCTGAAGTCGATGAGTCCGCGCATGGGGAATTATTGTTGGGTAAAGTGATCTATGGTGCTTGATGGGACTGCCTCGGCGTGTAGGCGGCAGTGCCAGCGTGTGTTTTTCCGTCCTCACTGGAGCCGCGATGCGTCAAGTATTTCCGACCCTTCGTGCTGTTGCCCTTGTACTCGCACTAACCGGGGGCTGGAGTGGTTCGAGCCTTGCAGCGACAGAGCCTGCCACGGATGAGGAAGCCATCGCCGCCGTCCAGCGCGCTTACGAACGGGCAGTCAGACCGGGTGAGCAGGCCGATCTTCACCGGGAGCTCTTCGCCAGCGTTTTTCAACGGGTCAAGCGAAGTTACGCCCGCAGCGTTGAAATCCCCGCGCTGGCCGCAGCAGCCACGCAGGTCCTGCAGCCGCTTGCGGCGGGCGAAGGCGAACCCGCTGATGTTTTCAAAAAGGCGATTCGCGAATCGCTGCGCACGCTTGATCCGCATTCGCGCTACATCGATGCGCGGGCCGTGCCGAATGAGCGCGGCGACTCCACCGGCAGTTTTGGCGGCCTCGGGATGGAGGTGCAAGCCAGCGAAGGTGCAGTCAAGGTCGTCGCGCCGATGCCTGGAAGCCCGGCTGAACGCGCCGGCGTCGTGGCGGGCGACCTGATCGTGCGAATCGATGACCAGCCGCTGGCCGGTATCCCGCTTCCGGAAGCCATCGCCCGCATGCGGGGCCAGCCGGGATCAGCGGTCGTCCTGACCATCCAGCGCCCCGGGGCTGCCAGCGAAATCACGGTCCCGGTCACGCGCGAAATCATCCGCCGCCAACTCGTGCGCTGGACCATGGAGGGCGATGCACTCGTGCTTCGGCTGGCATCGTTCAGTGGTGCCGCCGGGACCGCCCTGGATCAGGCGGTGGCCGAAGCGACGGCCTATCACAGCCCGCGTTCCGTGGTGCTGGACTTGCGCGGCAATCCGGGTGGCTTGCTGCGGGAAGCGGTAAAGGTCGCCGATGCATTCCTGACCCAGGGCGAGATCGTTTCGCTGCGCAGCAGCACCACGCCGAAGGGCCGCGCATGGCAGGCCGATGCCGGTGAATTGCTGGCGGGCCTTCCGATGGTCGTGCTGGTCGATTCGCGCTCGGCGTCTGCATCCGAGCTGGTCGCCGACGCCTTGCAGCAGCATGGACGTGCGATCGTCATGGGTCAGCGCAGCACGGGCAAGGGGACGGTGCAGACGACCTTCATGCTCGGCGATCTGAAGGGTGCCCTCAAGTTGACGACTGCGATCTACCAGGGTCCATCGGGTGAGACCGTGGACTCCAGGGGGGTCGAGCCCGATGTCGAAATTCTTGACGGCAAGCCCGCCAGCGTTCCAGGGGCGAAGGCGCATATCGTTGCGTCTCGCTGCACGGCGGGCGGCCTGAAGGAAAAGGATGCTGCGATGGCGTGCGCCCTGGGCTTGCTGCGTGCAGGCAATGTCTCTGCGTTTGTGGCGGGAATGCCTGTGGCGCAGTGAGCCGCCAGTGAGCCGCATGTGGCTGCGTGCGCCGGTGAGCGCATGAAAAAAGGAGCGCGAGGCTCCTTCTTTTTTTGGCGCCAGAGCGCAGGATGCGCCTTAGTTGCGGTCAGCGCGGGCAACGCGCATGGGTGCAGGGCGAGCCGGCGTCTCTGCGACCATCGGTGCGGGTGCCGACGGGGTTGCCGCCATGGGCGCAGGAGCGGGAGCGGGTGCGGCGGTGGTCATTGGGGCGGTCGAAGGCGCGGCAGCAGCGGTTGCGGGTGTCGAGACGCAGTCCTTGTTGGTGGCAGTGCCGCCGAGGTTGCCACCCTTCATGGCGTTCGCGGTAGCGGTGCAGCCCGCGCCAGGGGTGGACGTCGGGGGGGTCGATTGGGCGATAGCAAAACCGCCGGCAGCAAATGTGGCGGCGGCGATGAGTGCGAGGGAAAGATTCTTCATGGCTGAAACTCCTGGATGGATGAATGGGGTGGCAGCTTCGCGCCACTGATGAGAACGTAACCCTGCAAGGCCAGCCTGGACGTGGGGTATGGGCCGCTGGTGATGTCATCCAAAGGCACGCAGCTGCAACGGATTTGTCCTACTTTCGCGGGCAGAATGGTCGCTTACGCAAGGCCTTCTTCAGCAACGCCCTCTTCACTCCAGCGGAGCATCAACGTGGCAACCTCTTCACCCTGGCCCGGCAAAGTGATGGCTGTGCTGCGCGCCGGCAACACAGCGGCGGCCATTGCCCAGATCAAGGTGGCCCCGGGCGTGCGAGAACTCAACGCCTTGCAAAAAGCGCTGGTGACGGCCAGGCTCGCGGGCCGCTGGAGGGATGTGGATATCGCGATTGATGAAAGCCTGGCCGCGCTATCAGCGCCCAGGCTGCACCGCTCGCCCTGAACTCAGGCGCTGGCTAGCGCGCTTGTGCAAACCACTCGCGAACCAGGCGGTCCCAGAAACTCGCGCCCAGGCCGAGGATGTCGTCGTTAAAGTCGTAGGCGGCGTTGTGCAGGTTGATGCCGGGCTTGCCGCCTGCTGCATTGCCGATGAATCCATAAGCGCCTGGCACCTTTTCGAGCATGAAGCCGAAGTCTTCCGAGGTCATGGCCGGAAGTACGTCGTCATGCGCGTTTTCCGCACCCACCATCTGGGCCATGACGCGCGCCATGAACTGCGCCTCGCCGGGCGTGTTCACGGTGGTCGGGTAACCGGGCTTGATCACCACTTCGGCGCTGGCCAGATGCGCCTGCGCGACGTGGCTGCTGATGCGTTCGATGCCCGCGATCAGCTGATCAAGCGTTTCCCTGCCCAGGGTCCGGCACGTGCCGTAGATGAAGGCCTCGTTCGGAATGATGTTCTCCACCGTTCCCGATTCGATCTTGCCGATCGTCAGCACGGCGCTGTCGAGCGGATCGACACCACGCGACACGAGCTTTTGCAGTTCGCCAACGATGGTGCAGGCCACCGGAATCGGATCGATCGTGGTGTGGGGCTGGGCCGCGTGGCCGCCCTTGCCGCGGATGCGGATCTCGAACCGGATCGCCGATGCCATGATTGGCCCAATGCGCACGCCCATGTGACCGGCAGGCAGCGCCGGCCAGTTGTGCAGGGCGAAGGCAGCCTTCACCGGGAATTTATCGAAGAGGCCCTCGTCCATCATGAGTTTCGCGCCGGCACCACCTTCTTCGCCGGGCTGGAAGATGAAGTGAACCGTGCCGTTGAAGTCCGGCTTTCTGGCCAGCAGCGTTGCGCCGCCGACCAGCATTGCGGTGTGCCCGTCATGGCCGCAGGCATGCATGCGGCCCGGGTTGGCGCTGATGTAGTCGAATGCATTGGCTTCCTGCACCGGCAAAGCGTCCATGTCGGCGCGCAGGGCGATCGCACGGGACGGATCGTCCGCATCGGGACCGGTGCCGCGCAGGGTCGCGACGATACCGGTGCCGCCCATGCCGCGATCCATGGGAAGGCCCAGGGCCTGAAGCCAGGCGGCGATCTGACCGGACGTGCGCGACTCCTCGAACTTCAGTTCAGGATGCGTGTGCAGGTCGCGTCGGAAACTGATGAGCTTGCCGATGTATGGAGCAAGTTCGGGTGCGATATCGGGTGTTGACTGCATGCGGTTAGCACGAGCGCATGAGGCGCTTCGTGCGGGACCATTGTAGGCACCCCCTCCCGGGGGTCGGGTGCGCTAAAGAAGCCGCGCCTTGAAGCTGCGCCCCTTGATGCGGCCCTGGTTCAGGCGTGCCACGGCTTCCTTGCCGATGCTGCGTTCCACGGCCACGTAGGTTGCGAACTCGTTGATGTCGATCTTGCCGATCTGTTCACGGGTGTAGCCCAGATCGGCCGTGAGCGCGCCCAGCACGTCGCCGGGCCTGACCTTTTCCTTGCGGCCCGCCTGGATGTGGATGGTGGACATGGCCGGCAACAGGCGCTCGCCGCTGGCGGGCTTGAGTTCGGCCAGCGGATGCCACACCGATGCCTTGCCCTGCAACTGGTCGATACGCCCGACGGCGCCCATTTCGTCCAGGCTCGCGAGGCTGAGCGCGAGCCCGGTTTCGCCGGCCCGCCCGGTGCGCCCGATACGGTGGATGTGCACCTCCGGGTCGGGCGTCACGTCCACGCTGATCACGGCTGCGAGACCCGCGACATCCAGGCCGCGCGACGCCACGTCGGTCGCCACCAGCACGGAGCAGCTTCCGTTGGCAAACCGCACCAGCACCTGATCGCGGTCACGCTGCTCGAGGTCGCCATGCAAGGCGAGCGCGCTGTAGCCCTGCGCCTGCAGCAGTTCCACGAGATCACGGCAACGGTTTCGGGTGTTGCAAAACGCCAGGGTGCTGACCGGCCTGAAGTGGTCCAGCAGCAGCGCGACGGACGGCAGTCGCGCGGACTCGGCAACTTCATACCAGCGTTGTTCGATCTGCTCTGCGCCGTGCTGCGCTTCGACTTTGACGGTCACCGGATTGCGCATGAATCTCGCGGCGAGTTTGGCGATGCCCTCTGGATACGTTGCGGAGAACAGCAGCGTCTGCCGCTCGGGCGGGCACTTGCTGGCCACCTTCGCGATTTCATCGACAAAGCCCATGTCCAGCATGCGGTCGGCTTCATCGAGCACGAGTGTGTTGAGCGCGTCGAGTTGCAGGTTGCCCCGATCCAGGTGATCGAGCACGCGACCCGGCGTTCCCACCACGATGTGCGAGCCGTGTTCCAGGCTGGCCGTTTGTCCGCGCAAGGGAACGCCGCCCGAGAGCGTCACTACTTTCACGTTGTCCTCGGCGCGGGCGAGGCGGCGGATTTCGGTGGTGACCTGGTCAGCGAGTTCGCGCGTGGGGCAAAGCACCAGCGACTGCACGGCAAAGCGGCGCGCGTTCAGGTTGGCCAGGAGGGCCAGCGCGAAGGCGGCGGTCTTTCCGCTGCCGGTCTTGGCCTGCGCGATAAGGTCGTTGCCCAGCAAGGCGGACGGCAGGCTGGCCGCCTGGATGGCCGTCATCTGGTGATAGCCCAGGCGGGTCAGGTTCTCCAGCGTGGCAGGTGCCAGGGGAAGGCTTGCAAAATCGGTGAGAGGCGGTTGGGACATTCACCGATCATTTCACAACCCGGGCCGCAGGTGCTCGCGTTCAGGGCCCGGCGTGCCGAACATCCTCAGGACGACAGCGCCATGGCCAGTGGCTTTACCTTCCATCATCTTTTTTTTTGCCGTCGCGCTGGAGTTCTGGACTTCCGGGCAGCAGTTGGTTCAAGGAGGTAGGCGAGGTAGGTGTGTTGAGCGAAAGGGGTGAAGTGGCAACCTGCCGTCGGGGCGCCACCCGATGGGGCGGAAGGGGCGACATGGGTGACAGAGGGGGAAGGAGCGATGACGCCTGCGCGGATTCCGATAGTGGCGTTTCCGGGCTGCGCATGTATCGGCTGGTGCGAGTCGGTGTCGCGGTCGGTGTCCGGTTGACATCGACCCGGTCGATTTCAATGCGCGACTCCCCCGCCGAATTGGTACGCTCAAGCGGACTCGGCCGCGAGCGCAAGTTCGGGCGTGGTGACCGGAAGCTGCTTGACGTGAAGTCACGCAAGTGATGCTCTTGCGACGGAGCTTGCGCATCCGCAAATGAGTCAGCCAGCTCTTCATCCGAGCTGTCATCAATTGGTAGCTCGAAATGCTGGAGATCCTGCAGGCGGCTGCGCGGCGTGTCGTGCTTGCCTTCCGTAGACGGCTCCCGGGACGGAGGATCAACCATGGCCGAGCTGACGGGATCGTAATCTTGCGGTGCGGGTATGGTCGAGCTCACGCTCTGCTGTCCCGCTGCAGAAACCACTGGTGCAAGGACGGCAACTATGGGAACCATGGGAACCGCTACGGGACCTGCCCATGCGGGACCACCCGCTGGTGGGACTGCAGGCCCTTCAGACCGGCACATCATTCGGTCGTACCCGGCGTGAATCAGTTGCGCGAGAGGCTTGATCGCTGCCGCGGCGAGCCCGGCCAGCGGGCCGGCCGCAAAGGTCGCGCCGATGGCTGCGCCACCCACGGACATGTCCCCTATCTCTTCGGCGGCTTTTCCTCCCTCTGGTGCGAAGTTGCAGCCGTCCATCAGCGTGACCGTGGCGAATCGGGCCACCTCTCCTGCAGCAGCGATTGCGGATGCAATGGCAAGCTTCATGGCCAGGTCATCACCCACTTGCGATTCGGCTTTTGACGGATCCAGGTGGACCAGACCTACTGCGGTCAGGCAGCCCAGGAGGCTGAGTGCATAGCAAAACGCCTGAAATGAACGCAGCACCTGACCTTCAGGGTGCAGGTACATGTCATGGGCCCCAAGTACCACGCCAGCAGGCGCCTCGCCGCTGGCGACGAGCTGATCTGCCTTTTTCTTCTCTGCTGCATAGATGCCGACGCGGGTCGTGTGAACTGCGGCCGTTCCTGCGGCGGCGAGCCCGACCCGCAAAACTGTCCGGGCGAGGTCCGGGTTCTTGTCCGTAGCCAGGGTTTGCAGCGCGAGATTCAGGTTGCCCTGGACCAGACCCATAGGGAAAAATTGGCCCATCAGGGTGGTCTCTGCCACGCCTGCGGCATGCTTGCAGGCCCACATCTGGTCGAGCACGTTGACGGGCCCGACCTTCGGAACTGCGGGGATGCGCATTTCATCATTGTGAAATGGCGCCATCGCGAACGGTGCCCCTTGTACGACAAGCGCGTATTCAAAGGTCAGCAGCGCATTTCCGGTCGGATCGGCTCCATAGATGCCCTCCCAGGTCGGCGTCTCTGATGGAAGCAATTGCCCGGCGGTCACTTTGCCGGCACTCGCCAGACCGAAGCCGGGTGGGACCCATTTGGACTGGTCAGCCAGGAAGCTCGCGTTGTTGGGTGGGCCGCCAAACACATTGACGCCAGCAACACACCGGGTGCCTGCATTGATGCCGACCTTCGCAGCGTTCCATGCTGCATCGACCAGCGCTGCCGAGGTGCCGACATATTGCGCCTGCGAAAAGGCAGCCAGGTTATGCGCGATCTCCTGAAGGCTCAGGACGGCTGCCGGGTCCGAAGGGTCGATTCCGGCGTGGCGCTGCAACTCCTGACCTGCCGACATCACGAATTCGTAGGTTCCGTAATAGACGGCCGGCCGTCCACCCCAGCTGATGGCCGAGCGGCTGGCGTTCTGAAGCGTCTGGACCAGGGAATTGACGACTTTGAATCCCCCCCTCTGGGGCGGAGGCGTGTTCCGATCGACGTGAACCACGACTGGCGCCAGCGCCTGCGCGAAGTTCAGATTGGGGCCTGCGGGCATCATGATGCGGCTCCCTGAGTCATAGGCAAAGTCTTGGCGGCTTCGATGCGCGCGCCGGCCAGAAGCATCGCACGCACCTGGATTGCCGCAGTGATGGCACCGGCCCCGTCTTCAACTTCGTCCAGCGCAATCCGGGTGCAGTGCACCAGCCGGTTCAACTCGGGCAGATAGGCGTAATAGCCGAATACCGCAGGCGGCATGCTCAGGTGAGATTGCAGCAAGGGGTAGGTCATCGCGACCACGGATTGGTCATCCGGGGGCGCCTGCCCGATGTCCATCTGGACGGTAAGCCCGTTGGTGTCATCGTCCCCGAAGTGCCGAAGCCAGAAGTGCGTCCCTTCGTGCTCCAGTGCGTTGCCCTGAAAGAGTGCTTCGGCATCCAGGCCGGTCTGTCGGGCGAAGTCGTAGACCGCCTTTTGGAAGGACAGGGGCACCGGCTTGCCGCGTGCGTCGAATTGAGCGTCCATCTGTAACTCCTTGTCGCTGAGAGTTTCATTCGACCCGCGGGGGCGCGATCGCGCACCATACGGACGTCGCGCGCTGGCGAGGGTTTACCCCCGCCATAGACATAGGTCGCTTGGGTCTGGAGAGGTCAGGCGATTGAATGGTGTGATCACCAGCCAAGGACCCTGCCATGCCCATTGCGGAATCACTCCCGTCCCGAACACTTCAAACGCAGGCTGCGGACGCACCCGAGGTGGTCTGGCAAAAAGCCGTGATCGATTTCGCCCAGCGTCACCAGCTGCCGCCAGACGATGTCGTGGCGGGTGCGCGCTTCGCATTCAGGCGGGTGGGGTTCCTGCTGCACTACAACGTGGAATCCGATCCACAGGGTCTGGTCGTCGTCATGGACCTGGGCGAAATTCCGGCTGAGACCGCGCGCCATGTTCATCTGGAAATGCTGGCAAACAACGCACGCGGTGCGGCAGCCTTGCTCGGTTACCAGGGAATCTTTCCGGGCACGAATCGGGGCGCACATTGCGTACGGCTCGATCTGGGTAAATGCGGCCCGCCTTCTCTGGCGATCAGCGCAATGGTTGTTTCACTCGCCCTTTCGGTGGACGCCTCACAAAAATCCATGAACGCAATGTTTGACAGCGTGAAGGAAGCCCACCCGCATCAGGCCGAAGCGACAAGCCAGTAGAAAAGCACCCGCAGCTTGCGTTGCGGGCGCTTGAGGCGACTAGAGGCGACTAGAGGCGGACTGGAGGCTGCGGCGCGATCAGTCCAGCTTGAGCTTGGCGGTGTCCACGACCTTCTTGTAGACCGCGTATTCGGCTTTCAACTGCTCGCCGAACTGCTGGGGCGAGTTGGCGACAATGATCGAACCGGTGTCTTCGATGCGCTTTCGCACCGCCGGGTCCTGCAGGGTTTTGATGACGGCAGCGTGAATCTTTTGCACGACGTCTGGGGGCATGCCCTTGGGGCCGTAGATGCCGTAGAACGCCATGCGGTTCACCGGCTCCAGGCCCACCTCCTTGAAGGTCGGCACGTCAGGCAACGCAGCCAGGCGCGCTGGTGCGGACACGACGATCGGGACCAGGCGCTTGTCCTTGATGAAGGGCAGGGTGGAGGGCAGGTTGTCAAAGATGATCGGCACCTGGCCGGCGACGGTGTCATTGAGCGCAGGGCCTGCGCCGCGATAGGGAATGTGCGTGACGAATGTACTGGAGATGCTCTTGTAGAGCTCCATCTGCAAATGGCCGATGCCGGACCCCGAGGACGAATACGAATACCGGCCGGGCGAACGTTTGAGCTCGGCGACAAAGGCCTTGTAATCCTTCGCCGGGAAGCTGGGGTGAACCGCGATCACATTCGGTGTGGCGGCGATGTTGATGATGGGCGTGAAGTCGGTCAGCGGGTTGTAGGGTACCCGTGGATTGATGGCCGGATTGGCCGCCGTGGTGGACACCGTGGCCATGCCGAGCGAATAGCCGTCGGGTGTTGCGCGCGCGGTCTCCGCGGCGCCGATGATGCCCCCGCCGCCTGCCTTGTTTTCGACGATCACCGGCTGGCCCAGCACCTTGCCCAGCGGATCCGCGATGACGCGGGCGATGATGTCGGTGGTGCCACCGGGTGCAAAAGGCACCTGCAGCTTGATCACCTTGTTGGGGTAACCCTGCGCGAACACCGGGCTTGCCGCAAGCGCAACAGCGATTGCAGGCGCCGCTGCGGAGAAAATCCATCTGATAGTCATCTGAGGTCCTTCAATGGCTCGTTTTGGAGTTTTTGAATCGTATAAGTCTTTGCGCTTCATTGGGTGCATCCAACACATAACCAAAGGTCTCAGTTTTGAACGAACCACCGCGCGCCACAGCTGTCCTGCTGCCGTACCTGCAGGGCTATCCCCCTGAAGTGCTGGTCAAGGTCCGCGCACTGATCGATGCGGGGCGGCTCGGGGAGACGATCGCAGCGCGTCATCCCGACCTGCACGACGTCCGCACGGAGCGTGCGTTGTATGACTACGTGCAGGAGCTCAAATCGAGCTACATGCGAAGTGCGCCGCCGATTGCAAAGGTGGCTTATGACCCCAGCCTTCATGTCCTGAAAAACGCGCTCGGCACGCATAGCGCCGTGTCGCGGGTGCAGGGCTCGCGCCTGAAGGCCAAGCGCGAGATCCGCATCGCGACCCTCTTTCGGCAAGCGCCGGCTGACTTCCTGCGAATGATCGTCGTGCATGAGCTCGCGCATCTGAAGGAGCGTGATCACGACAAGGCGTTCTATTCGCTGTGCCAGCATATGGAGCGCGACTATCACCAGCTGGAATTCGACTTGCGGCTTTGGCTGACAGCGCGAGAGCTGGGCGACGGCTCCGGGGGGCCGGCCGGCCCCGCATAATCGTTCGATGAATCAAATCACTGTTTCCGACAACCCCGCCGCGCAGCGATACGAAGCCGTCATGGATGGCGAGGTGGCCGCGTTTGCCGACTATGAAGTGCAGGCAGCCGCGGTGCTGTTTCCGCACACCGAGGTGCTGCCCAGGTTCGAGGGCAAGGGCGTGGCATCGAAGCTTGCGACATTCGCGCTGGCCGACGTGCGTGCAAAGGGCTTGCAGGTCATCCCGGCTTGCGAGTTCATCGCCGGGTACATCCGCAAGCATCCCGAGTATCTCGACCTGGTCTCGGGCGAGAGCCGCGAGACCTACAAACTCTGAAATGTTGAGTGAAACGCCTTGCAGAAAGCCGGCGTTCCACTCAGCGTCAGGGTGAGCGTGGTCAGCGATCCCTCCTGGGATTGAGCGAGCGCATGGTCCCACTCGCCGCCTTCTTCCAGAGGCGCGGCCGGCCCGAAAACCGATTCGGCCCAAGCCAGTACAGCCTGCGCTTCCGCGGTCATGGCGGCCACGTGGTGCGACGCCACGCAAGCCATCGCGTCAAAGCTGCCGGACCCCGACTCTTCGTCGCTGAAATCAAAAAGAAGGTAGTGAAGCTGCACGGAACCAGTGCTCCGATTCACGCAAGCCACTTGTGAAGCTTCGCGTATACCGCCGAGCTGGCCAGCAAATCCAGATGGCCTACGCCGTTGGCAACGAAAGTGTGCGACGGTGCAATCCCAAGGCGTTGGGACGGCTTTGCGCCGTGCCCCAATGCGCTGTCGACAGAAACCAGGCCGTCGCCGCGCCAGTCGCCCCGGGTGGCCTGACCGAGGGCTCCTGCAACCGAATAGGAGGCGATGGCAGGCGGCAGCGGCAGGACCGCTCCGTGTCGCAAGTCGGTAATGCCGGCGCTGCGCAGACCGGACAGCCGGGTAAATGGTGCCAGATAAGGGCTCACACCGAGTCCCCGATGAAGCCAGTTGCCGCCGCGCTCGAGAGCCGCGCCGTGATAGGGCGTTCCCAGCGAGACCAGCCGCTTCAGGCGGTGCGGCCAGGCCATGCCTGCGGCAAGCGCGTGATGGGCCGCGTGGCGCGCCACCAGCCCACCCATGCTGTGACCGATGATGGTGAGCCGCTCCACGGGGACCGGCCAGCTGGCAAGCGTGGTTTCAAGCAGCGCTGCAAGCGCAGCGCCGTTGTCGGCGATGTGAAGCCCGGTGTTGTAACGCAGGTAGATGGGGCTGTAACCCAGCGACGTGGCCAGCGCCTTGCCGTGGTCGTGACCGCCCCGGCTCCACTGCCGATCGTTCATGCAAAGTCCATGCACCAGGAGCAGCGGTAGGGGGCCGTCGCCGCCGCGACGCAGCACCTGCATGTCGATGGCGAGGGGGTTTCCGGTGCGCTGGAAGTGGTCGCCCACGACACCATTCAATGCGCTGACGATGGCGTCCCGCTCGGCGGCGTCGCCGGGGGCGACTCTGTTTGTGCCAGGAGCGGCCGTGGTGACGAGCCGCTCGACGCCTGTCAGTGCGACATCGAGTGCCCGTCCGACCAGGCCGGTCGTTCCGTGGATCGAGCGGTACACCAGGCCGGTGATGCCGCGCAAGGGCCGTTGCTCATGGTTGCCGATGGGCGGCGCGATCCGCACCACGCTGCCATGCACACCTTCAACAATGCGGGTCACGCCCTTGACGCCGTCAACGGCCAGGCGCACGCCGCCGCGCAGGTCAGCGAGGCGGCGCGATATCGTCAATCGAGCAGATTGGCCGGAACGTTGCCGCCGTTGGCAGCCAGGCGGGCCATCACCTGCTTGTGCAGCCACATGTTCATCTTGGCGGAATCGTTCATCAGGTCAGCCGGCGCGCCCAGTTCCTTTGCAAGCTCCTTGCGGCTTTCCAGGCTGCTGTCGATGTCCAGCAACTTCATCAGGTCAACGATGGACGTCTGCCAGTTGAGTTTCTGTGAGTTGGCAGCGGCTTTTTGTTCGAGCTGGGCAACCACGTCCACCTGGGTGATGGGCTTGGCGGCGGGAGCTCCAGGAGCTGCGGCCGCACCGGGCGCGAGTCCGGCGCCCATCGTTGTGGTGTTGGGTGCCTTTGGCGGAATCGGTGTGCGGAGCATCTCCTCGACCTTGTCCGCGCCTGCGTCGAAACCGAGTTTGTCAAGAATCTTGCTGAAAAAGCCCATTTTTGGTTCTCCTGGATAAGACCCACACGTTACAACGTTCGAAGCTCGTGTGCGGCGCCGTGTAACTTTTTGTTGAGTCTGGCACCGGCGCTGTAAATTCGTGCCGTTGGACACAATTTTTCCTGCACGACATGAACCGGTTTCTTCAATTCAGTGATGCCGTCCTGAAGGCGCAAGCCGAACGCCGGCCCATTGTTGCGCTGGAATCGACCATCATCGCGCACGGGATGCCTTACCCCGAAAACGTGAGCACCGCGCGCGAGGTCGAGGCGGTCATCCGTGCGCTCGGCGCTGAGCCCGCGACCATTGCCCTCATCAATGGGCGCATCTGCGTAGGCCTCGATGATCAGCAACTGACCTCGTTGGGCACCTCCGCTCACGCCCGCAAGGTCAGCCGGCGTGACCTGCCGGCCGTGCTGGCTGCTGGCGAGCTGGGCGCCACCACCGTGGCGGCGACCATGATCTGCGCGGCGCTCGCTGGCATCGAGGTATTTGTCACCGGCGGCATTGGCGGTGTGCATCGCGGCGCATCGGAAACCTTCGACATTTCGGCTGATCTTCAGGAATTGGCGAACACCTCCGTCGCGGTGGTGTGCGCGGGCGCCAAGTCGATCCTGGACATAGGCCTGACGCTCGAATATCTGGAGACGCACGGCGTTCCGGTGATCAGCTGCGGGCAGGACAACTTCGCCGCGTTCTACACCCGCGACAGCGGCTACCGGGCCGACTGGCGTCTTGACGATGCGGCGGATCAGGCGCGATTCATACGAACGAAATGGGACTTGGGCCTTGCCGGCGGCGTGGTTGTGAGCGTGCCCGTTCCTGAGCATGCCCAGATGCCACGCGACGAGATCGATGCCATCACGCAAGTCGCGCTGGCGCAGGCGGACGGGCAAGGTATCTCCGGCAAGGCCGTCACCCCGTTTCTGCTGGACCGCATCAAGTCACTGACCCAGGGTCGCAGCCTCGCGACCAACATCGCGCTCATCAGGCATAACGCGCAGGTGGGCGCGCGCCTGGCGATCGCCCTGCATGGCTTGCCGGGGGCATCCACGAGATAGGGATAGAGACCCTCGAGCCGAGCGGCCTGGAGGGGCGGACGGGCAGGACGGCGCCAGCGTTGGCCGACGCACATCCGATTTGCATGTGGTCAAATCATTCGTGAACTCCACTGGCCCCGAACTCCCGACCGTGACAGACCTGCGTGCCTTTCGACGCGCGCCCCCGTTCGATTCCGCCACCATCGACGCAATGGTGGCCTCCCGGGTCCGATTGGCTGCGGTCCAGCAAACACGCCTGCTCGATTCGCCGCCTGACGAAGCGTTTGACAGCCTTTCCCGACTGGCCACCCGCCTGCTCGACGTTCCGGTTGCATTTTTCTCGGTGGTGGCTGCGGATCGTGATTTCTACAAGAGCCAACACGGCTTTGGTCCTCCCCTGTCCGAGGAGCGACAACTTGGGGGTCGAACGTTTTGCCATTACGCACTGGCAGGCGAAGATCCGCTCGTCATCGACGACACCCACAGTCATGAGGTATGGCGCGCCGTGCCAACGGTCGCTTCATTGGGCGTGCGTGCCTACATTGGTATCCCGATCTCCCTTGATGGACAGGTGATTGGGAGCTTCTGCGTGCTCGACATGAAGCCCAGGGCCTGGACGGACGACGAGATCGAGACCTTGCGCCAGCTCGGTGCGTCGGCGGCGCGCGAGCTGGCTTTGCGACACGCCCTGACTGCAGCGCGCCTGGAGGCCGCCAAAGCCAATGCCCTGGCCCTTGCGCGCGAAGAAGTCGTCGCAGTGGTTGCGCACGACCTGCGCACGCCGCTGCAGGTGTTGTCGCTTGGAACCCAGGTCGTCCAGCGCGCCTTGCTGGGCCAGCAGGAGAGTACGACGGCGCGCATGATCAAGGCAGTCGATGCCCTGCGCGCAATGGCCGATAGCCTGTTGTCCACCAACGCACTGCTGACGCCTGCTGCCCAGGCGCTTGCGCCATTCGATATTGCCGAACTCGCGCGCGACGCCATCAACATGATGACCCCAATTGCGGAACGCGCATCGATACGCGTCGTTGCCGGCCCGCTACCTTCTGCGATCGTGCGGCTCGACTACGCGCAGATGGTGCGTGTGCTGGGCAACCTCATTGGAAATGCCATCAAGTATTCGCCTGCGGGTTGTGAGGTGAGCGTCAGCGTTGAGAAGGCAGGCTCGAGTCTCACGCTGGAGGTGCGGGACAACGGAAAAGGCATGACTGCGCAGGAGCAGTCGCAGGCTTTCGAGCGCGGCTGGCAGGGCGCCGAAGGCATGGCCCGGGGTGACGGCGCCGGTCTTGGCCTGGCGATCGCCAGAACGCTGGTGGAGCAGCACGACGGCGCCATCGCTATCACGGGTGCGCCAGGCGTGGGCACCACGGTGACGATCACGCTGTCGTGCGATCCTGAAGCAGCAGGCGTCTCAGGCGTCGCACGCGGCAACGAGACTTAGGCGGCGCGCCCTTCTTCCAGCCGGTCTGCCGCAAGTTTTGCGGTGTAGCGCAAGGTGCGCATGTCCCTGGCTTTCAGCTCATCGCTTGGCGCAAAACTGAAGCAGCACAGGGTGCCGTACACCTCGCCGCTCTTGAGGTAGATCGGCGTGCTCATGTGAGTGCCGATCGGAAAGGGCGTCTCGGACAACACACCTGACTTTTGCAGCACGCGGGCGTCGGCAATGAAATCGGGAATACGGCCATCGACGACACGCATGCACCACGATTCTTCCAGCGGGTCGCATTCGCCGCGAGCGATGACTTCCTTGCCGGCCGCCTGGTCCACATGCCGGAAGTGCCGCTTGCCATCTGCGAACTCCGAAACGAACACCACATCCATCTTCAATTGCGTGCGCAGCAGCCGCAGCACATCGGAGATGGACGAGTCGATCAATGCATCGGACCCGTCAGAGGTGGCGACCAGCATTTCGGCGACCTTGACTTCGAAAGCGTCGGCCGAAAACTCGAACGGGTCCGGTTCGGATTCGGCGCGATGGCTGGCAGCGGGCGGCGGGGCAGGCGTGTGGTTGGGGGTTGCCATGGTCAGTGGATGATCGTTTGGCGCTAGCGCAGATTGCCGGTGTGCCCCAGCGAATACCGTCCGGGCTGCGGCCATACCGTCAGACCGTGCGGTTCGCGACCGACCTTGATCTTGTCCACCGCACCGGTCGCCGTGTCGAAGCGATACACGACGTTGTCGTATCGCCCGGACAGCCACAACCACTTGCCATCGGCGCTCACGTTGCCCATGTCGGGACTGCCGCCGCCAGGAATCGGCCAGTTGGCAACCACTTTGCGCGTGGCAAAGTCGATGACGGCCACGCCGCCCGGGCCGCGCGGAAGGCCGCGGATGAAGTTGCTGCCCCGGTTGGCCACATACAGGCTCTTGCCGTCGCGGCTCGGATACAGGCCGTGCGAGCCGACACCGGTCGGGA
The DNA here is from genome assembly GCA_040386635.1 of Pseudomonadota bacterium. Classification (GTDB taxonomy): domain Bacteria; phylum Pseudomonadota; class Gammaproteobacteria; order Burkholderiales; family Burkholderiaceae_C; genus Ramlibacter. The sequence goes on from JAZKFD010000115.1 coordinate 44,992, forward strand.
TGTAGCCGATCTGGCGGAAGGGCTCGAGCTCGACGATGTGCACGCCGTCAGCGACCATGTCGGCCACATAGAAGGTCTTGCCGTTTGGCGCAGCGCGGATGTCCTGCGGCATGGCCGGCATGCCGCGAATGGCGCCGTGCTGGTGGCCGCCGTGCTTGGGAGCGAGCTGGGCAATCTGCTTGCGGATCTTTTCCATCTCTGCGGGCTTGTCGAAGTCGCGATGGACCAGGATGGTGCCCATCACCTTGCGGTTGACCATGTCGATCTTGGTGACCGACCCGCCGAATTCGCAGGTGAAGATCGCGAACTTGCCGTCAATGGAGAAATCGGCGTGGTTGATCCCCGCGCATTCGGGCGTGGGCAGCGAAAACTCCAGCTTCATCGTGCGCGGATCGCGGAAGTCCAGGCGCTTGTAGGCCTCGGCCACGACGATGGCGTACTTGCCGTCCGGCGACCAGTACAGGTTGTACGGATCGTCCACCGGGATGTTCGCACCGGGCTTGCCGGTTTTTGGGTCGATCGGCGTCAGGCTGCCGTCGGTGCGCCCTTCGGCATTGTTGGCAACCCACAGGGTCTTGAGGTCCCACGAAGGCACGACGTGCTGCGGATGGATGCCGACCTTGAACGTGTCCACAACCTGCAGCGTGCCCGGATCAATGACAGAAACCGTGTTGCTGCTGCGGTTGGGCACGTAAACCCGCTCGATCGAACCCGAGACGGCGGGTGAAAGCTTGGACGACGTCGTTTCGCTGTAAAGGTTGGCGGGGTCGATCACGGCCGGCATGCCGGGAATGGTGGAGATCGCCGCGACCGGCGCCGCAGTTTGCGCCTGGGCAGAAGAAAGCAGCGCGCCGAGCAGCGTGCAGAAAACGATGTTTTTCATGAAGTCGGTAACGGGATAGAGGCGGGTGAGAAGGCAGGAGCGCTGCGGCAGGCCAGCAGGGACCCCGCAGCAGGCTTCGATCCTAACGCCGGACGGCCACGGCGTCGCGAATGGCCCTTGTGGTGCGCTCGACTATCAGGTCGGTGCCAACTTTTCCCAGCGCAGCGCTGGCCCCGGTCGGATCGCCCGTCACCCCGGAGGCAGTTTCAGACGCCGGTGGCGTGCGCATGGCGTTTTCCCGGATGCGGGACGGATCGATCCCCAGCATCAGCGAGGTGTCGGCCAGGCCCGCGTGGGTGCCGATCCGGGTGTCGGTGATGCCCCGGGCTCGCAATGCCTCATTGAAAACACCCGTTGCGGCCTGGTAGTACTGCGGCAGCGGGTGGACGCGGGCGGATGTTCCCGCCCATTCGCGGTTCAGGCGCGCTGAAACCGCCGCAATGCTGTCCTGGTAGTTGCCCGAGTCGCCGAGAAAGACGATGTCCCGGAAGCCGTGCTGCCTGAAACTGCGCGCCGCCCCCATGAGGATGCCTTCGAAGGCGTCCTGGGGCACCGAGATCGTTCCCGGGAACCGCATGTGACCCGCAGGCGGCGAGATACGGCCTTCCGGCACATAACTGACCACTGGTGCGACCAGCGCATTGCCGAGAGCGGCTGCAATGCGCGCAGCCAGCGCAGCCGCCCGGAAATTGTGCTTGCCCAGCGCCATGTGCGCACCGTTCTGCTCGGTGCCGCCAACCGGGATGATGATGGTGGTGTGGCCCGCCTGGAGGGCGTCGCGCACTTCGGTCCAGGTGAGTTCGTCCAGCAACAGGCCGGCCGGGGTGGTTGCGGCCCCGGCGCTGGGGCTGGCCAATGCCAGGGGCACTGCAAGGCAAAACGCCACGGCCATTGCTGGAACTGAATTCATCCGGACATGCTACGGTACAACCATGCTGACCGAACTTGTTGTCGAGCTGGCATTGCTCCTCGCCCTGGTGCTGTTCGCCCACATCGCACTGAAAGCCTGGCTGCGCTATCGCCAACCCTGGTATTCGGAAATCCTGCTCAAACGCCGGCTGGCCGTGCTGGGCCTTCTGGTGCTGCTCATCATAGGAGCCAAGGTGTTCGAGGACGTGCTGGAGCAGGAATCCGGCTTCGTGGACCGCTTCATCCTGACTTCCATCCGGTCCCACGTGCCGGCAACGCTCTACGGCTTTTTCAATGTCGTCACGGTGGCCGGCTCGGCATTGACGGTGGTTCCGGTGGTGTCCGTGACGGCGTTGGTGCTGTTCTGGATCAAGCGGCGCGCCGAGGCTTTTATGGTGGTCGCCTCGCTGGCAACCGCGGCCTTGCTCGTCTATCTCATCAAGACCGCGACCGGCCGCGCCCGGCCCGACCTCTGGGAAACGGAGTGGTTCTGGGGTTCGAGCTTTCCAAGTGGCCATACCTCGCACACGGCTGCCGCAGCCACGGCGCTGGCCTTGTGCGCGGCCCGTTTCTGGCCGGCCACGGCCAAACTGGCCATGGCAGTCGCACTGGGGTGGACCTCGCTGGTCGCGCTTTCCCGATTGGTGCTGGGCGTCCACTGGCCCACGGACGTACTGGCTGCGATGTGTCTGGGCACCTTCGTGTCGCTGTCGATCAGCATCATGCTTGACCTGCGGCAGCACGCGGCCAACCGCTGAGCTGCCGTCCGTCCGTCAGGGCGCCCCCTGCGGCAATCAAGCGATGCGCAACCGACGCAGTCAGTGCTTGTGGGCGTGATGGATATCCGGCACATGCGGGTGGCTGTGGTCGGTTGGCGCGTGGCGGTGCACGTGGCTGTGGGAGCCGGTCACGGGCCCGGTATGCGATTCGTCGTGCGCGTGATCGTGATGCCCGTCGTCATGCGTGTGCGCGTGTTCATGGGTCATCGCTTCGTGCGTGTGCCGGTGTGCGTGGCGCTCGAGCAGGTGAACAAGCACGCCCGCCAGCATCAGGGCCGCGCCGGCTGCCATGCCCCAGGTGAGGCCGCGCTCGCCCAGTCCGACGGCGACGGCAGCACCGATGAAAGGCGCAAAAGCAAAGACCGATCCGGCTCGTGCGGCGCCGAATTCGCGCTGGGCAAGCAGGTACAGCCGCAAACTCACGCCGTAGCCCGCACCGCCGATGGCGAACAGCGCCAGCGCCTGTGTCGCTGGCGGCAGCGATTCGCCTGCCAGCCACGCAATCGCTCCCGCCGCAGCAGCGCCCAGTGCTGATTTGGACAGCACCCCCTGACCCGGATCGCGGTCGGCGACGCCGCGCGAGAGCGTGTTATCCACGCCCCATGCGGCAGTTGCAGCCAGCACGGCCAGCAGGCCCGGCATTTGCGTACTGCCGCCCAGCCCCCGGTCAATCACCAGCACGATGCCGCCAAGCAGCAGGAGCGTCATCGCAGTCCAGACCCGGCGATCCATGACCTCCTGGTAGAGCAGGCGGGCCAGCACGGCGGTGAAGAGGGCCTCCAGCGCAAGCATCAGTGATGCGCTGGCGCCGCTGGTGTGTTGAAGTCCCCAGGCGAGCGCGACGGGCCCGATGACTGCGCCGAACAATGCCATCAGGGTGATGCGCGCGAAATCCGATCGCTGCAGTTGTGCTTCTTTGGCGATGGGCTGGCGCAGCAAGGCCCCAGCCATCGCCGCACCGGCGTACAGCAGGGCGGCGGTGGCAAACGGTCCGAGGCCTTCGCCTGCGCGCTGGACCAAAGGCGTGCTGATTCCGAAAAGCACCGCGCTCAGCAGCGCGAACGCGCCGCCTCGCAGCGCCGGGAGCCTCTGCCGGTGGGGGCCTGTCATAACTCGTCCAGCAGCCGCAACAAGGCCTGGCGCTCCGCTTGCGGCGCGAAGAGATGCGCACGCCGGGCGCACTGCGCGGCCAGGCGGTCCAGCAGGCCGGCCGCGGGCGGAGCGCTGCCTTGTTCAGTGCGGCAACGCATGAGCAGCGCTGCGAGCTGCGCTGCATTGCCGTGCTCGAAATAGCCTTCATAGTCGCGGCCGAGCAGACCCACGTTGCCATCGATTCGCGAAGCGAGAACCGGCGTGCCGCTGCAGATGGCTTCCATCACGACATGTGCGCCGCCCTCCACCGCACTTGTGTGCACCAGCACATGCGCCTGGGCAATTGCCTGGAGTGTTTCTTTATGTGCGAGGCCGCCGAGCCAGCGGTAATGCGGCGCGCGTGAACCGGTCGCGCGGGCCTCCTCGCCCAGCGCTGCTTCTATGGCCTTTCCGATGTGATCGATTGCAATACCTGCATGTGCATCGATGAGCAGGGCCGCTTCGAAGAGTGTCCGGGGCGATTTCACCTGCCGCAGGTGACCGACCATCACGGCGCTCAGGAAATGCGCAGGCTTGTCATGCGGGGGGACGGATTCGGTGGACTGGTGGATCACACGAGCCTTGTCACGGACATCGAAGGGCAGTGCATCGATGCCCAGCGATTGCAGCACCACCAGGCGCTGGGCCAGTGCGAGGGAGCGCCGTGCCTGCGGATCGGAATCGATGTCGCCGTACAGATCGGTGCCTGTCATGACAACTGCGAGTCCGCGCGCGCCCCGCTGCGCGGCCCAGGCTTCGATCGCCGGGGCGGACCGGCGCGCATGCAGCGCCAGCAAGATGTCATCACCTGCAGAATCTTCATCGGGCCATTGCCGGGTGATCCGAACGCGGTGCGTGGGCTGCAGAAGCTGTTGCCAGCGCGCTGCGGTCTGCCAGTTGCCGTTATTGGCGTCGGCCAGGGCTGGGCTTACGATGACGATCGATGGACTACGCATCAGACGGTTATAGCCCGGCGCAGGGACTTCGTGCCGGCGGCCCCGATCACGTACGGCAAGCGTTGCTGGAGACGCGCGCGCGAACACTGCAGCTTGCCGATGCCTGGGCGCAAGCCCTGCAGGCGAGCAACTGGCGAATTCCCTATGACCCGGGATTGAATCCGCCCCTGTGGGAGTTGGGGCATATCGCGTGGTTTCAGGCGTGGTGGATAGGGCGCAACCGGCAGCGCTCGCTGGGCATCCGATGTGATCCTTTGCATGAACGCGCCCCGTCTCTTCCTGCATCTGCCGACAGCTGGTTCGATTCCAGCCGCATCGCGCATCGGGATCGCTGGGAACTGCCGCTCGATGCCGGTGCCATGCGTGCCTACCTGTCGGACACCCTGGGCGAAACGCTCGGCCTGCTGCACCGTTTGCCCGGGCAGGCGAGCGCCGATGAGTTGTATTTCTTCCGGCTGTGCGCCCTGCACGAAGCGATGCATTCGGAAGCTGCGACCTACATGGCGCGCACGCTGGGCATCGATGTGCCACAGGCGCCCCCGCGAAAGATTCCGCAATGCCGTCCGCTCACCGTGGGTGCGCAGGTGTTTCGCGTCGGCAGCGCAGATGCGGGCTTTGCCTTCGACAATGAATGCCATTCACATGAGGTGCAGATCGAGCCGCTCGAAATCGATTCGCAGCCGGTGAGCTGGGCGCGTTTTTCGGCATTCATCGACGACGGCGGCTACCAGGCGCCGCGCTGGTGGACGCAGCAGGGTTGGGCTTGGCGCCAGCAGTCGCGCGCGAAACCGCCGGGCGAAGGTGCCGACCCCGGCGCGGCCGCCTGCCACCTGAGCGCGCATGAAGCCGACGCCTGGTGCCGCTGGGCGGGCCGACGGTTGCCGCACGAGGCCGAATGGGAATGCGCGGCCCTGACCGTGCCGGGGTTCGACTGGGGAAGTGTCTGGGAATGGACCAGCACCCCATTCATGCCTTACCCCGGCTTCCAGGCGCATCCCTACCGCGACTATTCGCAGCCGTGGTTCGGCACGCGCCGGGTGCTGCGCGGCGCGTGCGAAGCAAGCTCGCGCTGGCTTTCTCATCCGCGGTACCGAAACTTCTTCGAGCCGCATCGCACGGATATCTTTTCGGGTTTTCGCAGCTGCGCGATACGGTGAGATCAGGCCGCAGGCGGATAGCCCGCTTCGGCAAGCGCATCCGAGAACCGCTGCGGTTCCACTGATGAGTCGATAGACACTTTCTTGCCGGCGAGATCGACATTCACCTTTGCGGCCGGGTCCACCTCGTGGCAGGCTTTGGTCACCGCGCCCACGCAGTGGCCGCAACTCATGTCGGGGATCTGGAACTCAAGCATGGGGTTCTCCAAATAAAGTGAAATCAATCGAATGGATCAACTGTGAGCCTTCCTACGGTAGAAACGTCCAGCATGTGGATATCGCCCGCAGGGTATTGACATTAACATCATGGCAAGGTTCACACTGGCCTCATGACTCCGACAACTGCTCCCGCGCAATGGAACCTGGCTATCGAGGGCATGACCTGTGCGTCCTGCGTCGGCCGGGTGGAAAAAGCCTTGAAAAAGGTTCCCGGCGTGACATCGGCCACGGTGAACCTCGCCACGGAAACCGCACAGGTCGAGCTCGACCATGCGGATGGGCCGTCCGCACTCGTCGCAGCCGTTGCGGCTGCCGGCTACACGGCCCACGCCCTCGAGCCGGACACCCAGGCGCCGGCGCCCGCTCGCAACGAATGGTGGCCGGTCGCCCTGGCGGCGGCCCTGTCCTTGCCGCTGATGACGCCGATGATCGCGATGCTCTTCGGAGCACAGTGGTCCATTCCTGCGTGGGTGCAGCTGGCGCTGGCGACGCCGGTTCAGTTCTGGCTGGGCGCCCGCTTCTACCGCGCCGGGTGGGCAGCACTCAAGGCGCGGGCCGGCAACATGGACCTGCTGGTGGCGCTGGGCACCTCGGCGGGCTATGGGCTTTCGGTGTATCTCATGGCCCGGCACGGAAGTCACGGCGCACCCCATCTCTATTTCGAGGCGTCTGCAGTGGTCATCACGCTGGTGCTGCTGGGCAAGTGGCTGGAAACGCGGGCGCGGCGCCAGACCACTGAGGCGATTCGGGCGCTCAATGCGTTGCGGCCGCAGACGGCCCGCGTTCGACGCGACGGCCAGGAGCTGGAGATCCCCATCGCAGCAGTCAGGCGGGATGACCTGGTGGTGATTCGTCCCGGTGAACGCGTGGCAGTCGATGGCCTCATCGTCGAAGGATCGAGCGAGCTCGACGAGTCCCTCATCACGGGTGAAAGCTTGCCCGTTGCGCGCCACGAAGGCGGCAAGGTGACCGGCGGTTCGGTCAATGGCGAAGGCCTTCTGGTGGTGCGCACAACGGCAGTCGGCGCCGAATCGACGCTCGCTCGCATCGTGCGGCTGGTGGAATCGGCGCAGGCGAAGAAAGCGCCGGTGCAGCGCCTCGTCGATCGCGTGAGCGAGGTGTTCGTGCCCGTGGTGATCGGCATCGCGTTCCTGACGCTGCTGGGGTGGGGCCTTTCGACGGGCGACTGGGAAGCGGCCATTCTCAATGCCGTCGCGGTGCTGGTCATCGCATGTCCCTGCGCGCTGGGGCTGGCCACGCCGACAGCGATCATGGCCGGAACAGGCGTCGCCGCGCGGCATGGGATTCTCATCAAGGACGCAGAAGCGCTGGAGATCGCGCACAAGGTGGACGTAGTCGCATTCGACAAGACCGGCACGCTGACCGAAGGCAAGCCGCAGCTGGCTGCAGCGGATGCCCTCGATGGTGATCGGAAGGCGTTTCTGGCCATGGCCGCATCGATACAGGCCGGAAGCGAGCATCCGCTGGCCCGTGCGGTGCAGACGGCGGCTCAGGGTGCGGGCGCCGGGGCCATGCAGGCTGTCAACGTGCATGCGGTTGCCGGGCGAGGGGTCTCTGCCGAAGTGGGGGGGCGCGCTTTGCGCCTGGGCAGTTCCAGGTGGATGGAAGAATTGCGCGTTGACCTGGCCTCGTTGCAGGCGCGGGCTTCGCAACTGCAATCGGAGGGCCGCACCGTCTCGTGGGTGGCCGATGTCACGGATGTTCCCCGGCTGCTCGGTCTCCTCGCATTCGGCGACACGGTCAAGCCCGCTGCAGCCCTTGCCGTTCGAAGCCTGCGAGAGCAGGGTGTGCGCACGGTGCTGCTGACCGGAGACAACGCCGGCAGTGCAAACGCCATCGCGAAACCGCTGGGCATTGACGACATCCGCGCCGAAGTGCTGCCCGAAGACAAGGCCCGGATCGTCGCGGAACTCAGGGCCGGTGGACACACGGTGGCGATGGTGGGCGACGGTATCAACGACGCACCCGCGCTCGCCGCCGCCGATGTGGGAATCGCCATGGGAACCGGAACCGACGTCGCGATGCACGCCGCCGGTGTCACGCTCATGCGCGGCAATCCCGCGCTGGTGGCCGACGCCATCGACATCTCGCGCCGGACCTACCGCAAGATCCGGCAGAACCTGTTCTGGGCTTTCATCTACAACGTTGTGGGCATTCCGCTGGCGGCGCTGGGAATGCTCGACCCGGTGATAGCGGGCGCCGCCATGGCGCTCAGCAGCGTGAGCGTGGTCACCAATGCGCTGATGCTCAGGCGCTGGAAAGGAGCTTCTTCATGACCTTCAATATCGGCGAGGCCGCCCGGCGCTCCGGTGTTTCAGCCAAGATGGCGCGTCATTACGAGTCGCTCGGCCTGCTGCCGGAGGTCAACCGCACCGCATCGGGCTATCGCGTCTATACCGACAAGGAAGTGCACACCCTGCGGTTCATCAAGCGGTCGCGCGACCTGGGCTTCAGCATGGCCGAGATCACCGAGCTGCTCAAGCTCTGGCAAAACCGCAGCCGGTCCAGCGCCGATGTTCGCCGTATCGCGGCCAGGCATGTGGAGGATCTCGACCAGCGAATGAAAGAGATGGAGGCGATGCGCAAGACGCTCAAGACCCTCATCCATTGCTGCCAGGGCGACAACCGGCCCGATTGTCCGATCCTTGACGAGCTGCAGGGGCACCAGGCAGGCTGACCTGATTGACAAAGGTGCGGGGAACAAATCATCACTGTGCGCTGGCACTATTTAACAGTGTTCACATCCCTGGCTTGAGCCTCGCGTTGCCAGAATCCCGCTGCGTCGCAATAGCTGCGATCACCAATAACAAACGCGGGGGCACATGGACAAGACTGAATTTGCAGACGATACGGCCACGCGGCCAGAGGGCGAATCCTCCTGGCTGCGTCAGATGTTCAGCTTCGCAGGAGCCAGAGGCCGCAAGGTCGCATTCCACCCTGGGGCCGCAGGTCATTCGCCGCGAAAAGCGTCTGCCTCTTCTGCCTCTTCTGCTGCGTCCCCCGCCGTCCGCATGACGCCTCCGCACGTCCACCGCTTCGATGCTTCTGGCTGGGGGCATACAGTCCTGGTCGACTCCGATGGGCATGGCGTCATCCAGGTGGGCGAGGTGTTGCTGTCCGAGTGCGCTCCGGTGGCGCGTGGCATGTGGGTGGACGCGTCGAGAGACTTCTGCCTCTTCACCATCCGGCGCAAAGGGGGCTGCACCGATCTGGCCATCTGCCGTCGCGATGATCCTGCGGGCGGCAGCATCCTGATCCACGACTGGTCGCCCTCGCGCAGCCTCGGCATCTGCCTGCGCGACGGATGAGCCAGGGCCGGGACGCTCCGGCGTGGTTACCCCTGTAGCAGTACTAACCCTTGCCGCACTTCCATCGTCTCCTACATCGGTTCGCGCGGCAGGCCCGCACCGCACGACCGGGTTCGTGCCTAAGCTCGACCAATGACAACAGCTTGTCCTTCAGCGGCGTCGTCCGCCACCGCCGGGTCAACCGGCTTCTCCAGGGCGCCGTCGCTGGCACTCATGGCGCTGGAGCCCTGGCGCGCGGCGCTGGATTACGCATCGTCCGTGGTGGCGCGCGGCCCGGCTCCCACGGGCGACGGCCACTGCGTGCTGGTGCTGCCCGGCCTCGCTACTGGCGACTGGTCCACCTTGCCGCTGCGGCGCGTGCTCAACCGTGCAGGCTTTTGCAGCAACGAATGGGGTATGGGGATCAACCGCGGCCCCGACGGTGACCTGGATGAATGGCTTAGCAGACTCGAGGCGCGCCTGATGGACCTTCATCGACGCTCGGAGCGCCGGGTGAGTCTGGTGGGATGGAGCCTGGGAGGCATCTATGCGCGCGAACTCGCCAAGAGAACCCCGGAGCTGGTGCGGCAGGTGATCACGCTCGGGAGCCCGTTTGGCGATCTGCAGGCCAGTCGCGTCAGCGGCGTGTTCAGATGGCTCAATGGCGGCAAGGCTCAACTAACACCCCGGCTGCAGCATCGGCTCCGCGAAAACCCGCCCGTCCCCACTACGGCCATCTACAGCCGGACCGATGGCGTGGTCGGCTGGCAGGGATGTATGCTGAAAGAATCACCCCGCGCCCAGAATATCGAAGTCAGTCGCGCCAGCCACTGTGGCCTAGGCGTGCACCCCGAGGTCCTGCGAATCGTTGCAGAACGGTTATCGCAGCCGGAGGGCCAATGGAAACGAGCAACTGTCACCTGAAACGGTTGTGTAGGACAACGCCTCAACAGAGTAATTCGCTGCGCGGGCTGTTGAGCCACTCCCGGATAATGGCAGGCTTCATCATGAAGCCTGTCCGCCGTCGCCTGGTTGCACATCCATGAGTGTGAATGCCCCGCTCGAACACCGGTTCCAGCAACTGATTGAAGCAGTGGAGGATTACGGCATCTTCATCCTCAGCCCGGAAGGATTGATCACCTCGTGGAACAGCGGAGCAGAAAAGCTCAAGGGCTACACACGGGCCGAGATTCTGGGCAAGCACTTCTCGGTCTTCTACGAACCCGAGGCAATTGCGCGCGGATGGCCGCAATACGAGTTGGAGCAGGCGGTAAAAGTCGGGCGCTTCGAAGACGAGGGCTGGCGCCTGCGCAGGGATGGCAGCCGCTTCTGGGCCAATGTGATCATTACCGCAGTGAAGGACGAACACGGCGAATTGTCCGGATTCACCAAGATCACGCGCGACCTGACCGAGCGACGCAAGCTCGAAGACCTCGAAGCGTCGAGCCGGCGCATGAACGAATTCCTGGCCATGTTGGCCCACGAACTGCGCAACCCACTCGCCCCCATTCGCAATTCGGTGTCGGTGATGCAGTTGCAGCCGATCGACAATCCCGCGTTGATCAAGTGCCGCGACATCATCGATCGGCAGTTGACACACATGACCCGGCTCGTGGATGACCTACTTGACGTGGGACGCCTGACAACGGGAAAGATCAAGCTTCGGCTGGAGACCGTCGCGCTGGCCGATGTCGTGGAGCGTAGCGTCGAGACAGTCAGGCCCGTGCTTGAAGCGCGCAGGCACTCCATCCGGCTCGAAATGCCGGCCGAACCGGTGTACCTTCGTGCAGACGCAACACGGCTGGCCCAGGTGGTTCAGAACCTGCTTGTCAACTCGGCACGCTACACGGCGGACGGGGGCGAGATCGAAATAAGGGTCGAGTCTGACGGCAGAATTGCAACCGCCTCGGTCACGGATAACGGGCGGGGGATCGCGCCTGACGAAATCGAGTCGATCTTCGAGCTGTTTCGCCAGGGCGCCAACGGCAGACTGCCTGATGAAAGCGGTCTGGGCATCGGTCTGACCCTGGCTCGTTCGCTGGTCGAGCTTCACGGCGGCGCGCTGAGGGCGAGCAGTGAAGGACTGGGTAAGGGAAGCACATTTCAAATGCGACTTCCAGTCACCGCAGCCCAAACCTCGCCGGAAGGTGCGCCTAATGAAGAGCAATCAATCCGTCGCCGTGTGCTCGTGGTGGACGACAACCGGGATGCTGCCGATAGCAGCTCGGACATGCTGGAGCTGCTCGGACACGAGGTGAAGACCGCCTACAGCGGCGAGCAGGCCCTGGAAGTCGCCTCCAGCTTTGCGCCCGACGTGGTTCTGCTGGACCTTTCGATGCCGGGGATCGACGGCTTTGAAGCGTTGCGGCGGCTGCGCGAGTTGCCTGGCATGGCATCGGCGTTCGTGATTGCCATGACCGGCTTCGGCTCGCAGGACGACACCCGCAAGACCCAGGCGGCGGGCTTCGATGGGCACCTCACGAAGCCGGCCCCGATGCCGGATCTTGTCCGGCTGATCGCGCGGGCTTGCCGCACCGACGCAGCGACGATCTAGCTGGCGCGCGATACTGGGGGCAGGAGAAGTCCATGCCTTCATTCGATTGCGATTTTTTTGTCATTGGCGCCGGAAGCGCTGGCGTACGCGCGGCCCGCATGGCGGCCCAGCGGGGCGCGCGCGTGGTGGTTGCCGAGGCGGCGGCTCTGGGTGGCACCTGTGTCAATGTGGGCTGCGTGCCCAAGAAGCTCTACAGCTATGCCGCCCACTTTGCCCACGATTTCACCGACGCAGCGGGCTTCGGCTGGGAGGTGCCCGCCCCGCATTTCAACTGGGCAACACTCAAGCGCAACCGGGCAGCCGAAATCGCCCGGCTCAACGGCATCTACCGCAACCTGCTCTCTGGCTCTGGCGCGACCATCGTGAGCGGCTGGGGCCAGTTCGTCGATACGCATACCGTCAAGGTCCAGACATCGCAGGGCATGGAAACGTTTTGCGCGCGCAACATCCTGATCGCGACGGGGGGCGCCCCCTTCATGCCGGATTTTGCGGGTTGCGAGCTGGCCGTCAGCTCGGACAGCATGTTCGATCTCGAGCCCTTTCCGCGGCGCTTGCTGGTCGTGGGCGGCGGCTACATCGCCTGCGAATTTGCCTCCATCTTCAACGGCATGGGCTCGCAGGTGACGCAGCTGTACCGGGGCGAGCAGGTGCTGCGCGGGTTCGACGAGGATGTTCGGAACTTCATTGCGCAGGAAGTGCGCAAGCATGGCGTGGACCTGCGCGTGACGAGCGACGTTCAGTCCCTGGAAGCGTCATCAGGTGGCATCTCGGCCACGCTGATCGATGGAACCGCGCTCGAAGTGGACACGGTGCTCTACGCCACGGGCCGTGTGCCGAACGTCGAGTCGCTGGGGCTGGAGGCGGCAGGTGTCAGGCAACGGGAGGATGGCGCGGTGCTGGTCGATGAGCACTACGCCACCAACGTGCCGCACATCCACGCGGTCGGCGATGTCACTGCGCGCCTGCAACTCACGCCGGTCGCGCTGGCCGAGGCGATGGTGGTGGTAGACCGGCTCTTCGGCAAGGGCGAGCGGAACATGGAATACGACTTCATCCCCACCGCTGTCTTTACCCATCCGGCCATCGCGACTGTCGGCTACAGCGAAAGCGACGCGCGCAAACGATTCGGCGACGTCACCGTATTTCGAAGCGAATTCAAGTCGCTCAAGCACACGCTCAGCGGCAGTAGCGAGCGAACCTTGATGAAGATGGTGGTTGAAGATGCGACGGACCGGGTCGTGGGGATGCACATGGTCGGAGCCGAAGCCGGCGAGATCATCCAGGGTTTCGCGGTGGCGATGAAGGCGGGCGCGACCAAGGCCGTGTTCGACAGCACCATCGGGATCCACCCGACGGCGGCGGAAGAGTTCGTGACGATGCGGCAAGCCTGGGTGGCGCCGGTCCTTGCGGCCGACGCGCGCCCTAAGGCTTGACGCCGTCGCGAACCAGCCGGGTGACAGGGTCGGTCGCTGCGAAAGTGGGCCGCTGGGAAGTCGCGGGCTCCTTCCACGGCTCGATCGCGGGGACAGGGGGCATCGGCGATGCAGACATGGCTGACGCCGCTTCGGATCCCGCGCCGACCCCCGGCACGGTTTGCGAAACTCGCGCCGGCACCACCATGACCGGGCGGGGCGTGGCTGCCGTGTAGAGCGTGGCGAAGCCGAAGATCGCGGTACTCAGGGCCGAGATGCCGAACACCAGCGACCATGAGCCGCGGGTCAGCGGCGGCACGAGCGATGCGGCCCGGATCCACGTCTGGGCTTTGCGGGCTGCCGCAGCTGCGAGTGCCGCGTCGTACAAGCTGCGGTTCTGCGCGTCGCCAAGGACATCGTAGGCCCCGTTGACCCTGGCCATCGCGGCTTGCGCGGATGCCTTGCCGGCGTTGCGGTCGGGATGATATTTCTGCGCGAGCTTGCGATAGGCCCGCCGCACTTCGTCGGGCGACGCATCAGGCGCAACGCCAAGCGTCTGGTAGTGGCTGTGGACAGAAAAGCTCATCGCGCCTGGACCGAATTCACGCGTTTGTTGTAGCTGCTGTAAGCCGGGATGGCAACGGCCGCGAGCACCCCGAAAAAGAAGATGAACGGCAGCAGCCAGGCCAGCACATGCACGCCAAGGCTGTTGGGCGGAGGCGGTGCGCCATAGCGGTTGCTGCCCTTGTCGCCACCCTTGAAAATCCAGACCAGCACCACGAACGGAATGATGGTCCACAGCCAGGTCCAGCCGCTCCAGCCCATATCGTGACTTCGCTGGATGGTCCAGAACACCCAGAAGATGATGAAGATCAGGCCCGCAATGCCCGTGACCGCATCTACCAGGCGAGGTGCGCCTGCCATGCCAGCCAACAGGCCGCCGAGCGCTGCAAGCCCGAACAGCACCAGGTAGCCCCCGCACATCCAGGCCAGGTAACGAAGCCGCCCGATGCGCCCCTTGAAGGTAGAAACCCTCAGCGGCTGGACCTGCGTGGCGGCGCTATCGACATCGAGCACGCGTGCTGTCGGCGGTGAATAGGGGTTGGCGGGCAGATCGGTTGAATTCATGGTTTCCCTGGCAGGGCGGGCGGGGGCTCACAGCAGGCCGGCGCGCTTGACCGAATGGTAGCGATTGACGAGCGTCACCGCGAGCAGCGCGGGTTCGACATCCACAGAAAGCGCATCCTTGCCCACGACACGGGCGAAGGCGTCGCGGCGTGACTGGTCGAACATGTGGGCGGCCGCCACTTCGACATTGCGCTGCGCAGTGCCCAGCGGCTGAGCCGCGATCCGCGCGATCACCGTCTCGCGCAGGCTTGCCACCAGCACAAGATGCCGCTGGCGCAAGAGCTGAAGCGCCGGCTGGAGCTCGCTGGCGCCTTCATCGCGAAAGTTGGTGAGCATGATCACCAGTGCGCGCCTCGGGTTCATGCGAAGCACCTCCTGCGCGGCGGTACTGTAATCCGAGTGGGTCGTGCCGGGCTCCACGTCATGCAGCTGGTTCATCAACGCATTGAGCGTGGCCGTGCCCTTGCGCGGTGCATAGCCGCGCTGCTCACCCGGTGCGTTTCCGAATGTCATGGCGCCGACTTCGTCGCCTTCCTTCAGCGCCACCCAGGCCAGCAGCATCAATGCATTGAGCGCCTGGTCGAAGTGACTGCCGCCGTGCGCCTGCGTGCCCTCATCGGCGCGCATACGCCGGCCGCAGTCGAGCATGAAAAACACCCGCTGGTCGCGGTCGTCCTGGAACTCCCTGACGATGGGTCGACCGTGGCGCATCGTGGCCTTCCAGTCGATGTGCCGGACCGGATCGCCGCGCCGGTAATCGGCCAGCTGGCGAAAATCAGTGCCCATGCCGCGCTGCGGGTACGTCTTGACGCCGATCTGCGCAAGGCGCCGGTCCCCCGCCAGCCACGCATAGCCTGCGACGGCCGCAAAGTTGGGATAGACGCGCACCGTGCAGGGTATGCCCAGCACACGGCGGATCTGCAGAGACCCTGCGGGTGTGCGGCAGCGAATCTGTGTGGCGCCGAAGTGCGCGAGTCCTCGTTTTTGCGCGGTGACGGAGTAGTGGAGGTCGATGCGGCCAGCCGGCGGCACCGTGACCGACTGAGGCAGCCCTTCCCATGCAAAGCGCGCATCGACCTCATCGAAAACATCGACTTGCCAGGGCGCTCGCCCCTCATTGAACAAGGTGATCTTGACGACCGTAGGCACACCCAATGCGAAGACGTGCGGGAGTTTTCGCTCCACACGCAGCGGCGCTTCATTCCAGATACGGCGGCTGCGCGTGTAGTCGATGGCAATCCAGGCGCCGATTCCCGCGAGCAGCACGGCACAGGCCATGGCGACTGTCCCCAGGGGCACCTGGGCGATCAACGCAGCAGCCGCGGACACCGCCAGGACCACAAGGCCATGCGCGACACGGAGGCTGGGAACGACGGACATGGTCGGCAAGCGTGGCTTCTTTTGCAGGGGCTTAGTTGCGCGGCGCTTCGACGCTGTCGATGGCCGCCAGCAGGAGCTCGTCAACCGACCGGCCTTCCAGTTGCGCATCGGGCGCGAGTTGCACGCGATGGCGCAGGGCCGGCAGGGCGTGATGCTTGATGTCGTCGGGCGTGATGAAGTCGCGCGCCTGCACAAGCGCCGTTGCGCGTGCCGCCCGGATCAGCGCGATCGCACCACGAGGTCCCGCACCCGATGAAAGGCCGGGCCAGTCGCGGGTGGCGCGTGCGATGCGGACGGCGTAGTCGATCACGCTCTGCGCTGCGGCGATGAACGACACCATGCGCTGCAACTCCAGCACTTGGCGCTCGTCGATGACCGCATGGATCGTATCGAGCGGAAACTGGTTGCCCGCCTGCTGGTCGGTGGTCAGCCGCACGATGGCCGACTCGTCGGCCAGGCCCGGATAGCCGATGTTGATCTTGAGCAGGAAGCGGTCGAGCTGCGCTTCGGGGAGCGGATAAGTGCCTTCTGTGTCGATCGGGTTTTGCGTGGCCATCACCATGAAGGGCTGTGGCAGGGCGAGGGCGCGACCTTCTATCGTGACCTGGTATTCCTGCATCACTTCCAGCAGCGCGCTCTGGGTCTTGGCTGGGGCGCGGTTGATTTCGTCGGCCAGCAGCAGGTTGGTGAACACCGGACCGCGATGCACACGCAGTGAGCCCATGCTGCCGCCCGCGCTGTCAGCCGGGTCGAGCACGGAATGTCCCGTGATGTCCGAGGGCATCAGGTCGGGCGTGAACTGAACCCGCGCATAGCCGAGGGACATGGATCGGGCCAGGGCCCTTGCGAGCAGCGTCTTGCCCAGGCCGGGCACGCCTTCGATCAGGACGTGGCCGGACGCGATGAGCGCGACCAGGGTCTGGTCAACCGCCGCCTGCTGGCCGACGACGGCCTTGCCGATTTCCAGGCGCAGCACCTGAAGGAGCTCGGCGGCGCGGGTGAGGTGTTCGGGATTGATGGTGGGCATGGGGCCTCAGGGTCGGAATGAACCGGGGGATCGGGTTGATGGGGTCGGTCGAAGTCTGGATTGCAGCAGGCGTCGCGCAGTTTCGATCACCTCGAGATCGGCTGCGAGTGCGCCAGGTAATCGTGCGGCGGGTGTGATCGCCGTTGCGCGGGACAGCAGCTGTTCGTCAAGGCCGGTCGCCTTTGCGATCACCGTCACTTTCGCTGCCGGGTCAAGCTGCCGGTACTGACGCAGGACGCTTGACGCCGTGCTGTGCAGCGCACGCACCTGCGCCTGGTGCAAGGCGTCCTGACCGTGCCTCTGCAGGAAGTGCGCGGTGCCCGCTATCTGCTCGGTCATCGAGCGCCGGTTGCGATCGGCGGGTGCAGCAATGGGTCCGAAGCGCACCGCGCCCCGCCAGAGGAACACGCCCAGGGCGAGAAGGGCCAGCAAGGCGGCGGGCCAGCCCTGGCGCCAAAGCCACGGGATCAATGGGTCGCGAGCTTCCTCGACAACGAACCAATGTTCGGCTTTCTGTCGGGTCTGCAGGATCGCCGCAATGACCAGCGGGTTTTCGGCGCGCAGCGCGCTGGGGTTGTCCAGCAGTCCCCAGGGGCCGAACGCGGTGACGGTGCCGCGACCAGCCGCCACGCGCATGACCTCCGAACCCAGCTCGCTCCTGAGTTCCCAAACAGCTGCGGCGCCCGTGGCGGGCTCGAGCATCTCGGGGCTCATGCGCGCGCAGATCTTCATCACCCGCGTCGCTGCGTAGGTCGGCGCAAGCGGTTCGGGCTCGGTCAGATCCCGGCACGTGCGATCCTTGCGTCGAGCCGCCTCATCGAATTTCGCGGCGATTGACTTGATCGGCAGCCACGCAAGACCCGGATGATCCACCAGGCCCGCATGGATCACCAGATGCCCGCCTTGCTCAACCCACTGGCGCAGCCGGGGAGCCCGCTCGGGAAACAGGTCCCAGTGGCGCGACATCAGCACGAGGCGCGCCCCTGGCGGTGGCAGGCGATCGAGGTCGCCGCGCCGCACGACCTGTCCACCGAGCTCCCGCACAAGGGATTGCGCCGCGTAGTGCGGATTGCGCACGGCCTCGCCTTTTGCGGGCCGCGGCACCTGGACGTCTGTCCACTCGCCATTCGAGAGCAGCCACACCGCACCGGCGCCGAGCAGGGCGACCAGAAGGATGCGCACGAGGCTGGCCCGGTTCATGCGGCAGGGGTCGCTTTCTTGAGCGGAAGGACGGCGTCCAGCTCGCGGCAAAGCGCAAGCGCGTCCTGGTCAGCGGGCATGCGCGCGCCATACACCGCAAGCTGCCATGCACGCACCAGCCGTGCGAAAAACTGCGCGGCCGGAAGGTCAAGCCGTGTGCTGGCGATCGTCACGCATTCGCCTTCGGTCGTTGCCGCGCGTATCGGCATCTGGTGGTCATGGACCAGCCGCGAAAGCGCGCCCCGGTACAGCAGCGAGAGCGCGGCGCGTCGCTCCCCTTGCTGCCACAACTGCGCAGCTGCGGCACCTATTTCATCGGGCAGGCTTTCGGGGCGGATATCCAGGCTCTGCACGTGGCTGGGCAAGCCCGCACGCGGCGGCATGGTCGCCTGCGCGCGTACCTTGATCCAGTGGCGGATACCGACCAGCAACAAGGCCACGGCCAACGCCCCTGCCACCCAGACCACGAGGCGTGCTGCCTCAGTCATCCACTGCAGCAGATCGACCAGCCATTGCAGCGAAGCGCCTGCAGGACGCGAGGGCGTTTCTGGCGCGTCGTCATCGCGCAGGCGCAGCTTCCTGACGGTGATACTGCCGGGCAGATTCGGGTCCTTGGCAACACGGGCGGCGGCGGCCTCGACTTCGGTGCGCGGTGGGGCGTTGCCGGTCGAGGCATAGGAGCAGGCCACGGGCGCCAGCATCAGGCAAGCGCACAGCGCAAGCTGCCGGCATGCGGTTCGCATCAACCTGGCCGGAGCTCGCTCAGCGAACGAACGCACGGCGAAACTCCTGCTCGACGTCCCATGCCTCGAGCTCGACGCGGCGGTTCAGGTACATCGCAAAGCCTGCAGCCACGAAGAAGGGCTCCAGTGCGAAGACGACGCCTGAGTAGATCGATACCGAGACGAAAACATTCCCCAGCGCGTCGGCATCGGCCAGCCATGTCAGCAGGCCCGCCTGCATTCCCTCCGGCGCAAACCACAGCATGGCCGCGTACGCACCGGCTATCAGTGCCCCTTCTGTCGCACTGAACGCGAACTGCATCCGCAGGGCGGCTGCGCGCCTGCCGGCAAGCAGCTGCTCCCGTCGTTTGCGACGTGCCTTGCCGTGCTGGCCTTCAAGTTGCAAGGCAGGCTGGGTGTAAGAGCGCCAGGGCGACAGACGCTGCACGAGCAGCGCGGCGCCCAGCTGCGACCACCACACCGCCTTGCGCTGCGCCCACAGGTCGCGTGGCCGCGTCTCCTGCCCGAAAACCGCGCGGGACAGCACGAACAGGAGCGTGCGGTCCATCCAGGGCTTGGCCAGGAACACGACCAGTGTCGGAGCCCACGGCGAAATGTCACTCGATGCGATCGCCAGCAACAGGACCATTGCCATCACGACGGCGTAGCAGCTCCAGACCGATCGTGCGTGCTCGCGCACCAGGGCGGCGCCGAGATCGGCCGCCTCGGTCATCGGACGCGGCCGTAGCTCGATGGCGAGGGCCTCAACCCGCACGGGCTCGCTCCTGTGAGGCTGAGGCAGGCGAGGCCGCCGGCCGGCCCTGCCAGCGCAGGTAGGCAAGCACGAGCATCCAGCAGGCCGTGCCGACGCCGTACTTCACCTCGGGTGGCACCCAGCGTGCCGACGACCAGAAGGCCTCGATGGCAGCGGCCACCAGCAGCATGCCGATCACGCCGTAGACCACCACGATCGCTTCGCGGGCGCCCAGCTTCACCGCTTCGAGCCGTGTGAGCTGCCCCGGCGCGAGCCACGCGTGTCCCAGTCGCAGCCCCGCCGCACCCGCCAGCACGATGGCCGTGAGCTCGAACGCGCCGTGCGTGATGACGAACGACACAAAGTTTTCTGCATGCCCGCTGGCGATCAGGTAGGAGCTGACGGCGCCGAGAAAAAGACCGTTGAACACCAGGAAAAATGCGCTCCCTACGCCCGCAAAGATGCCGCCCGCAAAGCACTGAAAGCCCAGCCCTATGTTGTGCATGATGTAGAAGCCGAACATCTGCCAGTCGCTGTTCGCGTCGCGTCTCCTGCCGATCGCGCCGGCGCTGTCGCCATACATGGCGTCGAACTGCTGGACCTGAGCCGCGTCCACCAGATGAAGGATGAAGCCCCGATCGAACCAGACGGCCACGGCCATCGCAAACGCAGGCACGACAAACAAAAGCGTGGCAAAAAGCAGGTAACTGCCATGCGAGCGCACCGACTGGGGGAACTCGATGAGTGCCAGGCGGGCCAGCCCTTTCATGCCCCAGGCGCTGCGGCGATAGATGAGGCGGTGCGCACGCTGTGTGAGCATCTCCAGCCTGTGTGTGAGATGGACGGGGTAAGCGCGCGATTGCGCAAGCGCCAGGTGCTCGCAGACGCCGCGATAAAGCGATGCCAGACGCTCGCCGCTCCACGAGTGGTCGGCGCGCTGCAGCAGGCGCGCGACAAACCGGCGCGTGTCGGTGCCGCGCCTGCCTTCGGCGCGATCGAGCAGGGTCTCCAGCTCGGCCCAGGCCGGTTCATGCGCTGCCTCGAATTGCAGCGGACTCATTGCACCGGCCCTTCGCGCCGGCCCAGCAACCAGTGCGCCACTGCCATCAGGCGGGTCGTCGCCGCGCCGCTGCCTGGTGCCAGCACCGGCTCGGCCAGCAGGGCAAGCTCTTCCAGCCGTTCCGGCGTGAGCCGATGCGCGCGGCCGGCCCAGTCCAGGATTGCCACCTGTTCATTCGGCGTGAGCCTGCGCGCCGGAGCGGCGGGCGTGGCCGGCGGCACTTCGCCATGCAGCTTGACGGTGTCGGCATAGATGACCAGCGTGCCCGCAGCAAGATCACCCAGACGCTTGGAATCCGGTCGCACCAGCATCGAAACGGCAGCGCCTGCATACATCGCCGGCAGGAAATCCGCCGCCCGCAGGAGATTGCGGATGAGCGACGCGGCAGGCGTCACGGGCAAACCGGAATCCATCACGACCTGCAAGCCCATCATCCGCTTGCCCGGGGTGGCACCGGAGCGCGCAAGTTCGAACACGACCGGATAGAGCCACTCCAGCGCGAAATAAGAAATCAGCAAGAACGCCATTCCCATGCCGCCCATCGCACCGGCTGCCATTGCAATCACGAAGAAGATGCCCAGCCGTACCGCGAAATCCACGAGATAGGCCAGGCAGCGCGAGACCAGGCCCGCGGGTCGCAGTGACAGTGCGATGCCTTCGGGGGTTTCGGCGAGGGAGAGCGTGTCGAGCGGCAATGGAAAATGGGGGCTCGATGAAAGGGGCGGGCCCATTCTATCGACGCGGGTCCTGAGAAATCCTGTCCTGCGCGCTGGTTCGCTCACGGCCATACCTCTGGCCAGCACGCTCAGGCGAGCAGTTGCACGTTGCCTCCGGCGGCTGTCGTGTTGATCGTGAGTGTCTGCTCGGCGCAAAACCGCAGCAGATAGTGCGGCCCGCCTGCCTTGGGGCCGGTACCCGACAGTCCTTCGCCGCCAAATGGCTGCACACCCACCACGGCGCCGATGATGTTGCGGTTGATATAGATGTTGCCCACGTGCGCCTGCTGCGCCAGCGCCAGCGCACGGCTGTCGATTCGGGTCTGGATGCCCAGCGTCAGGCCCCATCCGAGCGCATTGATCGCGTCGATGACGTCCTGCGGATCACCCTTCCAGCGCGCAATGTGGAGGACGGGGCCGAAGACTTCCTGCCGCACTTGCGCGACGCTTGCGACTTCGATGATCTGGGGCTGGATGTAGTAGTGGCTGTCGTGACGGCCGTCCTGCCCGATCCCCGGCGAACCACCGTTTTGCCGCAGGTAGCTCATGATGTTGTCGAAGGCTTCGCGGTCGATCACCGGCCCTACGTCGGTTGACAGCGATACGGGTTCTCCAACCACGAGTTCCCGCGCGGCGCCCCGGATCATCCCGATGACCGCATCGGCGATGCCTTCGTGCACGCAGAGCAGGCGCAGCGCAGAGCACCGCTGGCCAGCCGAGCGGAATGCGCTCTGCATCACCGCGTCAGCCACCTGTTCGGGCAGCGCGGTGGAGTCAACCAGCATGGCGTTGATGCCACCGGTCTCGGCGATCAGCGGCACGATCGGGCCATCTTTTGCGGCGAGCGCGCGGTAGATGATGCGTGCGACCTGCGTCGAGCCGGTGAACACCACACCCGCGATTCGAGGCGTTGCAACCAGCGCGGCACCAACTGTCTCACCCGGTCCGTGCAGCAGTTGCAACGCGTCGTCGGGCACCCCGGCGGCGTGCAGCAGTTTCACCGCCTCCATCGCAATGGCAGGCGTTTGCTCGGCAGGCTTGGCCAGCACCGTGTTGCCGGTGGCGAGCGCAGCGGCGATCTGTCCCGTGAAGATCGCAAGGGGGAAATTCCAGGGGCTGATGCACACCCACGGGCCGCGCGAAGTCAGTCGAAGCTCGTTGCTTTCACCCGTCGGCCCTGGCATTGCCATCGGCTGCATGATTCGCTCCGCCTCGTTGGCGTAGTACCGAAGGAAGTCCACCGCTTCGCGCACCTCGGATACGCAGTCGCCCCAGGTCTTGAATGCTTCCTTCACCAGCAGCGCACACAGCGCGGGCATCTGCGCCTCCATCCTGTCTGCCGCTTTGCGAAGGATCGCGGCGCGCCGGGCTACCGGCACCTCGCGCCACAAACGGTACGCGGCCAGGGACCGTGCGACAGCCGCTTCGACCTGTTCAGTTGGTGCCTGCGCGATGACCGGCACTTGCAGCGAATGCACGGCTTCAAAAAGTGGCGACCGGTGCGATTCCACGGTCAGATCAAGACCCGCGCTGTTGCGGCGACCCGGGCCGTAGATATCCGGCGGCAATGGCAATGAGGGCGTGGTTTGCAGATGCAGGGGCGAGACGAGCAATTCGTCCATCCCGATCGATTCATCCGCCAGCTGATGCACGAATGAAGAGTTCGCGCCGTTTTCCAGCAGGCGCCTGACCAGATAGGCGAGCAGATCGCGGTGCTGCCCGACTGGCGCGTACACGCGACACGCAATCTGCGTGTTCTTCAGTACTTCGCGGTACACGCCTTCGCCCATGCCGTGCAGGCGCTGCAGCTCGAAACTGGCGGACGAGCGTTCTGCCATTTGCACGATGGCGGCAATGGTGGCGGCGTTGTGCGTTGCGAACTGGGCAAAAATCACATCCTGCGACCCGAGAAGCGCTTGTGCGCAGGCCAGGTATGAGATGTCCGTGTGGTGCTTGTGCGTGAAGACCGGGTAGTGCGGCAGGCCCATCTCCTGCGCGCGCTTGATCTCGCCATCCCAGTACGCCCCCTTGACGAGCCGGCACATCAGGCGCAACTTGTACTTGCGGGCGATGCCTGCAACGTGTTCGATGAGTTCGAACGCGCGGCTCTGGTAGGACTGCAGCGCCAGCCCGAAGCCCTGCCAGGCCGGATGGTCGCGCCCAATCCTTGCTGCCAGCGCTTCGAAGACGTCCAACGATATTTCGAGCCGCTCCACTTCTTCGGCATCGATGGTGAGGTTGATGTTGGCGCGCGCCGCCAGTTCGCACAGCGTCCACACGCGCGGTACCAGCTCGGTCATCACGCGATGGCGCTGCAGCGGTTCATACCGAGGATGCAAGGCACTCAGCTTGATCGAGATTCCATCGTTGTGCTCGACCGGACCGTCGGTGCGCGCGTGTTTCGCAATGGACTCAATCGCGCCGGTGTAGCTCGCCAGATAACGCAGCGCGTCTTCTTCCGTGCGCGCGCCTTCCCCCAGCATGTCATAAGAGAATCTGAGCCCAGGCGATTGCTCTTGGGGCTTATTCGTCTTGGGTTGGGCCGGATCCGAAACGCCCGGCTTGCGCGCGCGCCTGCGTGCGTCGTCCGCCTCGCGCATCGCTTCATGAATGTCCTGCCCCAGCACGAACTGCCGCCCCAGCAATTGAACGGCACGCAGCGTGGCGGCGACCACTGTTCTGGCTCCGACCCGCGAGAGAAGTCCCTGCTCCCGGTCAGAGGGCAGGAATTTTTTCGACAAGGCGATCGCACTTTGCGACAGCCGGGCAAGCGCCCCATCGGTGGCGCCTTCGAAGTCGGCCCTGCCCAGCTGGTCGGCTGTGAGCGCGATCGCGGTCTCGGCATCGGGCACGCGCAGCAGGGCTTCGGCCAGGCGCATCAGCGCCAGGCCCTCGGCGCTGGAGATGGGATATTCCTTCAGCAGGTTTTCCATCGCCCAGAAGGGCGGAGGTTGCTTTCGAACCCCGTCAACCCAAGGCCTGGCGACCGAGGCGGCGGCGGCCCAGTCGAGCGCACCGCCCAGCAGTCGCAGCCGATGGGCGACGACATCTGCTTCGGGGCGATAAGGGAAGGGCAGGCGCTGCGCGTGAGATGTGGGCATGACAACTGAAAGGGGCGAATGGATTGAGTGCCGCAGTATCGGCATTGGATGACTGCTTTGTAGCGCAAGTGCCTACAGGTTGAACTCTTCAATACCGCCTAGGCTCTCCCAGCGCACTCAAGCGCCGGAAGTCGAAGGAGAAAAAATGCAAACAGACCTGTTTTCACGCGGGTTGGTACGGTGGCTGCTGAGCCTCGTGCTCCTGATCGTGGCCAATGCAGCCTGGGCCGATCCGCCATCGCGCGTGGCCAGGCTCTCCCATGTATCCGGGAACGCGAGCTTTTCGCCTGGGGGCGAACGCGACTGGGGTCGAGCGGCTATCAACCGTCCGCTCAGCACCGGCGACCGCCTGTGGGTGGACCGGGGCGGGCGCGCCGAACTCCAGATGGGCACCTCCGCCGTGCGCATCGGGGCCGGCACCAGCATCACCCTGCTGAACCTGGATGACCGGATCACCCAGATCCAACTGACCCAGGGCACGCTCAACATCCGCGTGCGCAAGCTCGACCGGGGCCAGGTCTTTGAAGTGGCGACACCCAATCTCGCCTATTCGATCCGCCGTCCCGGCAGCTATCGCATTGAAGTCGATCCACAGGACGACTCGACCCTGGTGGCCGTGCGCCAGGGCCTGGCGCAGGTCTATGGCGATGGCCGGGCCTTTGTCGTGAGCGAACGCCGCAGTTACCGCTTCTACGACACCGGCCTTTCTGACTATGAGTCCATTGCCGCCTTGCGCGTCGATGAACTGGACCGCTGGAGCACCCAGCGCGATCGCCGCTGGGACGCATCGCCGTCCCGCAGGTACGTTTCGGCCGAGATGATCGGCTATGAGGACCTTGACGCGAATGGCACCTGGCGCAAGGTCCCTGAATACGGAATGGTGTGGTCTCCGCGCAATGTCTCGGCCGACTGGGCGCCCTACCGCGATGGGCATTGGTCCTGGATCGATCCCTGGGGCTGGACCTGGGTTGATGATGCGCCATGGGGGTTCGCGCCGTCGCACTACGGCCGCTGGACCCAGATCAATCGCCAGTGGTCCTGGGTTCCCGGCCCGGCAACGCAGCGGCCGGTTTACGCGCCGGCGCTGGTGGCCTTCGTCGGATCAGGTGCTCCTGGTTCGGGCAACACCGTCGGCTGGTTCCCGCTGGCACCCCGCGAGGTTTACCGCCCCGCCTACACGGCCAGCCGAGAGTATTTCTACAGCGTCAATGCCGGCGCAGATCGCAACGTGGTGGAGCGCTACTACGGCAATCGCAACGAGCCTGTGCGTTATGTGAATCAGAGTTTGCCAGGTGCGCTGATCGCGATGGCAGCTGCCGCATTTGCGCAAGCGCAGCCGGTGCCCCGGGAACGCGTCGGTCTTGCTTCCGAGCTGGCACAGCGCGCACCGGTCGTTACCGTTGCGCCGGTGGCGCCAGTGCGCGCCAGCATCGCTGGCGCCCCGGGCGGTGCCAGACCCCCTGAACGCGCGAACACGCGGCCGGTGGTTGCGCAGGTTGCGCCCCCGCCCCCACAACCCACGTTCGAAGACAAGCTCAAGGCGCTAACTGCCAACGCCGGCAAGCCGCTCGATGCCGCCGCTGTAGCGGCCATCAGGCCTGCTGCGCCCGCCAGCGCGCCGGCGGTCAAGGTCGTGAAAGCCGCCGAGCCGGTGGCTGCTCCAGCTTCGAGGCCCGAGCGGCCCGGTGGCCGACCGGGACGTGCGAATCGCGATAACGCTGCTGCGCCGGGGGCGGCGACGCCAGCGACGCCAGCAAGCCCCGGCGCTGCCGGCGGCCCTGCAACGCCAGCGACACCCGCAACGCCTGCAGCACCAGCAGCACCTGCAGCCCCAGCGGTGACGACCCCTGTGCCGCCGACCCCAGCGGCCACTGCTTCGCGTCCTGGACGCGACCGAACTGAGCGCCCCGAGGGGCCCGCACGCTCGGCCGCATCCAGGCCTTCAGCCCCCCCCTCGGGCGCTCCGGCACCTGCTCCGGCGCCAGCTCCGGCACCTGCTCCGGCGCCAGCGCCAGCGCCAGCGCCGACCCCCGCACCGTCGGCGTCACCTGCGCCTGCGCCTGCCCCAGCGGCGGCGCCAGCTCGCCCGGCTGCGTCGGCGGAAGCGCCTGCGCAACGTCCCGGACGTGATCGCGATGCGCGACCCGGTGCACGCGAGGACCGTGCTGCACCGGCTCCCGCACCGTCCCCCGCGCCTGCGCCTGCGCCCGCTCCAGCGGCGGCGCCAGCTCGTCCGGCTGCGTCGGTAGAAGCGCCTGTGCAACGCCCCGGACGTGACCGCGATGCGCGACCCGGTGCCCGTGAAGACCGTCCGGCGGCAGCCGCGCCACCAGCAACGGCTCCAGCGCAGGCGCTCCCGCGTCCTGCCCCTGCGCCGGCCCCTGCGGCTTCGGCTGCCGCGCGCGCTGCCAGCTCGGCGACGGAGCCGCCACCGGCAGGTGCACGCCCGGCACGTCCGGAGCGCACGGAACGCCCGGATCGTTCCAACGCTGGCGGGCGGGCCCGTAATGCCAGCGAGCCTGAAGGTGGACCAGGCAATCGTGGTGAGCGGCCCGTCCGCCAGCCCTGACCCGACGAAATCCCAGCGCCGGAATCCGGCAAGCGCAAAGTAATGGCGCGCCTTTCAGAAAGCCCCTTTGCAGGGGCTTTCTGTCGTCTGCAGGATCGATTCAGCCGTATATGCTGCGCGGGATGACTTATCTACTCGCACTCGATCAAGGCACGTCCAGTTCGCGCAGCATCGTCTTCGATGGTCAGGGGCGCGTCGTGGCGCAAGCCCAGAAGGAACTGCCGCAAATATTTCCCCGCCCCGGCTGGGTCGAGCATGACCCGATGGAAATCTGGGAGGGCCAGTTGGCCACCGCCCGCGAAGCATTGGCGAAAGCGGGGCTCCAGGCCACTGACATCCGCGCCCTGGGCATCACGAACCAGCGCGAAACCACGGTGCTCTGGAATCGCAGCACCGGCAGGCCGATCCATCACGCCATCGTCTGGCAGGACCGGCGTGGCGAGCCGGTCTGCGCAAGGCTGCGCGACGAAGGCCACGTGCCGCTGATCCAGTCACGCACCGGCCTGCTGATCGACTCGTATTTTTCGGCCACCAAGATCCAGTGGCTGCTGGACAACGTTGCCGGTGCGCGGGCGCAGGCCGAGCGCGGTGAGCTGGCATTCGGAACCATCGACAGCTGGCTGCTGTGGCAGTTGACCGGTGGCGCGCTGCACGCTACGGACGTCACCAATGCATCGCGCACCATGCTGTTCGACGTGCACCGCAACGCCTGGGACGATGAACTGCTGGCACTGCTGAACGTGCCGCGATCGCTGATGCCGAAAGTGCTGCCTTCCAGCGCGCAATACGGGCTCACGCAGGCCTCGGTTCTGGGAGCTTCCGTGATGATCGGGGGCGTCGCAGGCGACCAGCAAAGCGCGCTGTTTGGTCAGGCCTGCTTCAGGGAAGGCATGGCCAAGAATACCTACGGCACCGGCTGCTTCATGCTGATGCACATGGGGGGCCAGTTCCAGACGTCAACCAACGGCCTGCTCACCACGAGCGCTGCGCAGGTCACCAACCGGTGCGAATTTGCCACCGAAGGGAGTGTGTTTGTGGGGGGCGCAGTGGTGCAGTGGCTGCGCGACGGGTTGCAGGCGATCAAGGGCAGCGGTGAAGTGCAGGCCCTGGCCGGCAGCGTGCCGGATTCGGGTGGCGTGATGATGGTGCCGGCCTTCACCGGACTGGGCGCGCCGTACTGGAAACCGGACGCTCGCGGCACGATCACCGGTCTTTCGCGCGGCACCACCATTGCACACATTGCGCGCGCCGCGCTCGAAAGCATCGCCTACCAGAGCGCCGCACTGCTGCTTGCGATGAGTCGCGACGCGGTTGCCGCCGGCGCTGCGCCGGTGAGTGAGCTGCGGGTGGACGGAGGCGCGTGTGTCAACGATTTGCTGATGCAGTTTCAGGCAGACCTGCTGGGCATTCCGGTGGTGCGGCCGGCGGTGACCGAAACGACGGCGCTGGGCGCGGCCTATCTGGCGGGATTGGCCAGCGGCGTATTCACCGGCACTGACCAACTCGCGTCACTTTGGCAGTCCGAGCGCCGCTTTCTTCCGGCCCTGGACACAGCACGGGCGGCAGAGCTGATGGCGCGTTGGGAACACGCGGTGCGCCAGGCGACGCTGGAGTGATCGAGCTACGCTAGTGAGCAAAAGCACACAGAATTGCAAAAGCGAGTGCCGCAAAATGGTTCTTTTTCAGCCGGGGAATCCGCATGAAATCTCACAATTTCCGTGCAGCCGCACTCGCGGGAGCTTTCGCATGCCTTGCCGGAGTGGCGGGAGCGGCCGGGGCGCAGGGCCTCAAACCCGGGCTCTGGGAAATCACCAACAAGATGCAGATGGACGGCGAGCGTGGACGGCAGCTTGCGCAGGCGCAAGCCCAGATGCAGGCGCAGATGGCGGCCGTCCCGCCCGAGCAGCGCAAGATGATGGAAGAGATGATGGCCCGGCAAGGGGTCAAGCCCGGCGCGGGTGGGCCGGGCGGCATGAGCGTGAAGATGTGCATGACCCGCGAGATGGCCGAGCGCAACGAGATGCCGGTGCAGCAAGGCGACTGCCGCACCACGCAGCAGGCCCGTTCCGGCAACTCGATGAAGATCGCTTTCGTCTGCACCAACCCGCCTTCCAGCGGAGAAGGGGAGGTGACGTTCATGGGCCCGGAGGCCTACAACATGAAGATGACCGTCACCACTCTGATGGAGGGTAAGTCCGAACGGATGAACATGGAGGGCCAGGGCAGGTGGAAGGGCGGCGATTGCGGAAACATCAAGCCGATGATGCTGCCGAAAAAGTGAGCCCGGGTCATGTCGGGCCCCGGTCAAAGTCGCGGTCAGGGACGCAGGGGCTGTGGTTCGCGCGTGCCGAAGATCGCAGTGCCAACCCGCACCATGGTGCTGCCGGCTGCGATGGCCGCCTCCAGGTCGCCGGTCATTCCCATGGACAGGGTATCCAGCGGCAGGCCGGCGCCTCGCAATTCGTCAAATAGCGCTTTTGCCTTCAGGTGAATCGCCTTCTGTGCGGCGAAATCGGCCGCCGGTTCGGGAATGGTCATCAGGCCGCGAAGGCGCAGATTGGGCAGTTGCACCATCTCGCGCGCAAGACCGAGCACGGCAGCCGGCGGGGCGCCTGATTTCGTCGCCGAGCCATCCAGATTGACCTGTATGCACACTTGTAACGGCGGCATGCCGGCGGGGCGCTGCTCGGACAGCCGGTGCGCGGTCTTGATCCTGTCCACCGTATGAGCCCAGGAGAAGTTGGCCGCCACCAGCCGTGTCTTGTTGCTCTGGATCGGGCCGATGCAGTGCCACTCGAGCGGCATCGATTGCATCAGGGCGATCTTCTCGACCGCCTCCTGGATGTAGTTCTCACCGAAGGCCCTCTGGCCGACGGCCGCCGCTTCGCGTATCGCCTCGGGGCCGAATGTCTTGGAAACAGCCAGCACGGTGACCTCGCCCGGGTCGCGGCCGCAGGCCGCACATGCGGCGGCAATCCGCGCAAGCACGCCTTGAAGGTTGTCGGCAATCGTGGTCATAATCGTCCGGT